>NZ_BLJG01000001.1 GCF_009932375.1 Pseudomonas juntendi
TCTGGTGCAACCTCAGCCGAAGAGGGCGTATATCAACAGCCAAAATGCAGGACTCGAAGATTACACGGTTCCTGTGGGAGCGGGCGTGCCCGCGAACACCGGCGCAGCCGGTGCCAGACACCGCGTCGCCTGCTTCGCGGGCAAGCCCGCTCCCACAATGAATCGCACAGGCTTTTCAAATTTTGAGAAAGACAGTTGCACCTGCATCAAGCGAGTTGAGCAGGGCTCTGGGGCGTGGGCTGAAAACAAAAAAGGCCCACCTTGCGGTGAGTCTTTTGAGTACTGCGTATGGTGCGGCACCAGGAGTCGAAAAAAATTTTAAATATCTAATTTATATATATTTTATTCTTAATTAATAAACCGTCTATCTCTAAAACTATCCTGGGACCTCGGCGCTTTCTAAGAATTGGTACAGGGGGATGGCTATGGTGGGATCGATTGCCCTCGGCGTCCAAGATCTCACAAAGCGTAGGACGTCTGTAATAGCAACAATCTACAAGTTTTTCGAGCACAGTGCTTGGCTATACCAGCAAGATAATGAGTCTTCTCTCCCCGGCACAAAAGAAGTTTTCTACTTATCTTGAGAAAGTACACTGAAGCACGACTTAGCCATTTAAAGCTACATGTTGAACTCAGGCTCTCGCAAACTAAAAAATGGTCAAAGTAAGCCTACGCCCCAGCCTGCGCCGCAGGCACACTCAGGGAACCGTCACCCAATCACTTTACAGGAAAAATTGCTGCTGGGTTAGTTATGAAGCTTCATGCTCGGAGGCGCGCGAGCGCGTGCCTATATCCGAAATTAGTTATAGGCACTTTGGCGGTGAAGAACTATTCTTCCGACACAGCAGGAAGGCTACTTGTCAGAAGGTGGCAAATCTTCTCGTACTCATCAGCTTCAATTTCGGTCAAAAGTTTTTGTAGCTCAACGGTCAGGGTATAGCGCGTAGTGGCACCTTCGCTCGTGGCTTGGACTGTCATATGCTCAGGCTGAAAGCAACCAATAATGCCAATGAGACCGTCATCATCAGTGATGAATGACGTATTCTTGTATCTTCCACCATCTGGATGGCTAGCCTTATCGATGTGGAGCTTTTGCTTAGCGAATCTGGTGATCGCCATGATATCAGCTAACACATTTTCAGCATTAAATTTGGCAGGATCTGCTTTGAGCTTCAGTAATTTTTTAGCAGCCCTATTTCCATATAGACAGGCCAATACTATGGTAACAATAGGATGCTGAGGGTATACATTTAAAGAACACGCAAGAGAGACAATTTCCTCTGATTTATCAAGCCTGAGAGTTTTGGCGACTGGCTCTCTAATACCAATTCTATCGTTGATTGTCTCAAGAAATTTAACGTAGTTTGGCCGCTCAAGTTCGATTGCAGTGCGCCTCAACTCTCGAAGGAACTGAATCACGAAGTCGTCGGGCTCGTACACATGGGCATGCTTGAAGAATGCCCGCATTGCAGATAGGTCGCCTAGTATGCGTTCTTCTAATTCGATGTCTGAAGCTATTCCACGTGAATCACTTACTTTTTCCATCAAAGCAAAAAGATAAGAGATGCCATTTTGAGGTTTGTCTATAGACCGAAGGTGGTTGACAATTTTGGCTTTACGCTCGCTCTTTACAAGTTGATCACTGGATAGTTTTGTTGCGCCAACCACACAAATATCCAAAAAATATAAAGTTGGAACACTTGCTGCCCACTCCCTGAAGAGTTCAACTTGTTCAGGAGTCAATCGCATATTTACCTTGATTCGGTCGCGACGGGTAAACTCTTCAATTTCGTTCTGCGAATCCATGCTATGTCATCCATCTTGTTATGGCCAAAGAGCCTCGAAAGAGGTTTAAATCAAGTCCTCACAAGGCATGTTACGCTGCTGGCCGGGGCAAAGCAGCATGATTTCGAGGAGCGCCTTCAAGACTTAACCAGACATTAGCTTCATTTTCCGAGCGAACCCTGTCAATGGTCTCAAGATCACCAAAAGTAAAAAATCGTTTGTAAGGCGAGCCTGCTTCTGAGGAAAAGAGAGCTAGGCCTCTTCTCGCGAAGCTTTTGCGCGCGCCGGTCGTAGAACGAGCCCGGCCGAGCAGTCACATTTCGCCCATGCTAGCGCCAAAATTCATGCCTATAACGCCCCTGCAGCCTCCACAGCCCCCATTCCTAGGTGGCTAGCTCCAGCTCACGGCCTGAAGGCGCAAGGAGCGTGGGTTTCTGATGCATTTTGGCGTTGCCTTTCCAGCCCATTCGCGAGATTAAAACCTTGGGGCATCAAGGATCGCTGGAATGTATCCAATGAGGTAATATGAAGAATTTACGAAAAACCTCGTGAGGGGGATGTGCCGTGGCCGTGACTGATCAAGAAGATCTTGCTGGACGACTCTGGAGCTTATGCCACGTTTTGCGGGACGATGGGATTGTATACCATAAGTATCTGTCCGAACTTACCTATCTTCTATTTTTAAAGAATGCCAAGCAATTAGGCGTAGAAGCAGAAATTCCCAAGGGTTGCAGATGGGACGATCTGCTAGATGCACGCGGGGCAGGCATGCTTGGGTTCTATAGGAAGTTACTCACCCGTCTCGGGGAAGACGTTTCCGATGAAAATCTGAGAAGTATTTTTTCTTTCCCAACTACAGTTTTTTCTCACGATGAAAATCTCAATAAAGTAGTCAATGGGATTCAAGCGATAAACTGGCATGTTTGCGATAGGGATGCACTCGGCCTCATTTATGAAAGCTTGTTAGAGCGAAATGCAACTGAAGCAAGGTCAGGATCAGGCCAATATTTCACACCAAGACCCCTTGTCAACACCATGGTTTCAGTTATGAAACCTCAGGACAAAGAAATCATTCAAGATCCTGCGGTCGGTACTGGTGGGTTTTTAATCGCGGCACACCGTTACTCGAGCCAACAATCCCTACAGCATCGGCGGTATCAGGGTATTGAGATTGAAAGAGATACCTTCCGACTTTGCTTAATGAACCTCTATCTTCATGGAATGAATGGCAGAGTAATACATGGTGATGCTTTAACAATAGATTCTGAAGGACTGCCAGAGGCCGATTTAATCTTGGCCAACCCGCCCTTCGGTGTCAGTACAGGCGGAGCACGAAAACGCCGCGAGGATCTACCGCACCCGACCGGCAATAAACAACTTGCCTTTTTGCAGTACATTAGTTTAGCAATTGCTCCCGGCGGCCGCGCTGCGGTAGTTGTCCCTGATAATGTTCTGTTCGAGCCAGGAGTTGGGACTCAAGTTAGACAGTATTTGATCGAGAAACTCGACTTACACACAATATTGCGCCTGCCGACGGGCATCTTTTACGCTCCAGGCGTACGCACACACGTTTTGTTTTTTAACAAGCCAACATCGGAGCAGCCCGTTTCTGACAAGCTGTGGATTTATGACTTACGTACAGGAATGCCCGTCTTCAGTAAAAGAAAGGCACTCCAAGATGATGACTTCAAAGATTTCATCAAATCCTTTGGCGATGACTCTTACGGTCGTTCACCTAGAACGGAATCTGTGCGGTTTAAATCTTTTTCGAAGGATGACGTCCGCGCAAGGAAGTACGATCTTGATATCCGATGGGCGGAGGAAGAAACCAGCGAAGACGACCCAGATTTAGCAGATTTACTAGCCCAAATGGATGATGCCCTCACCGACGCACGCGTTGCACTTTCTGAAATCAGTACTATTATAAGTGGAACTGATATATCGATAGATTCAATAATTAGTAATCGAGACTTAGATGTCACACCCTAAAACCGAGGCCAAGGTGAAGGTTCGTCTTGGCGACTTAATAGATCAAGTCCGAGAATCTGCTTTGCCAGGAGAATTACCTACGGACTCTCATTTTATTGGGCTGGAGGACATCATTCCTCACGAGGGTGTCTTGGGTAAAGTATCTCAAATCACCAGTGTAAAAAGTCGAGTTTCAAAATTTGAGACGGGTGATGTTCTATACGGTCGTCTTCGCCCTTACCTAAGAAAGTCAGCAATCGCAGAATTCAATGGTTCAGCATCCGCTGAATTTCTTGTTATGCGCTGTTCATCGCGCATACTGTCTAGATATCTATTGATGATATTGTTAAGCGAAGACTTTTCTAAGTATATAAGCAATAGAGTTAAAGGTGATAGACCTAGGACCTCATACGATACAGTGGCAGGTTATCAAATTGATCTGCCGCCCATTGAGGTGCAAACGGAAATCTGTGATCGCGACGAGAAGCTTGCCTTGGCCGTTGCAAGCGTAGAGCATGCAGTAGATACGCACAGAAATGCGGCATCAGATTTGACAAATGCATTAAGAACAAGGTTGATTTGGAAAAACTGCGAGGTTAAAACCTCGTTAGACCAATTGCTAGAATCCATCGACTACGGCACAACTCAAAAAAGCAGCTACGGCGGAATAGGCGTCCCAACGCTTAGAATTCCTAACATTAGTTCAAATGGTGACATCGACACTTCTGATCTTAAGTACACACCAATAGAAAAATCAGATATTGAAAAGTACCAGCTTAGTGATGGTGATGTACTAATGATCAGATCTAACGGCAGCCTTTCACTCGTAGGGCGGGCAGCCTTAGTCTATGAACTACACGCAACATATGCTTTTGCAGGTTATCTGCTTCGTCTTCGTCCAAAGCAGGGAGTACTGGGTGGTTATTTATTGCAGCTGGTAAAAAGTGGACCATTTCTAAAAATGGTAGAGAAGGCTGCTAGATCTAGTACAGGGATTAACAACCTTAGTGCAGCTAGGTTAAAAAAATTCATTGTCCCACTGGCCTCAATCGAAAAGCAAAAAACCATTGTTGATACGCTTGAAAAATTACAGGCTGAAGTTTTTCTGTCCTCCGAGTATCTTGAGAAAGCAAAATTCAATGCCAAGGCTCTTAGAGAAAAGATAAGGGACGTGTGGCTTGGTAACTCGGCATCTCACAGCGTTTTAGCTCAGTCTACTCGACCAACAAAAGAAAATAACCTCGAGGATCTTACTTTACAAATGGACTGGGACTCTATTGAAGATATTGAAAGCTCTATTCTAGAGCATATTGATCTTATGCAGCCCCAGGGTGTCGGATTTGAAGTGCTTTCAAGTAAAATGAGAGTTGAATACGAGCCTCTAAGGGATGCAGTTTTTAAATTGCTCACAGGAAATCCTAAGATGTTATCTCAAGAGTTTGACAAGCAAAGTCGCTCGATTGTTCTTAGGCGCGCAAAATGAAAATTATTTACTTGAAAATTTATGAGGCGGAGGCATGCGGCAACTTACTTAATGGATTAAGATTGTCGCTAGAGCGCGAAGTTACAGATGACAGACAAAACTTCTCAACTTTGTGCTTGGTTGGCCCCAACGGGTCCGGAAAATCTCAGCTTCTACAAACAATTGCTGAAATATTTCAAGATGCTTGGCATTACCATGCTCCTCATGAAGAGAGAGCAGAACCCAACAGGGGGCTAGCATTCAAAATAGTTTATGACTTAGATGTTGGCGAATCTAATAGTCGCAGAGTTAGGCTGTCTAGAGCTGCATCTCAGAAACGTCGTTCAGCAGTACGCATGGAGATGCTCTCGACTGAGGGTTGGGTTGATGTGATCCATACTACTCCACTCTATGGGGAGCTGCTTCCTCCGATCATTGTTGGTTACACATCGGGGGATAATGAAACTCTAAGTCTACCATTCTTCAAGAGCCGAGCAGCATACGCTAAAGATGTTACATCTGCTGCCTTGAGTTTGGAAAGGCGAGAGACAAAAGTCCCAGACAACCGTTTGCTTCTTATCGACTACGGAACTAACTTAGAGGTTTTGATAGCCAATCTGATGCTTGGCTCAGAAATTCTTTGCAACAAGATTTTGGAACATGCCGCGCTTAATGGTCTTGCATCTTGGCGCTGTATCATCCAGCTGGAACCATCGACCATAACTCGCACGAAGCCTATTAATGGTCGCCGTGGTGTTAAGCTGACGCAGGAGCTCGAGGACATCTTAACGAAGTTGAGATCCTGCTCGACCTGTCAAAACCATGATTCTTCTACAGATACATATACACTAGACTTTCTGGTCGACGACGAAACCCGTGCGGCCTTTCGTTCACATTGGAAAAGTGCTTCGGATCTATACAAATCGTTCCATAAATTTGCAATGTTGAATGACCTGGCTATTCAAAAAAAGGTTCGTTCCCGATTAGTTCGTCAGATATCTAGAGGGCGATTCGCTACACGGCTTCCTGAACCGCAGGATGAAAATAAAGTTTTCAGATTTGAAGAAGTTCGCTTCCATTCGCGTAAATCTGGAGATGACCCTGTTGACTATGTTGCGCTTTCTGACGGAGAGCATCAGCAAGCACAGATATTTGGGGTATTCTCTATGATCACCGACCCCAATGCGTTATTTTTACTAGACGAGCCTGAGTCGCACTTCAATCCTCAATGGCGTGTTAAATTCATCAATCGCCTAACATCTATACCTGTACCACAGACATCTTCTAGGGAAGTAGTCTTAACCTCTCACGCACCCTTCGTGCCGTCAGATATGAGGCGAGAAGAGGTAATTATCTTCAAAAGAACATCATACGGAATTGAGACCGGCAGCCCTAAGAATGAAACATTTGGCGCCACGTTTGACCGAATATTAAAAGACTGCTTTGGAATTGATCCCCCAATATCAGCGATGGCACACAACGAAATCACTCGGCTAATGGATCATGGCGAGGCTGAAGAAATTGAAAGCGCACTTAATCGAATTGGCTCATCCGTTGAGAAAGCGTTTTTGATCGATCACCTTAATCAAATCAAGGATGGAGAAAAGTAGTTGCTCTATAATTACTCGCCGCCAGATAATAAACTAAACTGGCTACAAGACTTTTTAACTGAGTTGGTCAAAGAAACGCTTTCTTCCAGAGTAGCCCAAGTTCAGGCAAGGAGCTGGACAGCATTGATGCCGGCAAAATACTCTGCGCAGTTAAAAAAAAGGCACGGTATCAGAACACGTTATCAATCTTTAACGCTAGCCTCACTAAATCTTACGACGGCTCAAGCCAACAATGCGCTCAGCATAATAGCGAATGCATCCACTTATAATAATACAGTTTCCAGTATATCCCTCTATAACCTTAATGTAACGGATGAATATAAAGGCGCATTAAAGATTTTATATGAATTCGGTTTTGGTCTTTTAAGTGAACTGCAGCACGACCCAGATGACCCAAGTAGTGAAAAGATCCGCGACAAACTATATAAAGACGTATACAGATCAATGCCTGGCCACCTATGTCCATTTTGCGGTATAGACCGATTTGATGCCCCGCATCCGGATATGCCGCGCCATGCCTTGGATCACTATTTGGCCATATCACTATATCCAATCTTTGGCGCCCACCTGCCAAATTTAGTGCCGATGTGCGGCAGATGCAATAGTAGTTTCAAACTAGCTATTGACATGCTTAAAACTCCGCAGGGCGTCGCAAGAGCATGCGTTTATCCCTATGGCCAGAAAACCGCTCGCATATCCCTTCTAAATAGCGCTCCATTTGGAAGCGGCCAGAACGGTCAACTACCTAACTGGCGGATTGACTTCGTACCCAATGACCCGGAATTTAAAACTTGGGATGATGTTTTCAAGATACGTTTTAGATATAAAGAGAGTTTGCTAGATGCTGAATACAAAACATGGCTTGATGACTTTGCGCAGTGGGCGCAAGAAAGCAACATAGCTGTAACTAACAATCAAGAGGCGAGTGAAGCACTGGCGAAATGGGCCTCAATATGTCCAGCGATTAATGACTATGGTTTTCTCAAAAAGCCAATGTTTGAAATGCTCGCAGCCACTGCGCAGAATTCAAACGCAACAGGGAACAGATTGACCGGATTAGTGAAAGCACTGTGTTCACCTTAAGAATAAATTTTTAAGCGGGTTGAAACAGCTGAGAAATCCGTGGGCAAAGATGATCCATCTAGTATGCAAAACCGATCTTTGCCATTTTTATGTGATGATTACTTTTTTTCGCCTTAATCTGCTGTCATATAGCTAATAAACAAATGAATGCGTTGGATGCTTTGCGTCAAGCATTTGAGTGCGTCTAGGCTAAGCCAAGTTTAAAATTACATTGATTGCGAGTCTGACGCTCGGGTTAGTTTCAAACATCTGTATGCATTAAATCAGTGGTGCATTAATTCGAAGATTGATCGGCCGCCACCTTGTTAGTGTTCTCAGACCACATGACTCAGATCTCTTCCTCAATTTCGACATAATAAGGTACCGTCTCCCAAGTGCACGCGCCTTCTGCTCACAGTAGCTTTTCATGCTGACCCCGGCCTGTCGTCGCTCTGCGCTGAAACTAACTCGCCTGTGCTCCTGGTAGCGACGGACTACACCCGTTGTCAAGGTATAAGAATATAAGTCTACTGTTCGCGAATTTCGTTGGCAAGAGACTTGCTAGTAGAGTCGATAAAGCTCGGTGGTTTTTCTTCATGAATATAGTTAGTCGCACTAGGTGACAACCCGCGCGACATCAAAGATATTAGAGGCGTCTCAAAGCCTAGGAACTTGAGGCAACTTTTTTCCTTACTTATCCAAATGTTTAGATCAGACTAAGCACCGCCACGTTTCAGCCCAAGCATCAGGACCAGGTCCCCATCAGAGCTTGAAAACCCATGACGTTTCTAAACGTCGAGCTAGCAGCCGGACCGTCAGCATGTAGTAATACTGCGTTGCCTGACTGTGTTCGCTCAAGCGAGTCTCAAGAAACCACACTACATGCTTCTTTTTCCAAGTCCAAGGGTTTTCCCGCTGCCAGCGGTCAGCGATTGCAGCCTGAATGATCTTCGCTTGGCGCACATGACGTTCCCGCGTTGCGCGCGACCCGGTCAGCACGCCAGCCAAGAACAGTTCCATATCGAAGGACTGACTCATATCCGCCCTCCGATGTAGGCAGCTACCACATCGATCCGACCATGCCCCAGCTCATAGCCGATTTGTACCCGGGCCGCTCGATCAAGGCGCTGATTTAGCCTGTAGCATTCACCACCGTTTATAGGTGCTGGATGTTGGGTGATTTGCTTGTAGCGCTCACATGCATACGCCGCTCGTAGCTCATGTAAGCCTTTGAGATTATGTGCATGAATGGTGTAGCGTGCAGGACAGATGATCTCCTGAAGAATGCTCAAGTAGCTTTCGTTCGAAGCAATGAGGGTTCGGCTATCAGCAGGCGACGCTTGCTTCGCAAACTCAAGCGCGCCACGGATATGGTCGTCCACCGTAATCCAGCGATGTGCCGAGGCGCCGGCGCGGCCGCCTTTAGTGCCATCTTGAATGTTAATCCTGCCTAGCTCGTTAGCTTCACGGTTTAGCCGTGGCAGGTCAGCCAAGATAGCCTCTCTCAACCGCATTCCGGTCGCTCGCGCCAACAGGACGATCGCTGCGGACCGTCTCTGACCACGGTTGCAAAGTGCATTGACGATCTGCTTAACCTGTTTGCGGTCTTGGCCTTGCGGCACCGACTGTCGAACACCGGTGCGCTGGATGCCCAATGCCTTGCTCGGGCTGGGCAACTTCACGTACTGATCACCGCGAAGCGCTGCCATGGTCCTGTTAACGCTGGATAGCCGATTTTGTGCGGTGCTGACGGCCAGGTCACCGCGCCCAATCGCGTCGCGCAGATACGCCGCATAGTCGGCCAACACCTTTCGATCAATTTGGCGCGCATCATTGATACCGGCCCCCTGTTCGGAGCGGCACCACTTCACGAATGCCTGCCAGCGATCACTGTGCGCTTTGACCGTACCGTAGTGGCCACCGCCGAACATGTCCTTAAGCGCCTGCGGCCCTGTGTAGCTCAATTGCCTGCCATAACCGAAATTGCGACCATCGCGTCTACCCACCAATGCCATGTCGGTCACCTCATCTGCCGTTCTCCGATGCTCGCCCCACGTCATCCCGCCAAGAATGCTGAGTGTTATCAGGGATCAAGGCCTCTGCGACCTGTGGGGATGTCCTCTAACGCGGGACTGGCGGCTCCTTACGTCCGGGAGCGAGGGCATCTCATGATCTGGCCTCCTGAGCACCGTTACCGGTGGGCGGGTAGAGGCTGCATTGGCTGACGAGACCAGTGCCGCGAGATCCTGAGCCGGGAGAACGCAGCGGTGCGATGACCGGGGCATCCCTGACTGTCAGTCAGGTGCAGTCCATTCCTTGGTCTGCGGCACCATCATCTACAGCGCTGTTGCTGGTGACATCGGCGTTTGTCACGCCGATTGTCACGAGGGGGAATGCCGCAAAGCCTTGTGCGATCAGGGCTGCAGCAGTGGTAGAAGTGCCCGTCTCTTTCCAGAAGAAAGAGACGGGCACAGGTTGGCGCAATATTCGGCCAAACGGATAGGTTGCTGCAGGGCAGCGAGGTACGGTGTATCTGGCGCACGAGCGCTATGTGTGTAAGAGCATCCATCACATGAGTAGTGACCGGGCGAGCTGCCGGATGCGAATCGCCCTTGGGGAGAACCTCCGCCAGAGCGGCGTGACCTTTAAGGTTCGGGTCACCTGGGGTGCTGTCATCGACAGCGCTTGCAACTTCCGGTCTACGCCTGTGGACAATGTTCGTCAAGCAAAGCGATTTCAGGGATTTAGCGCCTGTGGATAAAACTATCCCCCGGTGGACATCACTGGTTTTCCACAGACGTACGCTGTGCCAGCGGTTTTTTTCTTAGGTATGGTCCTTTCAAACGGGGCGGCTTTGCAGCCCCGTTTGAAAGGACCCGCGCGGAGGAGCTTCATGCGGTGCTGTGGGTAACTTCACAGCGAGTTTGAGATGGTGGTGCGGCGGGCTACTCGGTCCTCTTGGCGCTGCGTAGGCGCGTGACGTTCTTGCCCGTTTGCTTAGCAAACTCATGCGGCGTCACATGGTCGTCGCGGTTCGCCTCCAGAAACCGGCTCCACCAGGTCATGATCATCCGGCGCTCTTCGAGGAACTCGGCCTTGTGGGTATAGGCGGCGCGCACGTTGTTGCGTTCCTTGTGGCTCATCTGCAGTTCGATAGCCGTCTCCGACCACAGCCCGGACTCGACCAGCGCACTGCACGCCATGGCTCGGAACCCGTGGCCGCAGATATCCACTTAGGTGTCGTAGCCCATCGCCCCGTATGCCGCATTCACCCGGTTCGCGGAAATCGTTTTCACAGTTTGGCATCCTGTACGAACGCCACATTCAGGTCACCTCAAGTTGCCGAGTTAGAGATCGAACTCGTTTCAGCAGGTAGGACGCAACACGATATTTCAAGCTTAAACCGCGCAACATTTCTATTCCCACCAACTGCAAGCGACTGCGCTAAATTCCCCACCCTCTGGCAACGATGCCGCCCCCAAACGCACTATCTCGCCGTGGGTAGACCATTGAAAAAATTTGCCTTTGTAAGTGCAGCCGCGGAGCGTGAGTACAAAGAACTGCCCAAGGACGTTCAGGACGATTTCGGCAAGGACCTGCGGCGCATTCAGTATGGCCAGGACCCTGTTCGGCCGTTCAAGTCATTGACGGAATCAGTAGGGGCGGGGGCGATCGAGCTCATCATAAACGGCAGCCCGGCATTCCGATGCGTGTATGTGGCCAAGTTCGCGGACATGGTCGTTGTGCTGCATTCGTTCGTAAAAACGACCAACAGGTCCGACCGGCACGCGATGCAGGTCGCCCAAGAGCGTATGAAGGAGCTCAAGCACGAGTTGCGCAAGATGGGGTACAGGATTTAGCCGCCCGGCGCTTGAGTGATCACAATCTGGGGAGGTGAACTGCCATCGTCTGTGGGAAGGTTCAGGCTGGTGCGAAAGCCAAGCTTGTCCAGCATGTCCATCATGGCGTCCAAAGTGAATTTCTCGATTTTGCCATTAGCCAACTCGGATACCCGGGACTGGGTTACGTTCAGCCTGGCGGCCGCCTCGTGTTGTTTGAGGCCCATTTTTTTGATGCAGTCGGTAATGAAGATGGAAAGGTCCATTTTCAAGGCCATTTTGCTGGCCGTTTCTGCATCGTGGGTGGCGTGGAAGGGGCTTTCATGGAATTGAAGCGGCATGGGCTTGCCTCAGCAGAAATATCTAAAATTTACGATAAAATCTTAGGTGGGCTCGATGGGCAAGTCAAAGCGTTTGTGTGTGGGGACTTTTCTTGATGGTCAGAGAATGCGCCATTTGAGATTGCTGGGGATGCTGCGCAGCCCATCGCAAGGCAAGGGTCCTGCATTGGTCCACGCGACGGAGCGGGTTCATCCGCGGAGGGGGCCTGCTGGCGAGATTTCCTGGGTATTCAACGTTGCAGCCACCACCGCATTCGCGGCTGAAGCCGCTCCTACATCGAGCGAGTTGAGCGGGGCTCTGGGGCGTGGGCTGGAAACAAAAAAGGCCCACCTTTCGGTGAGCCTTTTGAGTACTGCGTATGGTGCCGGCACCAGGAATCGAACCCGGGACCTACTGATTACAAGGCACCTGCACACAACAAGGAAATCAATGACTTAGGAGACTTCCTTGTTACGCGCAGGCGCCTGGAACGCCAATGTTTTCAGGGGGATATGAGGGCTTGTTACGCGAGGGTGCGAGGTGGTTTTGGTGTATCGGAAGGGTCTACAAGCGGCAGGCTGAGGTCGTAGATGTCGAGCATGGCTTCGTCGCGGTGGCCGCTGGCCTGCTGCTTCTCCGCCCGTGTGCCTGGGGTGTCGGTGATGCCCCGACGTTTAAGATCGTGCAGGCCATAGCGCTCCTCTTCAAGGAGCACACCCGCTTCAACTGCCTTCGTCATGAAGCGTTGCCAGGCGGTGTCCAGCCCCGACTTGCTCAGGGCCATGCCCTGGCTGCCGACGATCAGCGGCCGCCGCTCAGGACGCAGGGGAGTGGGGAACTTGCGAGCAGTCCAGATCTGCAACCGACAGGCCTTGGCCTCGTCCCACACAGCGCGCAGGCGTGGAGTCCAACGGACAATATTGTCCCGGCTGCCTTTCCGGCGGTTGGTCTGAACCCCTTCCTCCAGCTCGTTCGCGTCGGTCAGGGTGACAACCTCAATGCCACGGAGCCGGCACAGGTAAGCCAGCTCCATCGCAATACTCAGGTATGCCGGGCAACTGCCTGGCTCATTGCGATGCAGTCGGCCGAGCGCCTTGGCCCGATCGATCATGTCTTCCATTACCGCCACGGACGGCAGGCGCCGCTGCTTACGTTCGGCTGGCGCCTCAACGCCTTGGGCGGGGTTGCTATCCACATAGCCCCGGTTCCGGCCCCATTGCAGGACGCGGCGCAGGTAGCGAAGCACATGAGCGGCTTTCGACGGGGTACCCTCGGCGGCGATCTTGTCTACCAGCCGTTGCACCAGGGCGGGGGAAAACCGGCGCACGGCTAGGTCGCCCAAAGGCTTGCCCATCCTGGTGTCCTGGTTTACCAGGACATTGCGGCAATAGTCGTAGTCTTCCTTGGTGCGGGCCGAGAGTTCATCCTTGAACTTGGGGCTTTCGTGAAACTGCTGGCACAGGTAGCGCAGGGTTTCGCGATCGGTATTGCCGAACTCGTCCATGATGCGGTGCAGCTCGGCCAGGGTGGCGTCCGCCGGTGCCACGTTTCGCCGGCACTGTTTACCGTTTTCGTCACGGTGCGAGGTGTACCAGATCCCTGAGCCGCGTTGGTCAAAGTAAATAGCCGCGGGGAGCGCGGCTTGGTCGATGTGGCTTGGGATGTGCGGATTATGCTTCCGCTTGCGGGCCTTCTTCATAGGATGTCGGCGTCGTATCGCTCCGGGTGGCCAGGGCTTACGCCGCCGGCACGGTTGATAAGGTCAATGGTAGTCCAGGGCCCGGACTTGCCACGAAACATGCGTATACCCTGCTGGATCAAGGTTCGCTCAACGTCCGATCGGCGTTGGTAGCCAGTGATTCGCTGAAGATCCTCAAAGCTCAGAACGTCGCTGGTGGTGGTCCCCATGCTGTGTCTCGCAGATGTGCCCGCCGGCATTGTGCTTGAGAGCCGGCGGGGTGGTTATTAGAAGTTGTGAGCAAATTTTCTAGGGCAGTTACGTCATGTGTTTGGCCGGCATTTGAAGGCGAGCCAAATGTAGTGGCGCCCTTTGGCGGTAACCTTGATCTTATCGGCCTGCCTGTTCCAGCTGATCAACCGGAGCTCTTCCAGGATGTGCAGAGGTGCGGGCCGGCTCAAATGCCAGAAGCAGCCCGGCCATGTAATCAATGGCTTGCATGGCGTTGTCGTCTTCCTCGCCGAACACCTCGCGGGCCATCGCTTCGGCGCGGGAAACAGCCGATTGCCAGTCTGCAGGTGGTTCCTCCGCAACAACGTCGGCGTCCCAGCCAGTGGCTCGGCGCCGGCGCATCAGATTGAGGGCATCGGTAGCGCCCTTCGCCAGCCCGTGATATCTGCCGTCTGCCAGGTCATCTACGAATGCCTCCAGCGCATCCATGGCCGCAAGGCCATGGCCCATGCTCCAGGCTACAACCTCGCCGCCGTCCACTTCCGGTGGGACTGTCTTGCCAGAGGCGCCGCGGATTACCAGGGTGTCATAACGCATTGTGTTAGCCTTCGGCGTGCCGACTTCGGGGGTTTCTGCTTGCATGTTGTTTCTCCTTGGGTTTTGGCGGGTGCCGGGGAGCTGCAACTCCTTGGCACCACTTCTTTCGAATTCAGTCACGACGGGCGAGGTGGACGACCAGGCCGTCGAACCTGTCGTCGTCTTCCCCACAGCTCTGCCAGGCCAGAACTTCAAGGATCTGCTCCCTGGTGCAGTCGTCGACCAGAATCTCCCGCTGCCCGGCGTGGAATCGCACTTCCAGGATCGAGAGCAAGCCGTCGCCGGCATAGGCACCTGCGTTGACGATGGAATGGTCCTTGCCGGCCTGGGCCAGACGATCCCGCTCTTGCTGCAGTTGGCTCTGCCCGCAGCCGCCAGCATTGCCCATCAAAACGTGAATCAGCATGGTGGCTCCTTGTTCAGGCCTGGAAGATCCAGCACTTGACGATGGGTTGTTTGGTGATCGTGTAATTGCTGCTCTTGGCCTGGTGGGAACGCACGGCACTGTCGACGGCCTTGTTGACCTCGATGAGCTTGTGGGAGCGGGAATCCTTGAGCCGATCGCGCAACTCGTTGATGTCGGCCAGCTTCTGGCGGTGCTCGGCCGCGCATTTGACGAAGTCGTTGAGGTTGATGGCGATCACGTGGTCTTTCTTGCTGTGGTTCACCACCGGACCATCGGCGTCGAGGCCCTGCAGGTACTCGTAGACCTCCCAGAATTCCGCTACTACCGGATGGTCCGAGCTGATCGAGGCCTGGCGCTCGATCGCCATCCGTACGAGCTGAGCGCGGGTGTGGCTCACCTGGTCATCGCTGAGTGGTAGCACCAGGCTCAGGCAGTCGAGCAGGGCCATCATTTGCGCGTGGTTGAAGATGATCCGCTCTACGCGGATGTAACCGCTGAGCTTGTTGCCGCAGTGGTGGCAGTGGTTTTCCTCGCCCTGGAACGGGGTCTGGCAGACGAAGCAGTGCGAGTGCAAGGCGCGGAGCTTGGCCTCGTACACCGGCAGGCGCTGGGCGAACAGCTCCAGGACCTCAGCCTCCTTGCGCACAGCTCGCAGCAGGAAGTTGCTCAGCAAGGCGCCGTCTAGGCTGTTCAGCCGATCGGCGGCTGCGCGGCTTTCGACCGTCACCTGTGGGCGCACGAAGTGCAGCTTCACGATCCGGGTCATGATTGCTTCGGACGCCACTACAGGCGCGTTTTGGCTGATCGCGATCGTCCCGCGAAACGGCGGTTCATAGGTTTCGTTGCCGGCGGTCTTTACGCCCTTGGTCGCCAGCGTGCCGCCGCCGAAGTAGTCCTTGAGTTCGTCCCACTCGAAGGTTTTCGCGTGACTCTTATCGTCGCCGCTGCGGTCGGATTCGAGCAGCACCACCGGCATGCCAGATACCTGGCCCATCAAGCGGCTGCGGCCCGCCTTGGTGGACTTGGCCGGGTCGAAGCCTTCGTACCCTTCGCGGCCGAACAGCTTCCACAGCAAGGTGAGCAGAGTTGTCTTGCCGGCGCCGGCCTCGCCGGTTGCCTCCAGGAACGGGAACGACTGGTACTTGTGCCGGATCTGCTCAGCAAAGAGTGAGCCGAACCAGAAGTTCAGGGCGACGATGCCCTGTGCGCCGAAGCAAGTCCACAGCAGGTCCAGCCATTCCGGGCTATAGCGTTTATCGTCGCGCTGCAGGGCCATTTTCACGCCCTTTTGCAAGCTCTTGAGCTTGAGCTTGCCCATCTCGAAGAACTCCTCCTCGTTGACGCCGACGATCTGGCCATCACGGACGGCCACATCATTGAACACATAACAGCCGTACTCGCGGCTGTAGCCGAGGTAGTCGATTGTCTGAACGGTTTTGATACCGAAAAGCTGGTCTTTCATGATCTTGTCCAACTGCTGTCCACTGCCGGTGAACACGGCTCCGGCACCCATGCCGAGAAGTCTTTTCTTGAATTCGCTCGCGGTGGCAACCTGGCTACCGGTGAAGGTGTTCTTCACAGCGGCGCCGTCGTGTGGGAAGTCGACGCGGAAGAAGTACCAGGACTCGTCAGTGATCTCGTTTCGCTGGTAATACAGGGCCTTGGGGTAGCAGTTCGCGATCTCGACCACACAGCCGGACATGCGCAGCGCCTTGGCGCGCCGAGCTTTGTCGTTAAGTTGCTGGTCTTCCTGGCTCTCGCTTGAGTCCAGGGCCTGCATGGCGCTGTTGAACTTGGAAATGTCGAGGCGCCACCAGTAGAGGCGGGAGTCGAAGCCAAAGTGGAATTCCTCGCGCTCTCGCCACTGGTACATCAGCAGCGCCTTTTCCACCGCGCTCTCCGCGATGAGTAGCGCCCCGTGGTGCTTCGCCTCGTCCAGCTCGTTCTTGATGCGCTCGGCCCGTGCCTCGTCGTCATCCATGAAGGCCCAGCGCTGGTGCAGATCGTTCCAGTCGACCTTGCGGGCATCTGGCTGGGGGATCTGGGCTGCCTCGCAAGTGAAGCCGAGGGCGCGGGCCTGCTTGACCCAGGCCTTGGTGTACTTATGCGCACCTGGTTCGTTGTCGAGCGCCCAGATCAGCTTGGGCGTCTTACCTTCACAGGTGGTGATCAGCGCCTTGAGTGATTCCTCTGGGTAGGCGTTGGAAGACAGCGCGGCCACGGCGGCGATGCCGTTATGCAGCAAGGCAATGGCGTCGAAGATGCCCTCAACGATCCACAGCTCCTTGACCTCCTGCAGGTCGAGGCATGGCGGGCACCACCAGTAGCCCTTGTAGCTCTGGCCAGGTTGGAAGCGCGCCTTCTTCTTGCCGAAGCGGGCCGGCTGGTCGATGAGGCGCTCCCAGTAGCCGCCGTGATCGAGCGGAAAGCGCACCGTTGCCGACCCGATGCCCAGGTCGCGATCGAAGTAGTTCTCTTGGGTGTACCAGCCGTGGATCAGGCCAGTATTGAAGCCCCGGGCAAATGACAAGTACGCCATGGCACTGGCCGCTGGAGCCTTGTCGGTTGCTGGGGCGCGCTTGCTCCAGTCGTCGAACAGGTCAGGGTAGATTTCCTTTACCGGCGCCATGTATCGACACTTTTCCTCGCGGCCGCACCTAATGAACCAGGGGTTGTCGTGACGCGAGAACAGCCGGCGTTGGTTGCACTGAGGGCAGGTGCCCTTTCGCATGTACTCGGTACCGGCCATATGCTGCAGGCCGTAGTCGCTCTCAAGGCGCTGCAGCACATCGGCGCGCAGCTGGTGTTCCATTGGCTGTCGAATCACCGCGCACGCTCCGTCGCTGCAGCATTCAACTGTGCTTCCAGGGCCTTGTGAGTGCGGCTGATGCCACGCAGGTGGGGCAGGTCCTCCAGCACTTTGCGGCCGCGTTTGCCGCTCGGGACGTTGCGGTACCGATCGGAGTACCAAACCTCCGACATGGCATGGGTGTACTGGCCGGCGAGCCACTGCAGGTATTGCTTAGCCTGCTGCTCGTCCAGGGTGAGTTGGATGGTGATGTTGCTCATTTCGGCCACCAGTAGGATGCAGTTTCCCCTTACCCACGCGGTACGGGGCATCGGGAAGGGGTTTATTCGGGGTGTTTCAGGCGTTGCAGTTGTAACGCATGCGGCGGGGTAGATAGCGTGCGGGCACCTGGTAGCGGTGCTGTGTAACCGTGTCCAACAAGATCAGGCTGGGCCTGAAGATCCCGCTGGATGCACACACGCCGATCATTTGCAGGCGCTTGGTGGTCTTGCTTTCGAATTCAGCGACGGCCAGCTCGGCAATCCGCTGCACCAGGTGCGCCGGCACTTCCAGTGAATGCGACAGGTATTGGCTGCAGCTCTGCAGGACCTGGTGATCGCCTGACAGATGCAGGCCTTCGCGGCGGAACAGGTAAGCCACTGCGGCTTGCTGCATAGCGGCCCGGTAGTCGGTTTCGTGGTTGGTGATCAGGGCAACGGCGTTCATGCGAGTGCTTCCTCCATGTCCAACTGGTCCAGCAGGTCGGGTTGATCATCAGTTGCAGCAGATTTCATGGCTTGGCGCCGGAGAGCGGCAGGTGCCACCGGCAGGCGAACAGAAGGGTTCGGCATGCCGCTTGGGCTCATCTCATGGGTCATTTCAAACTGGGCACGCACAGACCAGCCGCAGGCCTCGTTCACGCACTGCAGGTAGGCAATGCGTAAGAAAATATGGGTTCCCTCACTGGTGCGGATTCGCATCTTGCTGCTGCAATGCGGGCATACGAGCTTGTAGGCGCTGCTCACATCGACCCCCTGACATTCGCAGCACTGTAAAGCTGGATGGTTGCGGCCACCTCTGCGGTACGAGCCGCGAAGTAGCGTGTCAGTGCCTGGATGATGGCCAGCGCTTCGCAGGCTTCGATGACACCGTCCTCGATCGAGGCCGCGATAAGCTGGTCGATCTGTCCCAGCTTTGCGTCGGTTCTCAAAGAGCGCTTGAAGAGCTCGACGTTGTCCAGGTCCTCGGTTTTCGTCAGTGGCACGAACATGCCGCCGTACAGCCTGGCAATGAACTCCGGCAGATGTGTCGTTCTGGCGTCCTGCTCCAGTTGGTGGATCTGGTCGTAGCTCAATGGGCGGCTGCCGGCGTTCTCGTAAATGCGGTTATCGAACTGCTTCAGCTGGTAGCCGAGGCGTGCTGCCGCACACTCACGACCGCCTGGGTATGCGCACACAATGGCGCTTACTACCTGGCGCAGGCTTTCTAGAACGGGGGTCTTCATGTTCTGGTTTCTTCCTTGGGCCAGGGTGGCTAGTTTTCGGTGTCGCCGTCTTTGATGCCGAGCAGGACAGCTGCCCGGTGAGATTCGCCTCGAAGGCACTTCTTTTGCCCATTGAGGACGGCGTAGACGGTGGAGGGGGTGAGCCCATGCTGCTCGGCCCATTGCTTCGCTGAGATTCCTTGTCGCGCGATTCGAGCGCGTGCCTCTTGGCATGCTTGCTCGGTGGGGTAGCTGTTGGGCATAGTCTCGGTTCGTGTGATTTCGTGTGGTTTCGTGTGATGCTGTGGCGATTATTTCCCTCGTTTGAGGGAATGTCAATTGCCTATGGAGACATTTGTGGGAATTGGCGAACGCCTGAAAGAAGAACGAGAGCGGCTGGGTTTAAACCAGACGGACTTTGCCGCGCTCGCAGGGGCGTCGAAAAACACCCAGTACAACTACGAAAAGGGTGAGCGGAGCCCGGATGCCAACTACATGGCCGCAGCTGCAGTGCAGGGAGTGGATGTCCTGTACGTGATTACAGGCGTGAGAACGCCGCAAGCCTCCTCCAGCTTCACAGCAGAGGAGACGGAGTTTGTGGAGATCTTGAGATCTCTGGATGAGACCGACCGGGCTGTGATGAGTCGGACGGCCAGGGCCTTCGCAAAAGCCAGCGCTTTGAAGTGACATGCGGCTGGCGCTAGTCAGTCGAAATGGATTGCTGTTGCCGGCCATGGGGGCCGGTCGATTGTCGAGGACGATGTATGGATAACGTGGTTGGGGTCATGTGCCTCGCCGTTGGCGCGGGCACCTGGTGGTGGCTCGCGGGGCGTATGAAGAAACGCGGCAGTGGCTGGCTGACCAGGCAGGTTGCAGGCAGCTTCGCATGTTGCTTTATGGCGGTGGTCGTTGCCGGAATTGCAGTTTCAACGGGGATGGTGGAAAGCAAAGCACCAGAGCAATCAAAGGTTCAGGCCGTTACGGAGCAACATGCCACTCCCGACAAAGTTGAACTGAAAACTTTGGGAATGACGCCGGCTGCCTATGCGGAACGCATTAACCCGTTGCTGGAGAGGTATGAAAAGCCATACCGAGTTGATCCAACTGAAATTACCAAAGGCGAAGTCCAGGACATTCTGAAAACTAGCCTAGGTCCATACACATCACTTATTGCGGCTGTGTCGAAAGAGACTGGTGAACTGGTTGACGTGACCCTGATTGGCGCAGGTGATGGCAAGCCTATGTCAGGGATCGAAATCATGCTGATCGCCAGCGCGGCCCTCGCCGCAGCTGCGCCGGATGCGGATTATCGCGAAGTTTTCAAGAAGCTTCCGGACATGCTGAAAGGGAGCGATCAAACCTATGGACAGGTCAAGTTGAGCGTCAAGCCAACAGACATGATGGGCACCTGGTTTATGGCTGCCCCTATATAGTCCATCGGTGAAATTTTCGGTTTCTTCGACTTTCCATTTGTTTTTGTGCGGCATCTCCGATGCCGCATATGTCTTATGGAAATGGAGTACCTATGATGGAAAACCTTACCCAGTTGGAACGCCTCTTTATCGAACTTCTGCGCGACCTGGACGAGCAGGGAAAAGAAGATTTGATGAGGATGTTGGAGGTGCTCTCGCAGTCGGCTGAGTAACGGAGCAGTAGGGGAAGCCTGGCACTTTGCCGGGCTTCTTTTTGCTCAGTATTTCTTATCCTGAAGCTTCTTCCATTCCCGATCGGCTGCCTTCTGCGCAGCCTCCTTGCTGTCGTACACCCGCTTAATGCGCTTCGGCACCGTCGATTGTCCCGCCACCACTGACGTCTCCTTGCCCGTCGCTTTGTCTCTGTAGAACGCCACCACTCCGGTGTAGGTGCCATTCTTCGGCTCCTCGAACAAGGAATCGACGCTGTCCTCCGGCAGCTTGCTTTCCAGTTCCAGGCTGGTGGTGAAGCCGGCGTCGGCGGTGAGGCTGTGCTGCACATTGCCGCCGTACCAGACGATGGCGTCGATTTCATTCTTCACCCCCCGAAGGCTGTAGGTCAGCTCCGGGATCAGATCGGCCCGGCCCTTGGCCAGGTTGTAGCTTAGGGTCGCACTGCCGCGCTGCAGACGGTTCAGCTCCGATCGGGCAGCTCGCAGTGCCGAGTCGCGGTCGCTGAAGGTGTGCCGTAAGTCTTTCAGCTTGTCGCCACCGCCGGCAATCGCCTCCTGTTTCTTCGTGCTGCCCACGTCGTAGTAGTAGGCCTTCACCCCGTCATAGCTGTCGCGGTCGGCCTGCAGGAAACGGTGGCCGTCGCCGTCGCGCCGGGTCAGCGTGACATGGGGTAGGGCGGTGCCCTTGGCGGTCTTGCCGCCGCCGGCCGGCAGGCAAACCAGGCAGCCGGCTTTGACCGTGACCACTGCGTCGTGCAGCTCGCCCAGGCGGGTCAGCAGGTTGGCGTCGGATTCGTTGGCCTGGTCCAGGTGCTTTACGGCGCGCGCGGCAACGGCTTCGGCAATGCTGGTCTTGAGGTCGTTCGCGCCTGCGATATCGCTGAGCACCTGCCCAAGGGTGGTGCCGCTCCAACTGCGTTCGCGCTTGGTCTTTAAGCCTTTGCGCAGGTCCGCCGATCGAGCGCGGATGTTCAGCATGTCGGGTGACCCGCTGTGCTCAGTTTCATCAACGGTGTACGAGCCTTTGTACACCAGGCCTGTGTCGGTCCAGCCCAGCCACAGCTGCACCACGGCGCCCCTGGGCGGGATCTCCAGCAGGCCGTCATAGTCGGAGAGGCTCAGGCTCAACTGGTCCGCCTCGAGGCCGCGGTTGTCGGTCAGCTGCAGGCTGATCAGCCTTGGGCTGATCTCTCGTGCCATGTCCTTGCCAGCGACGGTCAGCCGGTACGCCGGTATCGACTGCCGCGCATCTCGGCGCATTTCTTCCCGGGCGTCCTGCATGTAGGCGGCTACCCGTAGCTCCTCATCCGTCAACCCGATCACAGCACGTCCCTCAGAATCGTCGAGTTCCGGTTTGCCGTGCCGGACATGAGGTCGATCCTGCCGGCGTCAATTCGCTTCAGAGAGAGGCTGAACTCGATGCGTCTGGGCATGCCGTCGGAGAAGAACAGGGTCTGCGTCTCGCTCAGGCTTTCGATCACATACAGGCCGCGCATCCGCCCTGTGCCGTCCACCATGGGCCAGCCGCGGCCAGTGTTGGCCATGCCGCGCAACTCATCCAGGCTGACTACATCGCCGGCCAGCTCGGGCAGGATCACGCCGGGCAGGGTGATCTGGTCCTCGCCCCGGCCTACGAACTGGCGTGCCGGCTGAGCGCCGACCCGATTGCTGCTGGCGAAGCGCCAATCGGTTTGGCGTTGCAGCTCCTGGTAGGCGAGAGTGTTCACACTGAAAACGAACATGCCCAGGGCGAGCATCATCTTGAGTTACTCCAGGTCAGAAAGGCGGCTGCGCTGGCGGGCAGACTTTTCGCGTTCACGGCGATCAAGCTCAGCGCGTACGGCCTGGGCGATGGCTTGTGGGTCCATGCCAGGGGTGGGATGAATGTTGATGTTGATGATGTCGTGGCTGTCGCTGACGCTTGGCGCCGCTGCAGCTACAGGTGGTCGCTTATCCAGGGTGATACCTGGTGCAACGTCAGCAGCGAGCGCTTTGCCACTGTTGAGCTGAGGCGCCAACGGCCTGATCTCAGGTCGCTGGACGTTGGTGAGCTGCCGGGTAATGTCCAGGATCTCGGCCGAGCCGGTCTGTAGCGGGCTCACGCCTGGAGGCACGGCGCGGGCCAGCTGCTTGCTCAGGCTCAGGATCTCGGCGGTACCGACCTTGGCGGTAGGAGCCTGCGGCGTTACGACGCTGACGTTCGGCGGGGCAACATTGGCCAGTTGCTTGCTGAGGCTCAAGATCTCGGCGGTACCGGACTTGGCCGTAGCGACTTGCGGCGGCATGACGTTGACCTTCGGCGGGGCAACATTGGCCAGTTGCTTGCTGAGGCTCAAGATCTCGGCGGTACCGGACTTGGCCGTAGCGACTTGCGGCGGCATGACGTTGACGTTCGGCGGTGCGACGTTGGCCAGCTGCTTGCTGAGGCTCAAGATCTCGGCGGTACCGGACTTGGCCGTAGCGACTTGCGGCGGCATGACGTTGACGCTCGGCGGTGCGAAGTTGGCCAGCTGCTTGCTGAGGCTCAAGATCTCGGCGGTACCGGACTTGGCAGTAGGAGCCTGCGGCGCCACCACCTTGACGTCCGGCGGTACCGAATTGGCCAGCTGCTGCCCTCGGCTCATTACTTCGCCTGCGACATTATGGCCGGCTCTGACCTCGGGCGCCGCTGTCCGCATATCCAACCGGCCGGACTTCGCCAGCTGTTTATTGAGGCTGACAATATCGGCATTGATCGGCTGATCAGCTCGCGAGAGCGAGGATGCAAGCGTGCCGTCGAGCTGGCCCGCCTGGCCAAGTTGCGCACTGAGGCTGCTGGAGCTGGTAGCGAGACCTCTTGCGGCTTGGACCTCTGGCGCGTTGGGGGTGATTTCGAACTGGCCAGCTTTGATCAGGTCTTGGCCCATTCTCGCGACGGCATCGAGCGGCGCCTTAGCGCCTGCATCGAGCCCCATTGCCAGGCCCTCAGTGGTGAATCCGCCCAGTTCCGCAAACACCCGCGATGGGCTGTGGATTCCCAGCTTTTCCTTGAACCAGCCGATGGTAGACTCGCCCAGGCTGCTGATGGTGTCCTTGACCAACCCGAGCCCGGCAGTCAGCCCGTTGACCAGGCCGCTGATGAGCATCCCGCCGAACTCGGTGAAGCGGGTGGGCATCTCCACGCCCAAGTAGTTCAGCACTGCGGAAAAAGCCTGGTAGATCAAGCCAATAGGGCTGAAGTTTGCCAATACGGTGAGGATGCCAGCCACACCACCGCTGAACCCGGCTTTGATCTCCGCCCAGGCGCTGGCGAAGTAGATCTTCACCTGGTCCCAGTTCTGATAGATCAGGTACGCAGCACCGGCGATGACGGCGACAGCCGCTGCGATGGCCAAGACCACCGGGTTGGCGGCCAGCGTCCACATAGCCCCCGCCACCAGCCGAATGGCGCTCATCAGTCCGCCTGATAGCACGCCTATGAGCTTGCCAACCACAGGCAGCATCGCGGCGCCTTTCAGTGCGAAGAGCGACATGCCGTACTGAGCCAGCGCGAATGGACCGAGGACGCTGGCCAGAGCCACGGTCAGCGCGCCCATGCCGGCGACCAGTACCGCGACAATTGCAGCGCCTTTGGCGATGCCGGCGGCCAGCTCAGGGTTGGCATCAATCCAGGTCTTCGCTGCGCCGACGATCTCCTTCACCGTCTGTACCAGCTCGCGCAGCGGCCCCCGCTCGCCGTCCATCAGCGAGCCGATCAGCGCACTCCAGGTACCGGTGAGTTTGTCCAGGTCGCCGCCCAGGTTGTCGCGGAAGGTATTACCCATCTTCTCGGCGGCCCCGCTGATGTCGCCCAGGCTGGCAGTACCGCCGGCCAGGGCTTTCAGGAAGTCGGGGATCTGGTCGACGGCAAGGTCTTCCACTGGAGTACCGAACAGCGCAATGGCTGCGTTTGCCCGCTCGGCTGGGTTCTTGATGCGGAGCAGGGCGTTTGCGGTCTTGGTCAGCGCCTGGCGGGCGTCCGTGCCTCCCTTGGCGATGGCCGAGGACATTTTCTGGGCGTTGAGCCCGATCGAGGCGTAGGCCTCCTTGCTTGACTTGGACATGTCCGAGCCGCGGATGGAGAATTCCTTGATGGCGTCACCGGTTTTGTCCAGGGCGAACTTGCCTTGCTTGGCCATGTTGACCAGCAGGCCCATGGCCTCCTCACCGCTGAAGCCCATACCGCGGAAGTGCGTCGAGTACTCGTGCAGGATTTCGGGGATCTCGCCGCGCATCTGCGTCGATACCTTCTGCAGGCCGGCCGCGACCAGGTCGAAAGCTTCTTCGCTGCTGCCGGCCAGGCCGTTCTTCATCAGGATGCCGACCATCTGGATGCTCTCGGCCACATCGATGCCCATGATCTGCGAGAGATCGAGTGCGCGCCGGGCTGCAACGTCCAGCTCCTTGTCGCCAACTTTACCCAAGGCACCCAGCGTGCTCTTCGCCGCAGCCACTGCCTCGCCGATCTGCGCCACATCGGTGCTTTGGCCGTCCGTGCGGATGTTGCGGACGATCGTCGAGTACTGCTCTGCTCGAGCAGGAGATTCGCCGGACTGGGCGGCAATCATCGATCCCTGATGTGCCACCTCCAGCTGCGGTGCCAGTAGGGCCGCTCCCGCCATGCCGGCGCCGATGCCGCCTGCGATGCCTGCAGCCCCTGCGCCGGCCATCTTGCCCGCCCGGTCCTGGGTTTTCTCCAGGCGTGCCTTAGCCTGCGCCGCCTTGCGCTGGGTGGCCGCCAGCTGCTTCAGCCTGGTCTCTTGCTGTTCGATCGTATGATTGGTCTGCGCCATCTCCTGGCGCAGGGCGGCGTTGTGCTGGTTGAGCTTGCGGGTGTCGATGCCGGCGTCACTGAGCCGCCGCTGCAGGCCCCGCAGCGCATCCTGCTCGTCCTTGGTCTGCTGTTTGAGGGCATTGGTTGCCCTGATGGCGGCCTGAAACTCGGCTGTCATCTGCTTGGTGGGCGCGTCCACCTGTGACATGGCGCGCCCCATGTCTTTCACCTTGGCCCTGGCTTCTTCCAGGGCTTTGGCGGTTTCACGTGCCTGGGCGTGCTGCTGCCGCCAGGCGCTGACGTCCTTCTGCTGCGCGCTCAGCTCCTTGAGGCGCTCGCGGGTTTGCTTCAGTGCGCGGGCAGTGTCCTGCCCGCTCTGGTTGATCTGGCGCAGCGGAGCGGTGGCTTTGTCCACGGTGTCCAGAAGTACCTTGAGCCGTAGATCATTTGCCGCCATCGCCACTACTCCTTACACGCGCACGCTCGCGCCAGTCCATCAGGTCCCGGACGCCAAGCCGGTCCATGTCGGCCGGCGCCCAGTGGAAAACCACGGCCAGGTCGGCCATGGCGTCGTCTACGCAGCCAGGGAGGCGTCCGTCATCGTCCGCTTCTGCAGCAAAAAACCGGTGACCTTCACGCCCAGGGCGACCAGGTCGGCTGGATCCAGGGCACGTACCTCGGCCTCGGTGAGCGGGGTGATGCGCGGCAGCAGCTTGATCAGGGCGCCAACGTCCATCTGCAGCAGGTCAGCGAGCTGGATGCCGCGCAGCTCGCCGGAGGATGGCTTGCGCAGCTCGACTTCGGTGATTTCCTGCTCGCCGCGTTTAACCGGGGTGTCCAGCTCGACGGTGTTCTCTTTTTTCTCGGTGTTCATGGGTGTTCCCTGTAGGTGATGGGGTTAGAGGCCGATTGCGCGGCGCTGGGCTGCCAGCATGTCCACGCCATTGACGTTTTCGATGAAGTTGAGGAGATCGATCTCCACCAGGACTACACCGTCCATGGTCAGCTTGTAGTAGCTGCAGGTGGTGGTGATGGTGTGCTCGGTGTCCTCCCCGGGGGTGGCTTCGCCCATGTCGATGGTTTCGTGGCGGCCGCGGATGACCACCTCAACCGCGCTGACCTGGCTGGAGTCATCGCGCTGGTACGAGCCGGCGAAGCGGATCATCAGTCCCGACGCGCTGGTGTTACCGAATTGCTTGATGACCTGGTCATCGATGCCGCCGATTTTCCACTCGGCCTGCAGGCCGTCGTCGGAGAAGCCCAGGTCGGCTTTGACTGGGCCGTTCATGCCGCCACCGCGGTAGGACTCCATCTTCCGGGCCAGCACCGGCAGGGTCATGGACTTGGTGATACCCATGTAGCTGGTACCGTCGTGGAAGGTGTTCATGTTCTTGAGCTTGCGTGGCAGTGCCATGGTTGAGGCCTCCGTCAGCTATTGATGCGGGTGGCGAAGTCCGCCAGGTATCGGTCGGTGATGCGCTGGCGGAAGTTCAGGTCTTCCAGCGGTGGTACCGGGGTGTAGTCGTAATCGATGAAGAGCTTGCCGGTGCTGAGGGTGGCTTCGGTGTTCGCCTCCTCGTCGTACCAGGCCTCGCCGCCGATCAGGTAGCCGCCGGACACCAGCTCGCGGAACTTGGCGTTGATGCCCTCGATGAGGTCGCGGATCAGCGATGGATGCATCGGCTTGTCCATGGCCCACATATGGGCTTCTGCCATGGTGTCGGCCAGCACCTGTGCGGTGCGGGTGTAGTTCTCGAAGGCGAACAGCGGATCCTCGGTGCAGGTCCGGCTACCCCAGAAGCGGTAGCCGTCGGCGTTGATGAGGGTGGTGACCTCGTTACTGTTCAGGTAGTTGGCATCGGTCGCCGGGTTCTGCAGATCCCAGAACACATCGGCGCTGATCCCGGTCACGCCGTTGACTGGGATGTTGGAAATGGTCTTATGCCACCCGGTTTCCTGGTCGATCTTGGCGCGCAGGCCAAGAGCGCGAGCCACTGCCGGCGCAACGGCCGTAGCGTCGGATTCGGTGTTCCAATACTCGAAATCTGGCCAGATGACCATTACCTCGCGGGCGCCGAAGTTCTCGCGGTAGGCGACGGCTTCCTCTTTGGTCTTGCAGCCTGCGGCGCTGACGTACGCGAAGGCACGCAGCTGCTGGGCGACCGCCACCAGTGCGGTGGCCACCTCCAGCGAGTCCAGACCAGGAACGCCCAGGATGCGTGGCGTGACCTTGAGGCGGGTCTTGGCAGCCAGCAAGGCCTTCATGCCGGTGTATTTGCCGTTCTCGGTGGTGGTGCCGATGATGTTGCTGGTGGTCTCGGCATCAGTGGCGCCGGTCTTCACGCGCACCACTACGGTGAGCGGCTGGGTCTGATCGGCGATCGCTTGAAGGCTGGCTGCCAGGGTACCGGTCTTGCCTGCTTTTCCGATGGCGCTTTGCACGCGAGTGATCAGGACAGGGGTATCGAGCGGGAATGCGACGGGATCAGCGTCGTCTGCGGTGCAGACCATGCCGACGATCGCGGTGGAGACGGTGCGGATTGGGCGGGTGCCCTCGTTGATTTCTACGACGCGCACGCCGTGATGGTATTCGTCGGCCATGATGAGTGCCTGTGCAGGTGGATGACGCTACACAGGCTGCCGCGCGCGCGGGGCTTGATCGAGTTACCGGGCTTGTCGGGACGGCCTTTACAAGCCGCCCGTCTCAGTCATGCGCCTTGCTGTGACTCCAACCAAGCCGCAAGGGCTGCGTCGTTGGGGCTGGCTGGCCAGTCGTTCTCAGCTGGGGCCGTGTTAGTAACATCCAGGCGCCCCAGCTCAATGCGGTAGACCTTCCACGCTTTCAACGCTTCGGTTTCGGCCTGGCTGGCCATCTCCAGATCGACAGCGTCCTGCAGGATGCTTATGCGCCCGGTGGCGTACTGGTTGGCCAGCTGTTGCTTGCGGTAGGCCTCCCGGCGCGCCGCCTCAGCAATGGCCGCCTCGTCCGGCACCCACTTGTCATCCTCCCAGGTGTCGAATGGCGTTTCGGGCGCCTGCAGGGTGTAGCCCTCGGGCAGGTCGCCCAGGGCCTGCCACTGGCGGGGCTCGCCCGTGTCGGTGCTGTACACCGTTGCACCGCGATGGTCGGCCACCTGCACCCACCCGTCAGCCTCACGATTCAGCAAGGCAGCAAAGCCAGGCTCTACTGCAGGCGCCTCAATCAGGTAACTGTGCCCCGGTAATGCCCATACGCCAGGCTCTAGCGGGCTCGGGGTAGCTTCCCCGATGCCCAGATACTCGCCGGTGCCGCGATGCACGCAACACACCTTCGGCGCGTCGACGCCAGGCAACTGCCACCAGGGCAGTTCGGGCAGTTCAATGAACTCCTGCAACTCTGTCAGCTCCTGCAGGTCTTGCAGCTCGGTGACGTCTTCGCTCATAAATCCCTCAATACTTGATGCAGGCCAGATAGGCCCGGTTAGCCATGCGCGTTTCATTACCCCCTGCGGGGTTGATGGTCAGTCCGTGCGTATGGGCGGGGGCCGTGGTGGTGGTAAGGGTTTGCGTACCGTCACTCATCTGATCGCCAAAGACGGCATTCCCCCCAGTGGTTAAAAACTCGGCCGCGATTCGCTCACGCGTAAATACCGTAGCGTGCGCATGAGCTCCACCACTGTTGGCAGTACCATCGTGCACGTGCGCTTCGTTCTGGCCCGCCTGGGTAGAGAACAACACCCGGCCCGAATCGGCCGCGTTAAGGCCGTCAGTCCAGGCGCGGTCGATCAACTCGCGGTCGTCCGGCACGTTGAACGTGGTAGATCCGTCGCCGGCGCCAAACTTCGTCCCGATGGCCGCAAACAACGCGGCATAGGCGGTGCGCGAGTAGGCCGCACCGTTACGCGGCAGCCAACCCGTTGGCGCGCTACTCAGCGCAAAGTGCGATACCTCGCCAGGCGGCGCGGCAGCCGTTAAGGCGGCATTCATCGCGTCGACGGTCGGCGTCTCTGCCAGTTTGCCCCGGCTGGACACAAACCAGCCGGTATTGCTGTTGCTCACCAGCTCCACGTATTCGCCACTTTGCAGTACCAGGGTGGCCAGCGTGACGCCTGCCACAATGCTGCCGCTGCTAGCGGTGATGGATAGAGTTGACCCGGTCGGGTTACGGAACGCGTAGGCCGTGCCCCCTGGCGCGTCTGCCGCTGCCGGCAGGGTAACGGTCAGGTTATTCGCGTTTGCCTGATACAGCCGGCCCGACTGCGATGCAGTCAAGGTCATGCTGGAAGAGAAACCCAACACAGGCCCCGAATAGTTGCGCTTGGACAACTCGACAAACTCAGTCGTGGCCAAGTTCTTGGTCGCGTCGTTGACTTTCTGCGTCGGCCCGGTTGGCGTACCAGTAAAGGCTGGGCTGTTGACTGGGGCCAGTCCGCTCACGGCCCGCTGCACAAATGCGGAGTTGACCGCAGTCTGCGAATTATCGGACGCGGCGGGAGTAGGCACTGTCGGCTTGCCGGTGAAGCCTGGATTATTTAGTGGTGCAAGCGGTGCACATGCCTCCTGCAGCTGGTCGACCGTGACCGTTTCCTTGAGCTTTCCGCAGGTGCTGACGAACCACTGGCTACCGGACGCAGAAAGCTCGATCCACTCATAGCCCTGCAGCGTCACCTTGGCGACTGACGCACCCTCTTCAACAATCGTCCCAGCCGAAACGGCGAGCGTCTGCGCGGAGGCCCTGGGGTTGCGCAAGGTCACTACCGAACCATTGGGCACGTCAGCCGCTGACGGCAGCGTCACTGTCAACGCATCGGCGTTGAACTGCAGTAAGGCCCCCAAATGGGTTGTAGTATTCAGCGTTACGCTCGTGGCCAAACCCACGGCCGGCTGGGTCCGATAGCTGCGCGAGTTGTTGTTAATCGCAGCGATCATGCTATCGCTGAATGACGCCAAGGCATCCGAGATGACCTTACCAATCTCGTTCAGCGTGCCGCGCTGGTTGATAAAGTAGTTCGAGGTCGACGCTTGCAGCTCGATCCACTCACCAGGCTGAATCACCAGCGACGAAACCGCGTTGTTCTTCTCGTAAATCTTGCCGCTACCTACGGCTACGGTTACGCCCCCTGAGCTGACGTTACGGATAACGAAAGTACCGCCTGAACCGGCATCGGCAGATGCGGGCAGGGTTACCGTAACCGGGCCGGTCACGTTGAACGCATACCCAGTCTGAGAACCGGTCAACGTGATATCCGCACCGATGCCCACCACGTTGCCGCTGTAGCTACGTTTGAAGGCGTTAACAGCCTGCAGCAGCGCTGCCATGGTCGCAATTTGTGCGGTGTTGGTACCCAGGCCGGCAGTGGGTGCTGTCGGAATTCCCGTAAAGCCTGGCGAGTCGAGGCGCGCTACCTGCTGCCAGTCGGCCCAGGTGCCTGCCGCTCTGCTTCGCCAAAACAGCCGCGCATTGACGATGCTGCCACTGCAGCCAGCAGCAAGCTGGAAACAGCCGGAGTCATTGAACTGAATATGCAGCAAGGCCATGGATGCATTGGGAAATGGCGTGTGCTCCGTACTGCCATCCGCCCGGTACAATCCAGTTTGCGTAACAGCGTCAAAGTCGCCGATTCGCACTCCAACTGTTGTCCCAAGGCCAAAAGCCTGAAATGCCGCCATCACCGCCGCCATGTTGGCAATCTGCGCGGTGGTCGCGCCGACAGGCGCAGTTGGCACGGTCGGTGTGCCGGTGAAGCTTGGCGAGTCAATCTCAGCCGCTTCTCTGAGCTTGCCGCGACCCACGACAAACCAGGCGGTACCGGACGATGCCAGTTCCGCCCATTCGAACGGTTTCAAAGCCAGCGAGCCGCCCGTGGTGCCGGCATCCACAATTGAACCCGAGGACGCGACCACGATGGTCTGCGTGGCCGTGGCCGATGGGTTGCGCAGCATTACCGATGCGCCATTGCCCACTTCGGTCAGCGACGGCAGCGCCAGGGTCACGGCGCCACCGTTGAATTGCACAGCGTTGCCCATCTGCGCAGCAGTCAACGTCAGGTTCGTGCTCACCCCGATAACAGCCGTCTTGAACTGACGGCAGGCAGCGGCAACCGCTGTGGCCAGGGCGCTCATGTTTGCGATCTGCAGCCCGGTGCTACTGGCCGCAGGCGTTGGGGTCTCAGGCGTTCCCGTGAACTTAGGCGACAGCAGCGGCGCCTTTTTGGCCAGCTCGTTGACCATAGTAGCGGCGAAGTTCGGATCATTGCCGATGGCGGTGGCCAGCTCTTTGAGCGTGTCCAAGGCGCCCGGCGCCGAGTCCACCAGGCCATTCACTGCGCTGGTGACCGAATCGGCAATAGCCTTGGCGATTTCGGTTCGGCTGTAGGTTTCCGACTTGGTGTACACGTCGGTAATGCCATAGCCCGCAACGGTGGTAGGGTTGGTCGCGGCAACCACCCGGCCGTACTTGTCGACCTGCACGCTTCTGTAAGTGCCGGCGTTCACGCCCGTGCGGCCAAAGGCCATTTCAAACGACAGCGCCGTTACGCCCAGGGCAATCGGGGCATCGGTCACCAACTGCCAGGCACTGTCACCGTTGACCGTGCCCGACTCGACCAGCACCAGAAGGCCTGGGGTTACCTTGGCGCTGCTGTCGGCATCGGTGGAGCGCTTCCATGCGGCGCCCGAAACCACGGTATAGATACCGTTTTCCTTGGCTGTTGCTTGGTTCTTCACCAGCACGCGTGCGCCTGCGGTCAGGGTCACGCCGTCGATGGTCTGCAGACCGGTCAGGTTGATGGCCGCTGTGGTGGCCGCCAGTACCGAGTGCTTGAAGTCCTGCCGGCTCAGTTCCTCGGTGACCCATTCACGAGTGGCCAGCACCACGCTGGGGTCAATCTTGAGCTGTACGTTCGCCGCGTTACTCACCACCAGGCTCATGCGCAGCACCTGAGTGCGGCCCGAGCCCTGCGACAGCACCGGTTTGTAGGTCGGCGCGCAGTTGGCCACCGCTACTAGGTCGCCATCGGCATCGTACAGGCCAATTTCCCTGATCCACTTGCCGCCGATATCGGCCGGAATGACCTGCTCGGCGACGATGATCGATGCATCGTTGTCGTCGACCTTGAGTTGATTGAGTGGCGCCCGGCGCCACTCATTAATCAGCGTCTTCTGCGTTGGGTTGGGCACCGGATCGGTGCCGTTGGCGTCGCCCACCGCCATCTGCGTGATTTTCCAGGCGATGCCCAAGGCATCGGCATTGGCCTGCTTCGCGGTCCCCACGTTCGTGAGAATCGCAAAAAACTGCGAGTTCTGATCAACCATGCTTGATTTCCAGTGTGTCGATGGTGGTTTCGCGACCGCCGCGGCCTATTACGCCGATGACCTCGATGTCGCGTTGGGAAGGGGGGTAAACGTCCAGGATGTCGCCTTCCTGCAGTCCAATGCCAAAGTTGATCTGGCCCTTTGTCTCAAGGCTGATGACCAGGCCAATCAGATGTCGGGTGAGGGGTTTGGCGTCGTCGATCAACCAGGTCAGTTCCTGGTACATCTCCTCGGTGATGCCGGTTTCCAGGACGCCGATCTTGAGGGCGAATGTGCCAGGCTCGCCTTTGGGAACAGCGTCGAACCACTCCAGGACCTCGATCAGGTAGCCCAGTGGTTCCACCACCCGGCGCAGGGCGCCAATCGTTCCCTTGCGCGAATGGATGAAGAACGAGGAGCGGATTGCCTTGCGCTTCGCCGCCTCTGGCCACTGGCTGTCCCAGCGATCGACTGAAAACGCCCAGGCCAGGTATGGCAGCAGTGGTGCCGGGCAGCGTTCGGGGCTCAGCAGATCGCGGATCGGCACCGGGACGCGCTGGATCTGGGCAAGCGCCTCCGCCGCCTGGCGTTCCAGGGCCGTGCTGTTATGGGGAAGCAGGCTCACGCTTCGGTCCCCAGCACTAGGTTGATGGCGGTGCAGTAAGGCGCCTGGGCGGTGGTGGCGTTGATGTCAGACCAGTTTTGCAGCACGACCTTGCGCACGCCTTCCACATGGAGAGCCGCGTGGACCGCCGATTCAGCGACTTGCATACCCAGCCGCCGTCTCTGGCTCACGTAGGCCCAGACCTTCTGCTCTGCGGCTGCCAAAATCGGTTCTGCTTCAGGCCCTTGGCTCTGCAGGTAGAGGGTGGCCTTGATCTGAAACGCCAGCGGTTGTGCGCTTTGGACAATCAACCGGTCGCCGACAGGGCGGCGGTCCTGGTCGTTCAGGTACTCACGAACTTGGGCGATCAGCGCATCACTTGCCAGGCCATTGGATTCGGTGGATTGGATAGTCACCACTGCGACGGCAGGCGTCGGACTTTCCGCCGATGCATCTGCTACTTGGCCCGCGGCCGACCGGGCGTGGAAGATGTAGGCGTTACGAGGGCCGGCGGTGCTCAGGCCCTCGAAAGCCATTTGTGCACGTTCGCGCAGCGCATCGTCGCTCTCCATCACCAGAGGCACAGGCGGGATCGCTGAGAGGTTGGCCACCTGGATAACCAGGCGCTGCACGTTGAAGTTGCCGGCGATCTGGTCAAGGTCCGAACCTTTCGCGTAGGCCAGCATCGAGGCGAGGGACGCCTCATTCACGCGCTGTCGCCACACCATTTCGCGGTAGGCGTTCTCCTGCAGCAGCTTTGTGATCGGCTCAGATTCCAGGGCCAAGCGACCGGCAATTTCGGCTTGTTCGTCGGCGGGCCACAGCGAAATGGCGTAAGCCTTGCGCTCGGCGAGGATCTGCTCGAAGTCGATCTGCTGTACCACATCCGGCGCGGGCAGTTGGCTGAGGTCGATCGGCGTGAAGGTGTTCATGCGCTACCCCCCAGTTGCAGAGGCATGCGCATGCTGAACGGCTCGTTGCTATCGACCACGACACCGGTCAGCTCCAGGACCGCACGCCCACTCAGATCGGGGATATCCAGCTGAACGCGGGTCAGGCTGATGCGCGGCTCCCAGGTGAGCAGGGCCATTGCCGTGGTGGCATACAACCGCAGGCACGTTGCGCCGTTGAGGGGCTGGTCGATCAACTCGGGCAGCAGGCTGCCGTATTCGCGCCGGGCGATCCGGGTGCCAATGCGGGTGGTGAGGATGTCCTCGACCGATTGAGCGATGTGCTCGGCGGTCGTCAGGGTTGAGCCGTTGCTGCGATTCACTTTGTAGGGACCCCCGTCAGTGCTTGACCTTTCATTACCTCGCCGTGGAGGTGGCGGATCAGGCTGATGCCGCTTGCGACGACGTCCTTCGAGACGGTCACGTTGCCGGTGATGGTGATGTCGCCCTCGATGGTGATCCCGCCGCTGCTGATCAGCTGGGTTGTGCCGCCACCAGGCAGAACAGCGCGCAGGTGATGGGCCTGGCTGTCGTACTCGATTACCGCACCATCGTTGTAGGTACGGCGGTGCAGGTCGGCTCGGTCCCCGTTGGCGGGGATCGCGTCACTGAAAATGCCAGTGACCACTACGCCGTTGGCCAGCTGGCCGCTGGGCGAGAACAGCAGAACCTGCTCGCCTACCGTAGGCGGGTCCCATTCCCGGTTGGCACCAGCTCGCGCGGCGAGCCAGGGCAACCAGGTTGTCTTGATCCCGCCGGTCTGTACCTGGACGCGGGGCGGCTGGTGCTGCACCGCCGCGACAGTGCCGAGGCGGATCAGGTTTTCCAGCAGGCGGTTGATTTCGGCGATGGAGTTCATGCCGGGGATGGTCGCGCTACGCGTGCGCGAGTGCATTTCGCGGGACTTGTAGAGGCGGGCGCTACAGGCCGAGGTGTGCGAGCACCAGGTCTTTCAACTGATCCTGGTCGGCAGGTGTGAAGCCGAGCAGTTCGCGTTTCTCGTACTGCGCCGCTGGTCCGCGGGGTGCAATGCGGTCACGCAGGCCGTACTGGTGCACGCGAGCAATACGGGCAATGCGGCCAGCGAACCCCACGGAAAGGCCTCGTGCATCGCCCTGGGCCTTGAGGTATGTGGAGGTGCGCAGCTTCTGGAACATCTTGGCCTTTTTCTTCACGCGGCCCTGCTTTTCCCTGAGCTTGTGCTCCCGGCGGGGCGTGAATGGTGTGCCGTCCGGGCTGCGTTGTGCCTGGATGCGCTGCTGCTGGCTGCGGCGCAGCTGCTGGGCGACGGCGCGAGCAAGCTTCGCCCGACCAGCAGGCTCAAGTTTTCGCAGCAGCGGGCCGGCCCAGTCTTCCAGGGCGTCGAGGTCAGCCACGGCGTGGGCGCTTTGGGTGAGGCATGGTCAGCGCCATGCCGTCGGGTGGTGATGGCGGTTGCCATGACGCAATGGGCTGGCCGTCCGCAATGAGCGTGATTTCCCCGTGCTCTGCATACTCCTCGTACTGCGGCTCAGCTGCGTGGGTCACCGAGTGGGTGCCATCGGCTTGGCGCGTCACGATCACCCGTTCTGTCAGCGGCAGCGTGATGCTGAGGTCGACCTTGCTCCGGTCGAGAATGTCCGCTTCGAACTTCAGGCCTTCGGCGGACTTGTTCAGGTTGACCAGCAGCTCGGACTGATTCGACCGCAGCCAACCCAGGATCGGCAGCATCACGCTGTCAGGGTGACCGGCAAAGTCGGTCAGGATGATCTGCAGGCTGTACGCATATTCGAACGATAAGCCGGCAGCCGCGGTGCACCGTACCGCGCCCTGGTCAATGAACATGAGCAGCCTGTCGGGGTTTTCTTTGAGGCCTGGCACGGCTGCGAGCAGGTGCTCGCGCAGGCTATCGGGCTTGTTCATGGGTCACCTGGTACTGGTAGACGCTATCGACCTGGGCGGCGCACTCTGCCCAGGCCAGTTCGGTGCGCTCCTGGTCACTGAGCAGCTGGCCGTTGATCGTCGGCGCCGTGGCCGGCAGCTGGCAGGGCACTACCACTGGACAACCATTGACGATAAGCGTCGGCGCCGGTGATGGGGGGGCGGTCGCGCAACCGGCGAGCAGCATCAGGGAGAGGCTGAACAGCCCAGTTCCGCAGTTCTTCATTCTCATGTTTGAGGTCCTCGATCAGGCGCTCACGTTCGGCCAGGCCGCTACGCAGCGTGCCCTGGAGCTTCAGCAAGTGCGTTTGGATCTCCCGCTGGTGCTCCAAGGTGGATTGCAGTTTGGTGGCGGTGTCCAGGTTGCGGCGGGCATCGCCCTGGGCGGTTGCCAGCTGGTGCGCCAGGTCTGCGGTGCTCTTCTGCTCGATCAGCAGTTGGGTGCGCTGCCACCAGCCCCATATGCCAACGGTGATGCCAGCAGCCAAGGCCACCGGCAACAGTCCGCTGCGCAGGTCCATTACGCGGCCACCAGGGCGCGGTCCTGGTGCCGCTCGAAAGCGCGCTCCAGCTTTACGTCGTACAGATTCCGCTGGTAGTTCGGGCCGTTGTAGAGCTTGGCCACGATCGCCCACTTCTGGGCCTTCAAGGCCTTGAGCAGGCTAGGGTCCGCCTCTATGTAGCGGACGAAGGCCTCCAGGTGGTCCGCTTCACTGCGGTTCATCGCCGCCACGAAGTCGTGAATACTCGAGTAGCCGAGCCGCTGCCAGTGGTAACCCATGACCTGGAAGGCACCCCAGCTCGCCGATTCAAGCGCCGCCACCTCGTCCAGCTGGCGAGCTTGGGCCAGCCGCTGATGCTCGGCCGTTCCGCCGATATAGCCGCCGGCTTTCGGGTTGACCAGGGCCGGAGCCTGCTTGGCCAGCTTGAGTGCGCGCTGCTGCAGCTGCACTTCGTCGTCGCCAGGCGATCGCATCAGCTGCAGCCTGTCGAACATGACGTGTCGCTCGAACAAGATCACCGGCTTCCCGTTGTCGAGGAAGCCTTGCCCCTTCGATTCGACCTCATTCAGCGCATACACAGCCGCCACCGGCACGCCCAGGCGCAGCGAGGCCTGAACCAGGTCCGCGTGCTTGAGCAGCTTTCCAGTGTCCAGACCCAGCAGGCCGGCCAGGGTCTTCGGCCCGGCGATGCCGTCAGAGACAAGCCCTGCCTTCACCTGGTAGGCGCGTACCGCTGCCTCGGTCGCGTCCCCAAAGGCGCCATCGGCAACCAGCTTGGCGCCGCGGTCGTTGAGCTTGCGCTGCAGGTCGCGCACCGCCTGGGAGCGGTCGCCGTGTCGAAGTGTGGTCATGTGACGGTTTCCTCTTTTCGGGTGAAGAACTTCTTCGCGGTGGCACGGGTGAACTCGACGCCCAGCAGGCCAATGACGCCGCCGAAGAACGGGGCCGCGCTGATCGGGATGCCGATCAAGGGCAGGCCGTGGCTAACCGCCAGGGCCAGGGCTCCGCACAGCGGAGCTTCGACCGTCATGCGGCGTAGCCCGCCACCGCCGTAGATCACGCGCAGGGCGGCGATGACGATCGCGAGGCCGCAGGTGTAAACGGCGGGCCAGTTGTGTTCGAGCCAGGCGGCGAACCAGGCCCAAGTCTCGGGGCGGTCAGGCATGAGTGCTCTTCCATGGTTGTGGGTGGGGGCGGGCGGTCAGTCCCATAGGCTCACCATCTGTTGTTCAGGTGCGGCCGTTTGCTGTTCGGGTAGGGTGACGAGCAGGCCGGCCGGGAGGGTTGGCCCCTTGTCGGCCAAGCCTGGGTTGGCATCGAGCACGGCCTCGACCACGCCGGCAGTGCGGCCGTAATGCCGCCAGCAGAGGGCATCGACGGTGTCGTTTTGCTGCGTGCGCTTCTGCTCGGCCATCAGAGCAGCTCCACGGTGGTGCGTGACGTGCCCAGGAAATCGCGAATGGCCCAGCGCTGGTCGCGCCGGTAGTCGTCGATGGTCGGGGCCGTCTCTTCCGCTTTTTTGATGCCGCTCGCGGTGGTGTCGTAGTTGCGGTACCGCTCGCATACTTCGGCGCCGGCAGCGCACTCGACGGCGCGCAGGTAAAGATGAACCAGCTGCGAGAGGTCCTTGATTTTGCCGCAGGGAACGTCGCTCAGCGTGACGAAGCCTTCGGTCTGCTTGGCTTCTCCCCAACTGTCCAGCTCTCGGTTGACGCTGATGACCGCTGCAATAACAGCGGTTTCGAGGCGGGCGAGGGTGACGCTAGAGTCGATGCGCAGTGTTTCGCGCAGCGAGTCCAGATCGATCGACGGCCAAAAGGGGTCGCTGTTGATGTGCGGCCCAGGTGCAGAGTTGCTTGTCACCTGGCCGCCGGCAATGAATCCGCTCATGGTCGTGCTCTGAATAGGTCGGCGGTGATCGGGGCTTCACAGCTGAGCCATAGGCCGCTGATCCACCCCGAGCCGCCGGGGTTGCGCGGGACGCTCGGTTAGCCGACTGGATCGGCGATTTTCTTGAGGAGGCGCTCAGCGCGCTCCAGATCTTTCTTGCCGCCGCAGCTGTCGTGCAGCTCGATGGCGCGCTTCAGCAGATCAACGCCTTTCTGTACGTCGCCCGGTTGGCCAGGGTTCCCTTCGTCGAGGCCCAGCAGCGTTGTGCGGCCCAGAGCCAGCTTCAGCTTGGCGCGGACCTGGTCCGGCATATCCTCGTCCGCGGTGATTTCTTCCGTCCGCTGCAGGATTTCGATCGGAATGCTGGTTCCGGCCTTGAGCGCCTTGAACGAGGCCTCAGCCAACTCTTCAGCAACCGTGCAACCGGGCTTTCGGTTGAAACGGTCGGGCATCTTCAGCCCGTGCTGCAGCACGTACTCAGCGATGTCCAGGCCACTGGCCCAGTTGCCCGCGTCGAAGCGCCATACCATGACCGTAACGAGCACATCGTCCTGGGCGCCGCGACCAGCACTCAGCACGCCGGCAACGTAGTCCTCGTAGGCCGGCAGCAGGCCAAGCTTGAGCTGTGCACGCACCTCCATCGATTGAATGCTCGAAAGCCGCAGCTGGTCCTGGTGCAACTGGGCGAGCTGCATTTCATAGCTGCTCAACCCGGCCATGAGTGCGGACGGGGCGGCTGCCGCTGCGTCGAGCGCTGCGGTCGCCTTGATGAAGTGGCGCTTTGCGGGGCTGAGAGCCATGGGTTACGCCTCCAGCTCGATGTTTTCAATCAGGCAGCCGAGGCCGTAGTCTTCGACGACGTAGGCGTCGTTGCTCGACTCGAAGTTTTCGATGCGGTTCTTGCTCGGGTTCTCCTGGGCGTAACGGCGGCGGCCATTGATCTGCCAGTAGATCGCGAGGTTTTCCAGGCTGGTGACGAGAGCCGCACCGTCCGGCACGTAGGGCACTTCGATGGGTTGCTTACCGCCCATGCGCTTTTGCGACAGGATCATGTCGGTAGCCAGTTTTTCAGACGCGGCCTGTTCCTTGTTCACCAGTGGGAAGTACTTGTCGTGCACCAGGTTGCTGCCCAGGATCACGACGATGCCGGTGTCCTTCCGGTGCCAAGGGTCGATCAGGTTGGCGACGGCGTCGAAGATCAGGGCGTCCAGGTTGTTGTAGTCGGCATTCGCCCCCGTGCCGATCACGATCTTGCCAGGGGTTTTGCCGTCTTTGAGTACGCGGGCCGGTGCGTTGTCGCGATACTGCTGCAGCCAGCCGATGTTCACGTCCTGCAGCAACGGGTTGGCATCGCGGTTGGTATTGGCCGCAGCAGAAGTGCCGTTCATGCCGATCATGATGCGATCAAGGGCCTGGCGGCGCAGGATGGCGTCGCGCAGCATGGTCTGAAACTCGGGGTGGCGGGCCCAGGCGTCGAGCTGGGCGTAGCGGATGGCGGTGTCGAAGTCGGTTTGATGGGCTTCGTAGCCTTGCTTGTCCAGGCCGGATACGTCCCGCGGCATGCGGACGCCGGTACCGGTGGTGTCGGTGCGGCTAGCGATCGTGCTGCTGACGCCTACACCGATTTTCTCGCCCTTCAGTTCGTCGACACCGATCATGCCGATTTTCGACAGGAAGTCGCTGGACTCCTGCATGCGGGATTCAAGCTTCTGCTGGACCGAAGGGGCCACAGTGAAGGTCTTGGTGGCATCGCTCACGCCGTTGAGCTTGGCGATCTGTTCCAGATAAGCGCCGTACTGGGCGCGGGTTTCGTTACGCATGGGTTTCTCCGGTAATCCTTGGCTGGTTCAAGTCCTGTGGGATCAGCAGTCGGTGACAGCTGCGTTGCCGCCACCGCCGGAAACCGGCGGGCGATCCTTCTGGGTGTGGTCTTTGGTGTTGCCCAGGCGCTTAACCAAGGCATCAAAGTCGGTGCTGAGCTTGGAGAACTTGCTTTCCAGCTCGGTGAATGCCTGTTGCCCCTTTTCCAGGGCCTCGGCCTGCTCGGCGCCGTGAGTGGCCAACTGGTCGATCAGTTCGCCGAGTGCGCCGAAGTTGGCGGCATCCTTGCCATCCTTTTCCTTGCCCTTGTTGATGAGGCCACTGACCTTGGCCCGAAGCTCGGCGAACATGCCGGGGCTGTCAGTCACCTCCTCGAATTCGAATGCCGTCTCCTCGGCAGTACTGAAGATGTTGTCTTTGTCCTTTTTGTTGCCGGCGCGGAACGAGAGCGCCTCGGTGCCCAGGCTGGCAGGGGTATCGGTTACGGCCAGGCCTACCAGGTAGGCCTTGCCGCTGTCCGCGAACTTCGGCTGTACCTCGATGCTGGTATAGATCTTCTGGCCGGCCTTGTTCAGGGCAAGCAATGCATCGTTTGGCTGCAGTTGGGCGAACAGGGCCAGTTTCTTGATGCCGGCGATCTCGACCTCTTCAGCCTTGCACGCCAGGACGTCGCCATAGGCGCCGAACTCTCCGCCAGGCCAGTAGCCCTTGATGTGCTCGCAGTTGATGCGGGCACCGTAGGTGTTCGGGCTGTAGGTGCTGGCCATGTCCTCGATCCAGCTGCGTTCGATGTTGCGGCCATCGGTGGTCGCCCCCTCGACAGCGACTCGGGTCCATTTGGAACGGTATTTCTTGGCGGAGTTGTCGGTATTGCCGGCCATTCTGGAATTCCTCGTAGCGTTGGCGGTCTGCCTGGCGATGAGGGCATGGTCGGCATCGCGCGTGGCGCGGGCAATGCACTGGACTTGTAGGACAGGGACATACAGCCCCCCGAGATAGGGGATCACGCGCGCGGGCGGCAGCATCGGCGCCATGAACGCCACCACATGTGAACTGCCAACCGATCACCGCCGCCATGCCAAGCATCTGTACTGGCAGGGCTATCGCGTGTGCGAGATCGCCGAGCTGATCGGCGAGAAAGAGAAAACGCTGCACAGCTGGAAAGCCCGTGACGAGTGGGACCGGGCCACACCACTGGAGCGCATCCAGGCGGCGACTGAAGCGCGGTTGGTCCAGTTGCTGCTGAAGGACCCGAAGACCGGCACGGATTTCAAGGAAATCGACCTTCTGCACCGCCAGCTGGAGCGCCAAGCGCGCATCGAGCGGTACAAGAGTGGCGGTACCGAAACAGACCTCAACCCGGAGCTGGCCAAGCGCAACGAAGGACCGAAGCGAAAGCCCAAGCGTAACGAGATAGATGAGGAGCAGGTCGAGAAGCTGCTTGAGGCGTTCCTGGATGGTTGTTTCGATTATCAGAAGGATTGGTACCGAGCTGGCAACCAGCGCACCAGGGCGATACTCAAATCGCGGCAGATCGGCGCAACCTTCTACTTTGCCCGGGAAGCCTTGATCGATGCACTCACGACCGGGCGCAACCAGATTTTCCTGTCGGCCAGCAAGGCCCAGGCGCATATCTTCAAGGCCTACATTCAGGCATTCGCCCGCGACACCATCGGTGTCGAGCTGGCCGGCGACCCGATCATCCTGGCCAACGGCGCCGAACTGCATTTCCTCGGTACCAACGCTCGAACCGCCCAGGGCTACCACGGCAACTTCTACTTTGACGAATTCTTCTGGACCTTCAAGTTCAAGGAACTCAACAAGGTCGCCTCGGGCATGGCGATGCAGAAGCAGTACCGCAGGACCTACTTCTCGACCCCCAGCTCAATGGCGCACGAGGCCTACAGTTTCTGGACGGGTGAGCGTTTTAACAAGGGCAAACCGACTGCCCAGCACATCAAGTTGGATGTTGGCCATAACGCGCTGCAGATGGGCCGGCTGTGCGAGGATCGGATTTGGCGGCAGATCGTCACGATTCTGGACGCCGAGGAGCGGGGCTGCGACCTATTCGACCTAGACGAGCTGCGATTGGAGTACGACGCGGCAGCATTCCAGAACTTGCTCATGTGCGAGTTCGTCGACGACGGTGCGAGCATTTTCCCGCTGGCCGTGCTGCAGCCGTGCATGGTCGACAGCTGGACCGAGTGGGCCGATTACAAGCCCTTCGCTGCTCGGCCCTTCGCTGATCGGCAGGTATGGGTGGGCTACGACCCCGCGGAAACGGGTGATACAGCCGGCCTGATAGTGGTGGCGCCCCCCATGGTGCCTGGAGGGAAATTCCGTGTACTAGAGCGGCACCAGTTCCGCGGGATGGACTTCGCCAGTCAGGCCGAGACGATCCGCAAGGTAACGCAGCGCTATTGGGTCACCTACATCGGCATCGATACGACAGGTATGGGTAGTGCCGTAGCCCAGCTGGTGCGCCAGTTCTTCCCTGGGGTGCGCACCTTCACCTACAACCCCGAGGTCAAGACGCGCCTGGTCATGAAAGCCTGGGACGTCATCACCAACGGCCGGCTGGAGTTCGACGCTGGCTGGACCGATCTCGCTCAGTCACTCATGGCCATCCGCAAAACCATCACACCTGGCGGTCGCCAGTTCACCTACACGGCAGGGCGTAACGACACCACCGGTCACGCTGACCTGGCCTGGGCGCTCTTCCACGCACTGCACAACGAGCCGCTTGAGGGCCAAACCGTGGCAAACACCGGCATCATGGAGATCTATCAATGAGCAAGTCTCACAAGACCCGGACTAACCGCAGCGACCTGGTGCAGCAGGCCGCCCAAGGCGAGCTGATTGCCAAGGGAGATAGCGGACAGGCCGCGTCCTTCACGTTCGGCGATCCGGTTCCGGTACTGGATGGGCGGGAGATCCTGGACTACCTGGAAGCCTGGTCGAATGGTCGTTGGTACGAGCCGCCCGTCAACCTGGACAGCCTGGCGCGCTCGACTAGGGCGAGCGTATATCTGCAGTCTGGGCTCACCTTCAAGCGGAACATGCTGGTCCGCAGCTTTATCCCCCACAAACTGCTGGGCCGGCAGGCCTTCGAGCAGATCGTCATGGACTGGGGTTGGTGCGGCAACCTCTACCTAGAAAAACACGACAACATGCTCGGCCGGGCGATGGGGTTGCAGCCCTGCCTGGCCAAATACATGCGCCGCGGTACCGACCTGAACACTTACTACCAGGTACGGGGGTGGAAGGACGAGCACGAATTCAAAATGGGCACCGTCTGCCACCTGCGGGAGGCCGACATCAACCAGGAAATCTACGGTCTGCCCGAGTGGATGGCTGCCTTACAGAGCGCGCTGCTCAACGAGAGCGCGACCCTGTTCCGGCGCAAGTACTACCAGAACGGTAGCCATGCGGGCTTCATCCTGTATATGACCGACCCGGCCCATAACGAGAAGTTTGTCGACGACCTGCGGGACGCTATGAGGAGCAGCAAAGGGCCGGGCAACTTCCGCAACCTGTTCATGTACGCACCAGGTGGCAAGAAAGATGGTATCCAGTTGCTGCCGATCAGCGAGGTGGCGGCGAAGGACGACTTCGGCGCGATCAAGAACATTAGCCGCGACGACCTGCTGGCCGCTCTTCGCATACCACCACAACTGATGGGTATAGTGCCGCAAAATGCTGGAGGGTTTGGCTCGATTAAAGAAGCAACGGAAGTGTGGGTGCAAAACGAGCTCGACCCAATCAAAACACGATTGCAACAAGTAAACGAGTGGCTAGGGGACGAGGTTGTTCGCTTCATCCAACAATAAGCTTAATTGCATCCTTTTGAAAAAAACTGTGATGGCTGCCTAATAGTAGCCGTCACAGTGATGTGTGGGGTTCCGTCTAAGTGTCAGAATTTTTTAATGTTCCGCGCCGGCTCTAGACAGGTAGTCGTTGAGCGTATACCTGATCATCGATTTGATCTCTAACAAATTAGTGTCGGCAACGGTCTTCCCCGTTATCCCTGCGGATACAATAGTCAAGCCAAGGCTTTTAGCAATTTCCGCTCTACTGCCGTTTAGCTCTTTTTCACCAATCTTGACGGTGATCTTACTTTCGAATAACTGTCCCTTGAGTTTTTGTACAAAAGGCGCAGGGTCAACGGTTTCGTCAGAGACCAAGAGAACCTCAAGGAAATAAGGTGCAGGCATCAGCCCCAACACCCCTGTCCATTCGTCTTCTGCTGCTGAACTGAGAGAGAAGTAAATTCCATATAGTCCATTGCTACGCAGCTTGCTATCAAGAGATGACTGGATTTTGCTGAGTTTCAATATGTCGTTGAAGTCATCTGGGAGCGTTACGCGTGTGTAGCTTCTGGAGAGCCAGCCCGCAAAATTATCAAGCCATTGATTATTCAGCCAGTCAGCGGTTTCTCGATTAGTATCACAAATTTCGTACGCGGGTTGCCCTAGGTCTGCTAGTTTCCTTCGACTGATCCAAGTTCGCTTCTGAATATCAATTTCAAACGCGACCGTTTCGCCGGACCCTTCAGCCTTAGTGTGCAAGATTCTTGGGTTGTTTCCTTTCGAAACGGCCGGATCAATATCAATGATATCAATCTTCTTGGCGGCTACCATTTCGAAGACAGGAATTCTTTCAAAGTCAAGATTGTAAAGGTTGCAAGTTTGCGAAGTGATTACCCACCAAGTAGGCTCCACATCCTCTTGTACGTCATCGTCAAAGCGGGAAGCAGGCAAAATGGAGCCTTGCCACCATCCTGCCCTTTTAATTGCTTCAACCAATGCCTCGTCATTCTCAGCCAAGATCTGCTACTCGCTCCACGTCACTAGCGTGTGCATTACCTACGTAGGTTTTGCCCAATTTAGGAAGCCCTTCTCCAAGTCGAGGGGCTAGTTCATCCAGCTTCGCGATAGCAGCGGCCATACGCGAGTCATAATCTAGAGCATCATCGAGAATCACGTCAAGAAAGGAACGGCCATCTAAAGTCATCAGCCAGACCCCTTTCAAACGCTTCAGATCTAGCTTCGAATTATTGCGTCTGACTAATGTTGAGATAAGTTCCATTCGATTGGAGATATTCGCCCTTGGTGCGGCGTTATCAAGCCAATCATATACAGACTTACGAGTCACACCAAACAGCTGGGCGAGTTGGGTGATTGAGAGTCCAAGCTCAGACTGAATAAATTCAATTTGATTTTTGAAGGAAATAGCTGCGGGTCTTTCCTCTTTAGAAGCTGTATTTGCTACAGAAATTATGTTTCTGGTGAGCTCGGTAGGGCTGCCGTCCACTGTAATAATAAGTGCTGGAGTCTTGCGAAGCAATCCAGTTACGTCTTGAGGCAAGCTGTTTTCAAAGATAGCACCAATTTTAGTTTGAAAAGGTTCACTATCAATGAAGGTTCTTTGTGTGTCGCCAACTAAAAACCTAGACCTGGCTTTCGCAATATAGGCCGCAGATGAAGAGTATGATCGGCCTGCCTTGCAACCATATAAGGGTGCTTGAATAGATGGCGCTGCAACTGCGTCGGCGGCAAACATTAGGATTCTCCTTTCCAAACGTTGAACGCGTGCTCAGTAAAAATATCAGCTTGCCTGAAAAATTTGTTTGCTAGATTGTGAAGATCATTAAGTACTTGTTCGAGCTCTTCTTGTTTCACACGTTTAGGATTTTCATACATAGCCACGGCGTCCATGTCTACGATAAATTCCTCAGCCCCTAGAGGGGAAACTTCAAACTGTTTTTCAGGTCCATTCAATATTAGAGGTATTGACACCATCTCTTGTGGGATTGGAAACGCGCCTGGAAGCGCCAAGACGTTAACTCTAAGGTTGTGTGCGCCAAATTTATATATGGACATTACATGCCCCCCGACAGCTGATAAGTCTTCGGCTGTGGGAGAAAGATATCGCTCGGAAATATATTGAGACTTCGTCTCACCAATCTTTGGCTTGATGTGATCTAAGTATCTAACCCCAGCGTTATGCACATCTATAAAATTCATGTACTTATAGAGCACTTTAAGGGCGCGACTATTCTTTGCGGCGAAATCTTGATAACTACTGTATGTGGTGGTGAAAAATATTATTTGATCTTTCGAGAACTGGACACAGTAATCCTTATCGGCATCCGCCAACATCCATGCTTCATGAGTCTGCCCGGCCCCCTGTTGCTGCCCTTCAGGCGCCTCCATTTTGATGTGATGCATCAACGGAAGCACGTCTCGCAGCTCGTCTTGAATTTCATCCATTTTCTTGGCCACTAAAGGCCACGGCGCAAAGCGTACAGATGCGAGGACGTATTTTAAGGGCGACTTAGACAGGATGCCGGTGCGTTTCGTCATTGGATTGGATCCGAAAATAAAGGGGATTCCTACCATGCAAACTATACACGAAAGTAAACAAATGGTGACCCTCTTCAGTCGCGTCCCGGCGCGCGCCCTCGTCCCCCCGCCACGCCTGCGGGCTAAACGTGTTGGAATTTCTGCGCCCCTGCAGCCAGGGCCAAGCCGCCCAGTAACTGGGATTGGGCAGGTGGTGAGGGGTGCCGGCGTTCTGCGAATCCCTGCAGCGGCAAGGTTTTCTGTGGCGAACGGGGATTGGGCTCTGTGAATCTGGGGGAGCCGCCGGAAAAAGGTAAGTTCTCGTGAGGAGGGGGCTTGGGGATCTCAGAAGCCCGGATTTACTGGGCTTGGTCGCTAACTTTTGATGGTTAGGAAGGGTTAGGATTGAGGTTATTTATTCTCAAGTTCCTGATTTTAAAGGGATTTATTTTTTGGAAGCTGACGATGGTTAAAGGTAAGGAAATTACTACTTCTTAACCAAAACCTAACTTTTAGAGGTCTTCTGGAGGCCAGAAATGGAGAGGGATGCAGCCTGTTCGCATGAAACCTAACCGACCTAACCCTTTTCCGATGGGTCAACATCAAACGGCGGTCCCGCTCTAGGGAAGGGTGGTCGAGGATGACGCTTTACCTTCTCCTGATGAGCACGTACTCACTCTGACTCGATCTCTTGCTGTCCAGGCTGCTTGAATTCAGGACGCTCAATCGCCAAACCTATCTGCAGATAAGCATCCAGCAGGTCGCACATGTAGCAGATCGCATTCTCAAGGCTGTTGCAGCTGTATTCGGAATTGCCCTTATGCTCATTTACCGTCTTGATCAGACTGCTACAGAGGCTGTCTTTCTTCGCCTGATCTGGTTCCAGCTCATGCGCCATCAAATTTCGGAGCTGGTTCAGCTTCGATACCAGCGTCCAGATGTACTCGAGCCCCGGTACCGGCAGATTGCACAAGGATCTTGCCAGCAGCGTAATCTGCTTGAACGTCAGCCGTGCCCCTTTCAGGTGGGCAGGATTGGGAACAGAGTTCATGCAGAAGTCTCTCAGCATGGACTCAACCAGGAGATGGCCTTTCAGCACCGCGGTCTCCTCATCAGTCCCAGAAGGAAAATGCTTTTTGAAGAGCTCTCCGTTCCTCTTGGAAAAAATGGAGTCTGGAGCTTCGACCTCTTTACCTGCCATCGCTGAGTCATCCTGCACTGCTGGAAAGGTAATGCTATGCCATCTTGTTACGCTGGTTGTTACGTAAGCCACATAAAAAAGGGCCTGCATCGCTGCAAGCCCTTGATTTTTATGGTGCCGGCACCAGGAATCGAACCCGGGACCTACTGATTACAAGTCAGTTGCTCTACCATCTGAGCTATACCGGCAATGGGGCGTCATTATAGCGATCGGTTGGCGCCTGTAAACCACTTCGTTGCGATTGTTCGTAAAAGAGCTAAGTCACCGACCTAAAAGAAGAAATTTCTTACCAGCCGCGGTGCAGGGTGGTGACGCTTGGCTCGCTTTTACCTGGGTTGAAAAACAGCTTGTCGTTGTCGCAGCCGCGCTTGCGGCAGGGGCTTTCGGTGCGCATGGGCAGGCCGTTGTCACCGCCCAGCTGCATGCCGGGGTGGTTCCAGCCCAGGTTGTCGCTGGGGTGCGACGCTGGGTGTTGGGAGCAGGCCGTCAGGGCCAGGGCGAAGCTGAGCAGGGCGAGGGGCTTGGTTAGTGGCATGGGGTGGGTCCAATGTCGAATCTGGCGCAATGCCAGAAGATCGCAGGGCCGCTGGGCAGCGCGCGATTCACTTTTTAATGATTTGGGGCGCGGATGATACACCGATGAGGGTGGGTTTAGCATGGGGTTGCCTGGGAGGGCCTCTTCGCGGGTGAACCCGCTCCTACACTTATCGATTAGCCTGCAGGTACGAAAATTCTGAACCTGGGACCTGAAGGCTTCAGGATCTGTAGGCTTCAGACGTATCCTACGCGCGCCGCCGAAGTATCGCTGTTGTCGGGAAAATGGCTCACGGATAACGTTTCCGGGTCGCTCAGGCGACCGGGTGTGAGAACCCTGCTTCGAATAATGCGCTACCCCTTTATGGCGGCCGTACGTGGGCAGACTTCGGTCTGGCCGGGCTTCCTTATTCGACCGGTTTCTCACCCCGCGTACGGCTGCCACCTGAAATCCGTGAGAAAGATTTTTGGCAGTCCCTTTTCCCCGAATAAGGTTTTGCCATGAAGAAAGAAATTACTGACCCCATCACCACCGCAGGCGTAGAAGCCTTCCTCCCCGCCGGCAACCCCTCCCTCAATCTGCTCCGCGTCGAGCCCGGTATCCCGGTCGATGCCGCCTATGAGCATGTCTCCATCCTGATGGGCTACATCAAGCACTTGGTCCGTGAGGGCGATATGGAAGACGACCATAAATTCCTGGGTGCTGCCGATTACCTGTGCGACATGGCCAAGGCGCTGATGAACGATATCGAGATCGCCAAGAACAAGGCGCACTAGGGCCCCGCAAACGCTCTCTGTGCTAACCACAAGAAATGTTTATGCACAAGTGGCATTCGCAGCTTTAGCGAAAGCCATGCCGCATCGCAACACCGCCTGTCTTTGCGCAAATGCCTGTTTTTGCTGGGCTGCAGGTGCGCGGCGGAATAAGCCAAGCGTTTGAAATAGCGCTTGGCTCCAACAGGTAATCACAAGCTTGTTCACAGAGTTATCCACAGGTTGTGCTGCGGCTAACGGTCGCGTTCAGCAAGGATCAACAGGTTGCGTGGGGTCAGTGGATAGTCGCAGAAAAGCCCCAGCCGCACGTCGAAACCCTGCTCTTTCAGGAAGAGGGCGCGATCGAGCACCAGCCACAGCTCCAACGGCCGGCGGAACAGGTTACGCACCCGCTCCAGGTTGCGTACCTCGGCCAGGCGTTGCCAGCCTGCGGCTTCCAGCGCTGCCCAATCAGGGTTGCCGCTTAGCGGCAGGTTTTTGAGCTGCGCCAGGTCACGGCAGTAGTGCTCGAAGGGCTTCTCCAGCCAGGCCACAGGCAGGGAAGGTGTGGGCAGGTATTCGTCATGTTGCCGTTGCTGGCGTTGCAGCAAGTCGAAACCGAGGCGGCGGGCCATGGAGGCGTCGCGCTGGCGCCGCACGCGGGCGCCGGCTGTCACGGTTTCGCTCAGGGGCAGGCCAAGGTCGTCCAGCGACAGTTGCAGGCGGGAGGCTTGCGCGGCTGTGGATAACGCCTGGTACTGCTGCTGCGCGATCCGGTTGTAGCAGCACGGCGCCACGGCCAGTTGCCGACAACCTTGCTGGCTGGCCAGCTGCAACAGGCGTAAATGCAGGTCGCCACAGGCGTGCAGGGCAACCACGCTTTTTGCACCATCAAGGTGGCGGGCGCTGTCGCCGGCCATCACGTCCTGGTGTACGTGCATGGCTGGCAGGTGATGGTGCGCACTCAGGGCTTGGCCAGCGGCGACCAGCTCGGCATCGTATTCCAGGCAGGTCAGTTGCTGGCCGGGTTGCAGCAGGCGGCGGCCGAGGTGGCCTTTGCCCGAGCACCAGTCCAGCCAGTGGCGGGGCTGGTTGCGGAAGGCCAGGTGGCTGGCGAAGGCTTCGATCTGCTGCCACTTGCGGCCGGGGACCGCTACGTCCAAGCGGTGGGCGGCGGGGGGCAGGTCAGTTGCCGGGAGGTTGCCCAGGGCGGATAGCTGTTCGGCTTGCCGGGCCAGTTGCGGGAACGGGGCCGGCAACACATCGGCAGCGTCGGGGTGTTCTGCATCTGCCAAGGAGGACTTGCGCAAGTGGGCGGCGAGCTCGGGGTGGGTGGTTTCCCAGTCCAGTTGCAGGGTGGTGAAGGGGCGCGGTTTCCACAGCTGTTGGTGCTCGATCAGGAACTGGTCGAGGGCCTGGAAGCGGGTGCTTAGCTGGTCGCTGTGGAGGTAGTTGGCCATGGGTAGATGTGTGTAGGTTTTAAGGGCCTCTTCGCGGGCACGCCCGCTCCCACAAGTACAGCGCCAGCCTTGAATATGGCGCTATACCTTGTGGGAGCGGGCGTGCCCGCGAAGCAGTCGGTGAGCGATCAACGGCCCTGGCTGGCATCCACGCGCAGCCAGCGCTCCAGCAGCTTGAAGCCCTGCACCAGCAAGAACGAGATCGCCAGGTAGAACACCCCGGCCGCGAAGAAAATCTCCACTGGCAGGTAGGTGCGCGCGATGATGGTGCGGGCCATGCCGGTCAGTTCCAGCAGGGTCACGGTACTGGCCAGGGCACTGGCCTTGAGCATCAGGATCACTTCGTTGCTGTACGCCGGCAGGCCGATGCGCGCAGCGCGCGGCAGCATGATGTAGAACAGCGTTTTGCCCCGCGACATGCCCAGCGCCCGTGCCGCCTCGATCTCGCCCTTGGGTATCGATTGCAGGGCGCCACGCAGGATCTCGGCAATGTAGGCCGCCGTGTGCAGGGTCATGGTCAGCACCGTGCACCAGAACGGATCGCGCAGGTACGGCCACAGCGCGTTGGAGCGCACGGCATCGAACTGCGCCAGGCCGTAGTACACCAGGAACAGCTGTACCAGCAGCGGCGTGCCACGGAAGAAGAAGATATAGCTGAACGGCACGGCGCGCACATACCAGCGGCGCGAGGAACGGGCAATGCCCAGGGGGATGGCCAGGATCAACCCGGCAACCACCGCAATGGCCACCAGCTCCAAGGTCAGCACGGCGCCTTCAGCCAGGCGTGGCAGCCATTTGAAGATGACTTCCCAGTTCATTATTCGGCCCTCGCAAAGCCGCGAGCGGCGCGTTTTTCCAGGAAGTACATGCCGGTCATGGCGATGACCGTCAAGCTCAGGTAGATGCAGGCCGCGACCATGTAGAAGGTGAACGGTGCCTTGGTCACGGTCACGCCGATTTGCGCGTGGCGCATGATTTCTTCCAGGCCGATCACCGACACCAGGGCAGTGTCTTTCATCAGGATCATGAACAGGTTGCCCAGGCCGGGCAGGGCGATGCGCCACATCTGCGGCAGAATGATCCGCGACAGGATGCGGCCCTTGGACAGGCCCAGCGCCAGGCCGGCTTCACGGTGGCCCTTGGGGATCGCCAGGATCGCCCCGCGGAACACTTCGGTGGCGTAGGCGCCGAAGCACAGGCCCAGGGCAATCACCCCCGCAGCGAAGGCGCTGAGCTCAAGGCCCGGCATGTTCAGGGCTTCGCCGAGGGTGTTCATCAGCCCGACGGTGCCGAAATAGATAAGCAGTACCCACAGCAGCTCGGGCACGCCGCGCACCAGGGTCGAGTAGAAACCGCCAAGCCATTGCAGCGGCTTGATCGAAGAGGTCTTGGCCAGGGCGCCAAGCAGGCCCAAAACCAGGCCCAGCAGCAAGGCGCATAGCGCCAGTTTTACGGTCATCAGGGTGCCGGCCATCATGGCCGGACCGAATCCGTGCAGGTCGATATTCATGGGCAGGTCATTCTAGGGACTTGCGCGCCGCGGGGGCGCGCAGGTCAGGGCGGATCATTCGATGCTGAACGGGAAGTACTTGTCGTTGATCTTCTTGTACGTGCCGTCGGCCTTGATTTCTGCCAGGGCCTTGTTCAGGTTGTCGCGCAGCTGGGTGTCACCCTTGCGCACGGCAATGCCGATCTTGTCGCTGTCCATGACCGGCTCGCCCTTGAACTCGAAGTTGGAGCCGTCTTTGCTTTTCAGCCACTCGTACTGCACGTACTTGTCGGCCAGGATGCCGTCGATGCGGCCGGACACCAGGTCCAGGTAGGCGTTTTCCTGGGTGTCGTAGAGTTTGACGTCTACGCCCGGGTAGTTGTCTTCAAGGTAGGTGCCGGCCAGGGTGGCGCGCTGGGTGCCGATGACTTTGCCCTTGAGCGAGGCCTCGTCGGTCTTGAAGTCGACGTTCTTCGGTGCGATGAACTGCAGCTTGTTGGAGTAGTACGGGTCGGTGAAGTCGACAGCCTGCTTGCGCTCGTCGGTAATCGACAACGACGACACCAGGAAGTCGAACTTCTTGGCGTTGAGGGCCGGAATGATACCGTCCCAGTCGGAGGTCTCGACCGAGCACTCGACCTTCATCTTGGCGCACAGGGCGTCGCCGATGTCCTTGTCGAAGCCGACCACATTACCGCTGGCATCCTTGTTGTTGAACGGTGGGTAGGCGGCTTCGATACCCATGCGCAGTTTTTCTGCGGCCATGGCGTTCGCCGACATCACCAGCGTGGCAGCAGCTGCCAGGAGAAACTTCTTGTAGGTGTGCATGTATTGCTCCATTAGCGGTGGCTGGACATGAATTGCTTGCAACGCGCCGAGGTCGGGTTTTCGAAGACCTGTTGCGGCGATCCCTGTTCTTCTACCAGGCCCTGGTGCAGGAAGACGACTTCACTGGACACATGGCGGGCGAAGCTCATCTCGTGCGTCACCAGCAGCATGGTACGGCCTTCTTCGGCCAGTGCGCGGATAACGTTAAGCACTTCCTGGACCATTTCCGGATCGAGCGCCGAGGTTGGCTCGTCGAACAGGATGACCTTGGGCTTCATGGCCAGGGTACGGGCAATGGCGGCGCGCTGTTGCTGGCCACCGGAAAGCTGGGCGGGGTAGCTGTGGCGTTTGTCGTAGATGCCGACCTTGTTCAGCAGCGCTTCGGCGGCTTCTACAGCCTCTGCCTTGCTTTGGCCGAGTACACGGCGTGGCGCCTCGATGATGTTGTCGAGGATCGACATGTGCGGCCACAGGTTGAAGTTCTGGAAGACAAAGCCGATTTCGCTGCGCAGGCGGTTGATCTGGCGGTTGTCGGCGGCGATCAGGTCGCCGTTTTTGGCGGCCTTGAGCTTGAGGCTTTCGCCAGCGACCAGGATTTCGCCCTGGTGCGGGTTTTCGAGCAGGTTGATGCAGCGCAGCAGGGTGGACTTGCCGGAGCCTGACGACCCCAGGATGGAGATCACGTCACCGTCGCGAGCGGTCAGCGAAATACCCTTGAGAATTTCCTGCTCGCCGTAGCGTTTGTGCAGATTGCGGATTTCCAGCGCGGGCGTGGCCTGAGCCATGTGCGGTCCTCATGTGTACGGGTGCGTTCCCAGCTGTTGGCGGCCTTCCTGGCGTGCGCCAAGCTAGCATAGCGGCATTATGACGGCCAACAGGGTCGCCGGGGACTGTGGGCGCTGGTGGGGCAGTTTGTCGCATCGCTACAGCGTAACGTCGCGCAGATGTCTGCGAAGGTGTCGCCCAGCACCAGTGCCTTGATGAAAAAAGGCGCGATGGTGCCAGCTTTGGGCAGCTCATGGAAGCGGTTTTAGACCATTCGCCGGTAAACCCGACGTTCCAGGTTGCGCGCTCCTCGCAGTCACGGGTTTGACCGCGAAGACCCATCCGGCATTCCTGGTTGTACCTGTGGGTTGCACTTTTTTGCATTGCAGCGGTGCACGGGTGTTACCGAGGGGCACCTTTGGTGCGTTTGTAAGTGGGTATTTCAGTAATCTGCCTTGTTAACGGCCTTTTGGTCACTTACTGGCCGAATGCCCTCCAAACCACGCCGTGCAAGGCCCTGCGAGCATTCTGACGAATGCAGTGCGCACCTGGCGCGCTTATTGCCAGCAGGAAACCGCCGATTGCAGCGACGCCTAGTCCAACCCCAGGCGCGCTCCGTAACCGCAGTCGCAGTGGTCCACTCCTTACAAAGGTAGTTTCAATGAGCGGTAACAATTCCAATGACCTCGCTCAGGGGCTCAAACAACGGCATGTGACCATGCTGTCCATCGCTGGCGTCATCGGTGCCGGCCTGTTCGTAGGCTCTGGCCACGCCATCGCGGCCGCCGGCCCGGCCGTGCTGCTGGCCTATGCCGCCGCCGGTACGCTGGTGGTGCTGGTAATGCGCATGCTGGGTGAAATGGCGGTCGCCTCGCCTGACACCGGTTCGTTCTCTACTTATGCCGACCGTGCCATCGGGCGCTGGGCCGGCTTCACCATTGGCTGGCTGTACTGGTGGTTCTGGGTGCTGGTGATCCCGCTTGAGGCCAACGCCGCTGCGGCCATTCTGCATGCCTGGTTCCCTGCCGTAGACCTGTGGGCGTTCTCCCTGGTCATCACCCTGGCGCTGACCCTGACCAACCTGTGCAGCGTAAAGAACTATGGTGAGTTCGAGTTCTGGTTCGCCCTGTTGAAAGTGCTGGCCATCATCGGCTTCATTGCTGTGGGTTGCGCGGCCATGTTCGGCTTTGTGCCCAATAGCCAGGTCAGCGGTGCCAGCCACCTGTTCGATACCCAAGGCTTCATGCCGAACGGCCTGGGTGCGGTGCTGGCGGCCATGCTCACCACCATGTTCTCGTTCATGGGTACGGAAATCGTCACTATCGCCGCTGCCGAATCGAAAGACCCGGGCAAGCAGATCAGCCGCGCGACCAATTCGGTGATCTGGCGTATCTGCCTGTTCTACCTGGTTTCGATCTTCCTGGTGGTGGCTCTGGTGCCGTGGAACGACCCGGCGCTGGCCGAAACCGGTTCCTACCAGACCGTGCTCAGCCGCATCGGCGTGCCGAATGCCAAGTTGATCGTCGACATCGTGGTGCTGGTTGCGGTGACCAGTTGCCTGAACTCGGCGCTGTACACCTCTTCGCGCATGCTGTTCTCGTTGAGCAAGCGCGGTGATGCCCCGGCTGTTGCCCAGCGCACCACCAAGGCCGCTACCCCGCATGTGGCGGTATTGCTGTCCACGGCTGCGGCGTTCCTGTGCGTGTTCGCCAACTTCGTGGCCCCGGCCCAGGTGTTCGAGTTCCTGCTGGCAAGTTCGGGTGCGATTGCGCTGCTGGTGTACTTGGTGATTGCCGTGTCGCAACTGCGCATGCGCGCACAGCGTGAGGCCCGTGGTGAGAAGATCACCTTCAAGATGTGGCTGTTCCCGGGCCTGACCTGGGCGACCATTGCCTTCATCGTGGCGATTCTGGTGGTGATGGCCCTGCGCGAGGACCACCGTGCCGAGATTATCGCAACGGCGCTGCTGAGCATTGGTGTGGTGGCGGCTGGCTTGCTGGTGCACCGCAAGCGTGAAGCTGCCGGGCGGGTGGCGCTGGATAACTAATCCACGCTGGCTGCACTGAAAAGGCCGCGTCCTGAGAGGGGCGCGGCCTTTTTTGTTGCCTGTGCCGGCCCTTTTGCGGGCATGCCCGCTCCCACAGGGGCGGCGTTGCCCTCGGGCTTGTGCTTGACCTGTGGGAGCGGGCGAGCCCGCGAAGAGGCCGGTACAGGCGACATGGCCCTGTCAACCAAACTGTTTTTGCTGCTGCTTGGCCACCGGCTCGGAAGCGGCCTTTCGCGGGCATGCCCGCGAAGAGGCCGGTACAGGCTACATGACCCTATCAACCAAACTGTTTTTGCTGCTGCTTGGCCACCAGCTCGGAGGCCGCTACATAGGCCGCCTGGAACTCATCGCTCTCCAGCCAGGCCATGGTCGCCTCTTCATCGGCGCCGTCGAGCCACGCGCGGTAGGCGGTGAACACCAGCACGATATAGTCGGTGGCGTGTTCTTCCTTGTGCCCCTTGAGAACCAGCGCCAGAAGCGGGTCTACCAGGAATACCGAAATCATCGGCACCAGGCCGCCGCTCTCCTGTGCTTCCTTCATTTTGGTGAACATGGCGTCGTAGCTGCCCGACTCCATCGCCTTGTTGTACACCTGCTCGACGCTGGCGCTGTCACCGGCACTGGCCTTGACCGCCTGCCCGCTGCGTACCATGCGGTTCTGCTTGGCCTTGCTGGCGGCACGCTTGGCGCGTTTTTGTTGCTTGGTAGGGGTGGCCATGAGGGCTTGAATCCTTGGGTGTGTTCGGTAGGTGCGCGTATTGAAGCGCAGTTGCCCAGGAAACCCAAGTGCAGCTGCTGGAGGGGGCAGGGCAGGACCCACTGCACAAACAGTTTGAAACAGCTACACATTGTCTGTAGTGTGAACTGTGGTTTACATTTCCTTCATGCATACATTAATCCAGACCGAAACCTACTGAAGGTGGTTCGTAGCACTGCGGGATCCGCGGGCGAAAGCTCGCATAAACGCCCGGTTGCGGCGGTTGGAGCTCGGAGTGAAGGGTGACTGTAAGCCAGTTGCTGAGGGGGTGTCCGAGCTTCGGGTCGATTATGGTCCGGGCTATCGGGTGTATTTCGTTCAGCGAGGTTATGAAGTGATCATCCTTCTGGCAGGTGGCGACAAATCTAGCCAAGCCAGGGATATCAAATCTGCGCTCAAGCTGGCTCGTGACCTCTAGGAGACCATCATGACAAACATCAAACTGACCAAATGGGACGCTGTGGACCATTTGAAAACTGAAGAGGACATGGCCTTGTACCTTGAGGCCTGTCTGGAGGAAAACGACCCTGCACTGCTCGCTGCTGCCTTGGGTGATATCGCTCGCGCTCGTGGTATGGCTCAGTTGGCACGTGATACTGGGCTCACGCGGGAAGGGTTGTACAAGGCCTTGTCTGCTGAAGGTAATCCGAGCCTGGCGACCATCATGAAGGTAATGGCGGCGCTTGGCGTTCGGCTCCATGCCGAAGTGCTGCCACGCTCAGTGGGGTAAAGCTTATGGGGCCTTGACGGCGAAATGCTTTAGCTGCCAAAGCTTGAGCAAAAACCGCAGACAACAAAAAACCCGCACTTGGCGGGTTTCTTGTTGTCGCTTCGGGTAACTTTGCAACCACCAGAAGCTTGAAGGTGGTGCCCAGAGACGGAGTCGAACCGCCGACACGAGGATTTTCAATCCTCTGCTCTACCGACTGAGCTATCTGGGCGACGAGGTGAATTAAATAGATTTTCTCCCGGGCCGTCAACGACTTTTTCAAAAAATTTTAAATTAATTCCGTCGCTTACGGTTCGTGGGGTCATTCCGAGGGTGGCACGTAGCCTTCCGCCTGGGCGTATTCCTCACCGGCGAAAAACTTGTCCATTTCAGCCTGGAGGAATTTGCGGTCCTCGGCGTTCATCATGTTCAGGCGCTTCTCGTTGATCAGCATGGTCTGGTGTTTCTGCCAGTCGGCCCAGGCTTTCTGCGAGATGTGTTCGAAGATGTCCTGGCCCTTGGCGCCGGGGTAGGGCGGGCGTTCCAGGCCTGGCAGTTCTTCTTGGTATTTGCGGCACATCACGGTGCGGGTCATCAGGCATCTCCTGCAATCAGTTCGTCGGCCGCGCGCTTAAGCAGTTTTTTCACCGGGGCGGCAAGGCCCAGGCGCGGCGGGGTGGCGAGGTTATACCAGAGCCAGTCAGCCTCGGCCACGTGCTCGCCAAGCGGCGCGACACGCACCAGCCAGGGCTCGATCGCCAGCTGGAAGTGGCTGAAGGTGTGGGTCAGGCCATCCATGGCCTGGCTGCCGGCCAGGCGCAAACCGTGCTGGTAGGCCAGGTCGTCGAGTTGGGCGATGTCGTCCAGCTCTGGCAGGCTCCACAAGCCACCCCACAGGCCGCTGGACGGGCGCCGATAAAGCAGAATGGCGCCCTCGTGGTTGGCCAGCAGTGGCATCAGCGTGCGGCGCTGTGGCAGCGCCTTGCGCGGTTTGGGTTCGGGGTAGCGGGTTTCTTCACCGTGCAGGTGGGCTTCGCAGCCACGTTGCAGCGGGCAGATCAGGCAACTGGGCTTGCTGCGCGTGCACAGCGTGGCACCCATGTCCATCATGGCCTGGGTGTAGTGGTTGGCGCGCTGCTGCGGGGTAAAACGCTCGGCCGTGGCCCACAGCTGGTTTGCCACCTTCGGTTCGCCCGGGTAGCCGCCCTGGGCGGTGAAGCGGGCCAGCACGCGCTTGACGTTGCCGTCGAGGATCGGCGCGCGAATGCCCATGCTGATGCTGGCGATGGCACCGGCCGTGGAGCGGCCGATACCGGGCAGCTCGGTGAGCTGCTCGACACTGCGCGGGAACTCGCCACCATGTTGCGCCACGACGATCTTCGCGGCTTTTTGCAGGTTGCGGGCGCGGGTGTAGTAACCCAGCCCGGTCCACAGGTGCAGCACTTCGTCTTCGGGCGCTTCGGCCAGCGCCTGCACGGTCGGCAGCGCCTGCATGAAACGGTCGAAGTAGTTCAGTACGGTGCTGACCTGGGTTTGCTGCAACATGATTTCCGACACCCACACCCGGTACGGGGTTATGCCCTGTTGCCAGGGCAGGTCGTGGCGGCCGTGTTCGTCGTACCAGTCCAGCACAGCGCTGGAGAACTGCTCTGGGGTCATCGCTTGAACAGCCCCTTGAGCGCGTCTTTCAATTCCGGGCTCACTTTGTCTCCGAGTTTTTCATCGAGCTTTTCGTCGATCTTGTCTTTGAGGCGGTCACCGGCCAGCTTGGCTGCGACCTTGCCCAGGCCGTTCTGGTCCAGGCGGCAGGCCTTGGCGCCCAGCTCCAGCGGGCCGCGGCAATGCAGCGGTACTTCAACCCCCACATAGCGCTCGTTGACCTGGCAGGCAGGGTCCGGCATGGCACGCTGGTCGCCTTCGACGATCACGCCGATGTTGTAGTCCATACCCAGTACACGCAGGTCGAGGTCGCCATGGCCGTTCACGGTCAGGCCCGGGATGCGTGCCTTGAGGTCCGGGTTGCTGGCAACGCCATTGCGCACCACCAGGCTGCCACGCAGTTCCTGGAACGGGGTGTCCTTGCCGCGTGGCTCGCCGGTGAGGGTTTTGCGGTTGAGGGTGGCGATGGCCTGGCACAGTTGCTGCTCAAGGTTGGCATTGACCAGCACACCGTCGTTGATGGTGAAGTTTGCACTGCCATTGAGCGTGTCTACCAGTGCCTTCTGGCTGTTGCCGGTGGCGGTCAGATCACTGGTCAGGGTCAGCAGGCCCTTGACCGGTGGTGCCTGCTCCTTGCCGTCGGCCTTGATGAAGTGCTCCACCGGCACCCGTTGGATGCGGGTGCTGACCCCCAGCTGTGGCACGGCAGGGCGCACATCGACCGTACCCTTGGCGTCGAAGGTGCCGTTGTACAGGCCACCGCGCAGGGTTTGCAGGGTCAGCAGGCCGCCCTGGCCGCTGGCCTTGAGCTGGGCGTCGACGATCGGCAGTTTGTCCAGGGTCAGCGAGCCAAAGGCCAGCTCGGCCTGCAGGTCCAGGGTACGCAGGCGGTCGACCGGCAGCAGCTTGTCATCGCTCCAGGCCACCTGGGTCGGTGCGTTGGGCAGCGGTGTGGTGCCGGCACCGGCAACCGCGCTGGCTTCCTGTTGCTTGACCTCGGCCTGGCGCGCAGCCGTGGCGCCTTTGGCTTGTTCGCTCTTGGCCGGCAGGTAGCGGTCGGCGTCGAAGCTGTCGCCTTTAAGCTGCAGGCGCAGGGCTTGCCTGGCGAAGTCTTCGATGGCTACGCGCCCGCTGAACGTGCTGTCGTCCAGCTTCACTGCCAGGTCATCCAGGCTCAGGCTGCTGGGTGTGCCTTGCAGGCGGGTCACCAGCTCCAGCTTGCCGAAGGCTGCCGGGTCGTTGGTTGCCGGCAGCGGGTGGCCGATGCCGTCCAGGAAGGTGCGCAGGTCGAACTGGGCAATGGACAGGCCGCCGCTCAACTGGGGGGTCTTGTCCAGGTCGCGCAGGTTCAGTTCACCCAGGGCGCGCAGTTGGTTGGCCGAGACTTTCAGGCCGTTCCAGGAGGCGACGTTGGCGGCCATGTCGACCAGCAACTGGCCCTGGGCAACGAAGGCCACCGTTTTGCCGCCGGTCGGTTCACCCGAAGTTTCGCCCGACAGGCGCATGTCCTCGAAGTTGTAGCGCTTGAGCTTGCGGTCGAAACGCAGTTCGCCGGCCAGCTCGGTGCGGGCTTTGATATTCGGCTGGTTGGCACTGACAAAAGCACTGGCCTTGAGTGGGATGTTCGCGCCTTCATGCACGGGGCCGGTGCTCAGCTGGATGCTTTCAGCGCTGTAGCTCTGGCCGGTCTTGGCGTCGGTGTACTGCACCCGGGCGTTGTTGACGGTCAGGCTGTCGATGTCCAGCTTGACAGGGCGTTCGTTGCCGTCGGCGGCCGCGGGTTTCTGCTCGGAGGGGGCCTGGGCCGGTGCGTCGGTGGTAGTGCCAGGCTGCGCAGGCAGCGGTTTGCCAATGTCTTCCCAGTTGCCATGGCCTTGTTCGTCACGGGCCAGGGTCAGGTTCAGGCCCTCGACGCGCACGTCGCTCATTTGCACCTCGCGGCGCAGCAGCGGCAGTACCCGTACCGACAAGCCGAGCATCTGCAGGTCGGCGAACGGCTCGTTGGGTTTGGCCAAGGTGGCGATGCTGGCCTCGTGCAGCTCCAGGCCCAGCCATGGGAACAGGCTCCAGCCGATATCACCGTTGAGGGTCAGTTCGACATGTGCCTTGTCGCGTGCCAGTTGGCGAATCTCGTCTTTATAGTCGTTGGGATCGAATAGGTGGGTCAGGGCGAAGCCCAGCGCCACGATGATCAGCAGCAACCCGAGAAGCCCCAGTCCCAGGATTTTGCCGAACGCTTTCATGGGCGAATCCTTGTAGTCCGATTTTGAAATTCAAGCGGCTGAGTATAGCGCCGCCATGCATATCCCTGCGTATTCGACCAGAGATGCAGGATATTTCCTACGCTTTTAGTCGGTAGTACGTCTTTAAAAGGGGGACATGATCGATTCAGCCAAGCAAAAAAAACACGATATCAGATTGCTTTCACGCGACTCGATCCTGCTAACCTTGCGCCGCTTTGCCTGCCCTCACCCTATAAGAAAAGGATCACGTTCATGACCAGTACCGTCACGACGGGCGCCCCGGCGAGTACGCCAGGCTTCCTGTCGAAGGAGCGCATCATCGCCCGCCCGGGCTTCAACCGTTGGCTGGTTCCGCCAGCTGCCCTGGCCATTCACCTGTGTATCGGCATGGCCTATGGCTTCTCAGTGTTCTGGCTGCCACTGTCGCAAGCCCTGGGTATCACCGCCCCAGTGGCGTGCGCGGCCGACATGGGCTTCGTGGCCCGCCTGTTCAGCGCCGAATGCGACTGGCCGATTTCCATGCTGAGCTGGATCTACACCCTGTTCTTCGTCTTCCTGGGCTGCTCGGCGGCCGTGCTGGGTGGCTGGCTGGAGCACGCCGGCCCACGCAAGGCTGGCCTGGTATCGGCGCTGTGCTGGTGTGGCGGCATGCTGATTTCGGCCATTGGGGTCAAAACCCACCAACTGTGGCTGATGTGGCTGGGTTCCGGGGTGATCGGCGGTATCGGCCTGGGGCTGGGGTATATCTCGCCGGTATCGACCCTGATCAAATGGTTCCCGGACAAGCGCGGCATGGCCACCGGCATGGCCATCATGGGCTTTGGCGGCGGCGCCATGGTCGGTGCGCCACTGGCCACCGCACTGATGGGCCACTTTGGCAACGCGCAGGAAGTGGGGGTGTGGCAGAGCTTCGTTGCCATGGCGGCGATCTACTTCGTGTTCATGACTGCCGGCGCCCTGGCCTACCGCGTGCCGCCCACCGGCTGGAAGCCTGAAGGCTGGACTGCGCCGCTGAAAAAAGCCGGCAACACCATGGTCACCGACCGCCATGTGCACGTCAGCGTGGCGTGGAAAACCCCGCAATTTGCGCTGATCTGGCTGGTGCTGTGCCTGAACGTGTCTGCCGGCATCGGTATCATCGGCATGGCTTCGCCGCTGCTGCAGGAAGTGTTCGCTGGCAAGCTGCTGGGCAACGAGCTCACCTTCAGCGAGCTGAACGCCGCGCAACTGGCGCAGATCGCCGCGATCGCCGCCGGCTTCACCGGCCTGCTGAGCCTGTTCAACATCGGTGGCCGGTTCTTCTGGGCATCGTTCTCCGACTACATCGGGCGCAAGAACACCTACTTCGCTTTCTTCGCCCTGGGCGTGGGCTTGTACAGCCTGGTGCCGAACATGGGCCACCTGGGCAATGTGGCGCTGTTCGTGGCGGCGTTCTGCATCATCCTGTCGATGTATGGCGGTGGCTTCGCCACGGTGCCGGCGTACCTGGCCGACTTGTTCGGTACGCAGATGGTCGGTGCCATTCATGGGCGCCTGCTGACCGCCTGGGCGGCTGCAGGTGTGCTGGGGCCAGTGCTGATCACCTACCTGCGCGAGTCGCAGCTGGCAGCCGGGGTAGAACGCGCGGCAGCCTATGACATGACGCTGTATATCCTTGCCGGGCTGCTGGTGCTGGGCTTTATCTGCAACATGCTGGTGCGGCCGGTTGCCGACAAGCACTTCATGAGCGATGCCGAGCTGGCGGCCGAGCGGGCGTTGAGCCATGACAAGGGCGCCGATGGCGCGCGTTCGCTGGAGTGGAAAGCCGCGCCGGGTAGCCTGCCGCTGGTGCTGCTGGCCTGGGCAGTGGTGGTTGTGCCGTTGGCCTGGGGGGTGTGGATTACCCTGCAGAAGACGGCGGTACTGTTCCATTGATGAGTGATACAGCCGGCTGAATTTGCCGGCTGTACCGGCCCTATCGCCGGCAAGCCAGCTCCCACGGGGATCGCATCAGGGCTGACAGGTGTTTGCCACAAGGTATGCAGCGCCTGTTAGAGCGAGCGCCGCCCGCGCGGCGCTCGATCTCACAGGCGCTGAAGATGCTGCGGCTACCCTTGCCAGGAACCATAGAATCTCCCACAGGGATCGCATCAGGGCTGACAGGTGTTTGCCACAAGGTATGCAGCGCCTGTTAGAGCGAGCGCCGCGCGCCCAGCTGC
>NZ_BLJG01000002.1 GCF_009932375.1 Pseudomonas juntendi
GGGCTCACTCGCTGTCCTTCGCTCCTGTGTTCGTCTATGAGTTCGGCAGTGGGAATGTGAAGCCCTTCATCGAGGCGGGTATCGGCGTGGCCGTGTTCTCAGGCACTTCGGCAGGCGATCAGGATTTTGGCTCTGCTTTCAACTTCGAAGACCGTATTGGTGCGGGTCTCAAGATTGGCGAGACACAGAAAGTAGGCATCCGAGCGATTCACTACTCCAACGCTGGTATCAAGCAGCCGAACGACGGCATTGAGTCGTACTCTCTCTTCTACAGTCACCAGATTTAACCATTTTCTGCGTTGCTCCCCTTGCCCGCCCTGTGTGGGCTTTTTTATGCGGATGACACGCTCAGGCAGCTGGGCTAAGTCGGTAGTGGCGTCGATCAAAGCCGTGCGCTCCCTGATCGGCTACGCGATGAGAGTCTGGGGTACGTGACCCAGCGAGCCAGACCACCAAGCCGGGTAAGCACCGGCCCTCCGCAACTTATTCCAAGCCTCGGCATTCGCTGGGGCTTTTTCGTATCTGGAGCATCACCTATGGCCGAGCCAAGCACCGGCGCCCTTGCAGTGACCGGCGTACTTGCCAGCGTTGGCCTGGGCGCTTTCTTTCCTCAGCTGGACCTGGCCACCCTGGTGGGCGCGTTCGGCGGGGCTTTCTTCTACGTCGTGTATGCCAGAGACATCGGCATGCTTCGCCGCATTGGCTACCTGCTTGCTGGCTGGATCGGTGGCTACCTCGGTGCTGCTGAGCTGATGGGGCGAGCCTGGACGCAGACGGCGGGCTTTGCTGCGTTCACTTGCGGCGTCCTGTGTGTGGTCACGTTCTCCGGCTTGCTGGAGTGGATGCAGACCGGCCAGCCGCCAAGGTGGTGGGCTTGGTTCTTCCGCCTCCGAGCCAGGAAGGAGGGTTGAATGGCTGCCGTAATCCAGGCCGTGTTGTGCGCCGTCATCTTCGTGATGATTGGGCTGCGCTACCGGCCGTACCCCGATGCCCGCTACAAGCTGGGTATCTCGCTGATGGCCTGGGCCGCGTGCGCTATCACGGGCATGCAGTGCGTGAGCCTGATCGGCCGCATGGTACTGCATGACGACTTCGCCGACGCGTCCTGGTTCAACACCGCGTTCTACCTGCTGGCTGCCATCCTGGTGTGCCGGGCCAAGGGGAATGTCGCCAAGATCGTGAGGGTTGATTGATGAAGAGCGCCGAGCAATCCCGCCTCAAGTATCTGTTGTCGTCGCGCCCGTTGATCGTGAAGCGCGAGGGCATGCATGTGTGCCTTCACGACGCTTTCAGTGGCGAGGTGCTGGCAGGACAGACCAAGGTCCACCTCATTCAGGAGGCTGGGCAGGTCACGCGCCTGGTTGTCGAGTTCAACTGTGACGGCGAATACGTTCGCCTGGATGGTGAGTGATGGCCAGGCTCAAGACGCTTGGCTCCCGCATCAAGGAGAGCGCTGGCTCACGGGTCAAGGTGGTCGCTCCAGGCAGCTGGCGTAGCGGCATGACCAGCTCTCAGCGTGGTTACGGCTACAAGTGGCAGAAGGCGCGAGAACGCTACTTGCTCGATAACCCTCTCTGCGTGTACTGCGCTCGGCAAGGTCGCACCAACGCGGCCACGGTGGTGGACCATAGCGTGCCTCACCGTGGTGATCAGCAGATCTTCTGGGACCAGAGCCTGTGGGTGTCCCTGTGCACCCACTGCCACTCTTCGGTCAAGCAGAAAGAAGAGAACCAAACCCTCCTTCGATAGAGGCCTGTATGCCCAAAGCAACCCAGGCAGCCTTGTGCTGTGTACCTGGCTGCCTCGCTGTGGCCAACCGTAAAGGGGCGAGGATGTGCGAGAAGCACTACACGCGACAACGCCGGACAGGCACGACCGATCAGGTGAGCAGGGTCAAGTCGGGGCTGCTGACCAACGCCTACGGTTACAAGCTGGCGCACTCGCCAGATCATCCGCTGCGCCGGCAAAGCAACCGCGTCTATGAACACCGCATCGTGTATCACGCTCATCATGGTGATGGCCCATTTGCATGTCACTGGTGCTCAGCCCAGGTGACTTGGGATGACATGCATGTCGATCACCTCAACGACCGAACCGATGACAACCGGCCAGATAATCTGGTGGCGAGCTGCGCTCGCTGCAACCAGAAGCGCGGCCTCCCCAAGATGACAAGGACACACCAGCTCAAGTCTGACCGCCGCTACACGGCGCACGGCAAGACGATGTGTCTCAGTGAATGGAGCAGGCACCTCAGCATCTCGCGCGCCGCCATTGAATATCGACTCAAAGCCGGTTGGCGGCATGAGGATGTGTTCTCGCCCAGGAAGGGTAGATCTGGTCCACCCAGTCGTAGGGTCAAGCAGGCCGAAGAGGCAGCCGGCCTGGGTGGCTGAGGCGCCTAGCTCGCGCGAATCCTCGAAAACGGCCTTCGAGGCACGCCAATGACGTGCTTCGGGGTAGGGGGTGGTCAAATGATAGGGATTCTCGCTTAGCTAGACCGCCACCGACCCCACGTACAGATTTTTTTCCCCCACAGGATTTTTGTTAAATGGCTTTAACATCCCGCAAGCGCGCTTTCATCGCTGCGCTGAGGGAAGGTGCGTCCAATCGAGACGCTGCCGTGGCGGCCGGCTATTCCGAGAAGACAGCGTCTGCGGCGGGCTCTCGGCTGGTCAAGGACAAGGACGTCGCTGCCGAACTGATGAAGCTGCGTGCCCTGGGGCTGATGCCTCCAGATGTTAAAGGCGATGTTAAACCGGATGTTAAAGCCAGGCCCGCCGCCAAGGCTGCCAAAGAGGCTGAGCCGGGCCCGGAAGGGGCACCGGAATCCGAGGAGCAAGCAGAGCCGGAGCGTGCCGGCTTCGACCTGGCCCAGGCGCTGCTCCACCGTGACCCGAAGGACTTCCTCCTCTCGGTGATGAACGACATGGGCACGGAAGCGAAGCTTCGCGTAGATGCCGCCAAGGCCCTGATGCCTTTCGTTCACCCGCGCAAAGGCGAGAGCGGCAAGAAGGATCAGGCCCAGGCCAACGCCGATAAGGCAGCTACCGGCAAGTTCGGCACCCGCCGCGGCCCGCTGCAGTCGGTGAAATGATGGAGTGGTCAACCGCCTGCCCAGACTGGGAGCAGCGCATAGTTGCCCGCCGGAGCCTGATTCCGTTCGAGCCGCTGTTCCCGACCGAGGCTGAGGAAGCCCTGGACGTGTTCGGCGCGCTGCGCATGGTGGACGCCACCGGCAGCCCGTTGATGTGCGAAACCGTGCGCGACTGGGTCAACCAGTTCGTGGCTGCGATCTTCGGCGCCTATGACCCGGATTCAGGCCGGCGCCTGGTCAGCGAGTTCATGCTGCTGATCAGCAAGAAGAACGGCAAGTCGACCATCGCCGCCGGCATCATGCTCACCGCACTGATCCTTAACTGGCGGGCGTCGGGTGAGTTCATCATCTTGGCGCCGACCAAGGAGATCGCGGATAACTCCTACCTCCCGATCCGGGACATGGTGGGTGCTGACGAAGAGCTCAAGGCCTTGCTCAAGGTGCAGGATCACCTGCGCACCGTGACGCACCGTCAGACTAACGCCACCCTCAAGGTGGTTGCGGCGGACAGCGAGACGGTGTCGGGCAAGAAAGCCATCGGCGTGTTCGTTGACGAGCTGTGGGTGTTCGGCAAGCGGGCCAACGCCGAGGCCATGCTACGCGAGGCCACTGGTGGCCTGGCCTCTCGGCCAGAGGGATTCATCATCTGGGCCACCACCCAGTCCGATGCGCCGCCGGCCGGCGTGTTCCGCCAGAAGCTGATGTACGCCCGGAAGGTTCGGGATGGGGAGATCATCGACAAGTCGTTTCTGCCCGTGCTGTACGAGTTCCCCAAGGCGATGCTCGATGCCGGTGCCCACCGGGATTTCTCCAACGCCTACATCACCAACCCGAACCTGGGGCTTTCGGTAGACGAGCCGTTCATCGAGCGCGGCTATGCGCAGGCTCAACTCGACGGAGAGGAGTCGTTCCGGGGCTTCCTGGCCAAGCACCTCAACGTCGAGATCGGCCTGGCCCTGCTATCGGACAGGTGGGCCGGGGCGGACTTCTGGGAGCAGCAAGCGTCCGAGCTCTGCCGTACGTTGGACGATCTGCTCGAGCGCTGCGAGGTGATCGACATCGGCGTCGACGGCGGCGGTCTTGACGACCTGCTGGGCCTGGCTGCCATCGGCCGGGAGACTGGCACGCGCCGCTGGCTGACGTGGACCCACGCCTGGGCTCACCCCTCCGTTCTGGAGCGGCGCAAGTCCGAGGCGCCGCGGATCCGCGACTTCGCCAAGGACGGGCACCTGACCCTGGTGCAGCGTATCGGTGACGACATCGAGGACGTGGCCCAGCTTGTGGCGCGAGTGGAGCAGGCCGGCCTGCTGGACAAAGTCGGTCTAGACCCGGCGGGCGTCGGCGCCATTCTCGATGCACTCGAGGCGGTCGGCATACCGCGCGACAAGATCGACGGTGTTTCACAGGGCTGGCGCCTGGGCGGGGCGATCAAGACTGCCGAGCGCAAGCTGGCCGAGGGGACGCTGCTGCACGGTGGCCAGCCGCTCATGGCCTGGTGCTGCGGCAACGCCCGCGTCGAGCCACGGGGCAACTCGATCCTGATCACCAAGCAGGCCAGCGGCTCGGCAAAGATCGACCCGCTGATGGCGCTGTTCAACGCTGTGACGCTGATGGCGCTCAACCCTGAGGCGAAGGGCGGCATGGACAACTACCTCAACAACGGCTTCTTCGACCTCATAGGCTGACCATGAGATTCAAATGGTACAAACCCTCGACCTGGGGCTTTTTCGGTTACACCGACCCCGTTACTGGGGACTACGTGGAAGCCGACCTCGAGGTGGGTGGCAAACGGACCAAGGCTGGCGTTCGGATCACGACAAAGAACGCGCTCTCGATCAGCATGGTCTGGTCCTGCGTCAAGATCCTTTCCGAGTCGCTGAGCGGTCTGCCGCTCAAGCTCTACGACGACAAGGGTGGCGGGCGGGAGTTGATCAGCGGCAGCGACCGGATGCTCAAGCTGCTTCGCAAGCCCAACCCGTACATGACGATGCTGAACTTCCTCAAGTTCGTGGTCGTGAACATGGCCCTTCGCGGCAATGCCTTTGCCCTGATCGAGCGCAACGGCAAGGGCGACATCATCGGCCTGGTTCCGCTCGATGGCCGGACAGTGCAGATCGATACCGAGGAGGATCTGCTGTACACCGTGACGCCTTCGGAAGGAGACCCGTTCCCCGTCTCGCCGGAGTACATGCTGCACTTCAAGCTGTTCAGCCTTGACGGTGTGGTCGGCCTCTCGCCCTTGGAGTACCAGGCCGAAACCATGGGCCTGGCCAAGGCCGGCCAGCAGTGGTCGGCGCGGTTCATGAGGAAGGGCGGCTTCACCGGCGGCTATGTCATCTACGACGGCTTCCTGACCGACCAGCAGCAGGCGCAGGTGCTCAAGCGATTCCCCGACGTACGCAAGGCCGACACCGATGACATCGGCAAGATGGCCATTCTGCAGGGCGGCCCGAAGATCGTGCCGGCAGGGATCAGCCAGAAAGACGCACAGTTCATCGAGTCCCAGCAGTTCCAGGAAGAAGCCCTGGCGGGTATCTACGGCGTTCCGCTGTGGCTGGCCAACCGTGCGGGCAAGACCTCGATCATGGGCTCGAACCTTGAGCAGCAGCTCATCGGGTTCATCACCTTCGGCCTCAAGCCCTACATCGACACCATTGAAGACGAGCTGAACAGCAAGCTGTTTGGCAGCACCACACGCTTCGTCGAGTTCGTGGTCGAGGGGCTGCTGCGCGCTGATAGCGCAGGCCGTGCCACGTACCTGGGGGCAGCGCTCGGCGGTTCAGGCGGCTCTGGCTGGATGACCATCAACGAAGCCCGCGCCAAGGAAAATCTGCCTCTCTTGGAAGGCGACGAATACAACCGGGTCACCCGGTGGGAGGTTCAGAAAAATGGCGACTCTTGAGGTTCCAATCGAACTCAAGTCGGTTGACGACGCGGGCAACTTCGAAGCCTACGCCGCCGTGTTCAACAACGTGGATCTGGGCGACGACGTGATCCTGCCTGGGGCCTTCACCCGTGTGAAAGCGACCCGTGCAGGCAAGCTCAAGCTGGCCCTGTACCACGACCTGACCCGCCTGGTCGGCGCCGCCGATTACGCCCAGGACGACCATGGGCTGCTGCTCAAGGGCCAGGTCAATCTCAATGTGAGCTATGCCCGCGATGCCTATGAGCTGATGAAGGCCGACATCCTCGACAGCATGTCGATCGGCTTCAACACCATCAAGGCAGATTTCGAGGAGCGCGCCGGCCGGCGTGTACGCCTCATCAAGGAGGCCGAACTGTGGGAGGCCTCCTTCGTCCCGTTCGGCATGAACCCCGAGGCGCAGGTGCTCAGCGTCAAGTCGGACATCAGGCTCTTCGAGAAGGCGCTGCGCGAACGCATGGGCCTCTCGCAGAAGGAAGCGGCGGCAGTCGCTTCGCTCGGCTACACCGCGCTGCGCCGTGATGGCGGAAGCGAGGCCACGGCGATCGTGGATGAGCTGAAAGAAATTTCCACCCTGTTCACCCACCATTTTGGAGCATCGCAATGAGCGAAGTGAAAGAGCTGAAAGATACCATCGAGCTGCAACTGAAGAGCGGCTTCGAGGGCCTGCAGAAGAAGTACGACGCGGCCATGGAGGAGGTCGAGAAGGGCAACAAGGTTACCGGCGACCTGAAGAAGCAGATCGAAGACCAGAAGGGCGAGTTGCAGAAGGTCATCGACCAGGTCGTGGACCTGGAGCAGAAGGGCGTAAAGCTGCGTGGCCAGCCAGGCGAGGGCAAGAGCTTCATCGACCTGGTGAAGGGCGACGACAGCTACAAGAGCTTGCAGCAGAAGGGCTCCAGCCAGGCCAAGATCGAAGTCACCAAGTCCGACCTGGCCAGCATGAAGGAAATGAAGGTCACCAGCGCCGGTATCGTGGCGCCGAACTATGACCCGGTCATTCAGCCGGGCCTGCGGCAGGAACTGCGCATCCGCGACCTGCTGACAGCCATCCCGGTCAGCGGCCAGAGCTACACCTACTTCCGCGAGAACCTGCACACCCGCGGCGCGAAGCCCGTGGCCGAAGGCGGTTTGAAGCCGACCAGCAACGTCACCTTCACCACCGAAACCGACCGGGTAAAGAAAATCGCGGTGTGGATGCCGGCCACCGACGAGGTGCTGTCCGACGTGCCGCAGATGTTCGCTTACCTGCAGCAGCTGCTGCGCTACGACCTCAAGCTCGAGGAGGAGGCGCAGATCCTCAAGGGTGACGGTACCGGCGAGAATCTGAATGGCTTGATGACCCAGGCCACCAGCTACAACACCGCCTTGAGCAAGGCGAGCGACACGGCCATCGACCTGGTGCGTCGTGCGATTTACCAAGTGCGCAAGCAGTCGCTGATGTCGGCCGACGGCGTGGTGATGACCGAGCTGGACTGGATGAACATCGAGTTGCAGAAAGACGGCGAGAACCGCTACCTGTTCGCCAACCTGCAGGGCCTGGTCACGCCGATCCTGTGGGGGCGTCCGGTGATCACCTCGGACAGCATGGACGAGGGTGATGGCGACGCGGGCGGCGAGTTCCTGGTGGCCAACTTCGCCCGTTCGACCACGCTGTTCGACCGCATGGCCTACGAGTTCAAGATGGGCCTGATCAACGACCAGTTCATCCGCAACGAGGTCGCGCTGCTGGTCGAGGAGCGTCTGGGTCTGGGCGTGCGCCGCAAGGAAGCCCTGGTCAAGGGCAACTTCCCGGTCGCCGCTTAACCATCCTTCAAGGCCTGCACATCGCCGGCCTCTTTGTTTCAGGAGGCAGTATGCACATCAAAGCTCTGTGGGGTTTCGTCGGCAACGCTGAATTGCTGGGCGCCGACTCGGCCAAGGTCAAGCGTGGCCAGGAATTCGAGAAGGCCGATGACGAGTATGCCCACACGCTGCTGGGCAAAGGCCTGGCCGTTGAGCTGGATGCCAACGGCAAGCCGAAGGTAATCAAGCCCAAGGAAGCCAAACCCGCGGCCCCGAAAGAGACCAAGTAAATGATCGACCTGGCCACCGTGAAAATGCACCTGCGGGTCGACGGCGACGAGGAAGATGCCTTAATCGGCGGCTATGTCGCGGCGGCTAAGGCTCATGTTGAGCAGCACTGCGACCGCAAGCTGGTAGAGACAGACCCGGTTGAGCCCGAGGAAATGGGGTTGACCGGCGATGTCGAGCAGGCCGTGCTGCTGCTGGTCGGCCACTGGTACGCCAACCGGGAGGCTGTGGCCGTCGGCACTATTGCTACGGCCATGCCGCTCGCCGTCGAAAGGTTGCTCTGGTACAGGAAGCGCTTCTGATGAAAGCCGGACCAATGAGGCACCGCTGCATTCTGGCCCAGGTCGTGCGTGAGCAGAACAGCACCGGCGGCTTCAAGGAGACCTGGCCGGCGACAGCTGAGGTGTGGGCCGAGGTCACGATGCCCACCGGACGGGTCATGCCCGTGGCGGAGCAGCTGCAGGCGACTGTCACCGCCGAGATCCGCATCCGGCCGCGAAAGGATATCGCCGCCGGCTGGCGGGTCACCGAAAAGCGCACCGGCATCACCTACAAGGTCGAGGCCGCATTGCTCAACAACGAACGGGACATGCTGCGGCTGCTGTGCTCCAGCGTCCCCAACCCATGAGGTGAACCATGAAAATTCGTGCGCTGGGCCCGCTGACGGGCGCATCTGGTGAGCGCGAGAAGGGCGAAGAGTTCGAGGTGACCAAGGAGCAGGGCGAAGGCCTGATTGCTCGTGGCTACGCTGAGGCCGTGGCCGACAAGGCCGTCAAGCCAGCGAAGGCCGATCAGGCCAAGGAGTAGGCCATGGCGCGCCGCTCGAAGATGCGCGGCGACATCCGCCTCCGGCGGACGCTGCGCAACATCCACAAGACGATGGACAATGAACTGCAGCCGGCCATGGCCAAGGCGGCCGCGCGCGTGCTGGCTACCCAGCAGCAGCTGATCCCGAAGGACACCGGCGCTGCCTCGGCGGCCCTGCGAGTCTACGTCGCACCCAGCGGGCTGGATGCACAGGTCGGCATCAGGGGCAAACGGGACAATCGCCGCTTCTTCTACCTGAGGTTCCTCGAGTACGGCACCAAGGGCTACACCGGCAGCATCTACCAGCGAGCTGACCGGGATGCGGTCGGCGGCGTTCACACCAACAATCGCGACAAGTCGCAGCTGAAAGGGCGGCGCAATTCGATCCGGCAGCGCGACACGAAGAACAAGTCCGACGGACAGCACTTCTTCGGCAAGTACCCGGACATACCCGCCAGGCCGGCCCACCCGTGGCTTCGCCCATCCCTGGACGTAAACCGCGAGTACGTCATGGCCGACCTTGAGGAGGCAGTTCGCCGAACCCTGCGCAAGGCAAGCCAGGGGGTAGGTAATGGCTGATCCATCACTGGCCCTGCAGGAGGCCATCTTTGCCAGGCTCAAGGCCGAAGTCAGCTGCCCGATCTACGACGGCGCACCGCTGAACGCCGATATGCCCTACGTGTCGATTGACCGCGAGGTCTCGGTCAACGAAAGCCCGATCTCCGGTCGCACGCGCGAGCAGCGCCTGCTGTACCTATCCGTCTGGTCTGATGCTGTCGGCCAGGCCGAAGTAAAGCGCATCAACGGCGAGGTGATCGCCGCCCTGGCCGAGCGCCCGCTGCCCCTGGAGGTAGGCCGCGCTGTATCGGTACGCGTTATCCAGTCGGACGCCCAGCGGGATGCTGACGGCGTTACCTACCAGGGCTCGATCACGGTTCGCGTGATCACCACCCACTGATTCAACCACCGGCCGCGCTGCGGCTTTATCCAATGTGCCTTTGGAGGAACCCCCATGGCCGAAGACAACCTCAACACAGCCGCTGGCTGCCGCCTCTCCATTGGTGGTAAGACCGGCGCTGATACCGTAACCGAGTATGAGGCCGATACCTATGTCCAGGTGGGCGAGATCGAAGACCTCGGCGAGTTCGGCGACACCTTCAACCCGGTGAACTTCACCTCTCTGAATGATGGCCGTGTGCGCAAGTACAAAGGCACTGCCGATGCTGGCAACATGACTATGGTGGTGGGCTTTGACAGCGGAGACGCCGGTCAGAAGGCTGTAGCTGTCGCGCATAAAGACCGCTCCAAGGGTAACTACAACGTCAAGGTCACCCTGAATGACGGAGACCCTGACGCAACCCCTGCGATCCTGCCGACCACGTTCTATTACGGCGTGAAGGTAATGAATAACACCGTGGCAGCCGGCCAGGCCGACAACGTGGTGCGCCGTAACGTCACGCTGGCGATCAATACCGACATCATCGAAATTCCAGCCGGACCGGCCACCCCATGATCTACGGGGCTGGCCCCGTCCCACCCCTGCGAGAAATCCAATGAGCGAAGCCATGCACGGCACCGTCACCCTGGTGATTGGTGCCCGTAGTTACACCCTGAAGCCGACGCTGGATGCGGCTTTGCGTATTGAACACCGGTTCGGTGGTCTGCGCGGAGCGCTGGAATCGATGCGACTGATGAGCATCGCCGCCTGTGCTGACATCGTGATTGCTGGCGCCAACCTGAAACCCGACCAGCATCCGGTTATCGCCAGTGAGGTGTTCCACACCGGTGTGGCCAAGGTGTCTGGTCAGCTGACCGAGTTCATCACCGTTCTGCTCAACCCCGTACCGCCGAGTGTGGTTGCCAAGGGAAAGGACGAGGCGGCCAGCACAGCGCAGTGAAAAACGGCAGCTACGTTGACTACCTGTTCGGCGTAGCCACCGGCTGGCTTGGCTGGCCGCCTGACACCGCCTGGCGTACTCCTATCCCCCAAATCATGCTGGCGCTTGACGCACGTCTCGACTGGACAGGTCGCGGCCAGGTCCAGCCATCTGGTCAGCCTGCGGTGCCGGGTAGGCCCGCCAGCGTGGCCGACAAGCTGAAGGCCTTCTTCCGAGGCCGTCAGCCAGAGTAGTTTGCCGCCTCCGGGCGGCTTTTTTATGCTTGGAGAATTGCATGGCCGATCAACAAGTCCAGGGCATGCTGGTTCAGATCGAGGCGACTACGGCTCAGCTACGCCGCGAGCTGGCCAGCGCTGACCAGGTGGTGGCGCGCAGCACGCAGGCGATCGACCGCAATCTGGCCACCGTCGATTCGGCTTTTGACAGGGCGGGTGCAGCGGCTGAGAGCGCTGGTGCGCTGATGCGTGGCGCCTTCGCTGCTGTTGCTGGCGCCGGGCTGATTGGCGGCATCATCAAGCAGGTCGACGCCTACGGGCAGATGTCGGACCGCATGAAGGCCGCCGCGGGCAGTGCTGGCGAGTACCAGATGGTGCAGGAGCACCTGCTTCGCACGGCCCAGGAAACCTATCGGCCCATGGCCGAGGCCCAAGAGCTATATATTCGCACTGCCGATGTCATGCGCAGCCTGGGCTTCAATACCCAGCAAACGCTCGACATCACCGACAGCTTCAGCTTCCTGCTGGTGACCAACGCGGCGGCCGCTGACAAGGCCGGCTCTGCGCTGGACGCCTACTCCAAGGCGCTGCAGACCGGCAAGGTTGAGGCTGATGGCTGGGTGTCCATTCAGGACGCAATGCCAACCATCGTCACTGCGATCGCCACTGCCACCGGCAAGAGCGCTGAAGAGATCCGTAAGCTCGGCGTGCAAGGCAAACTGTCGCTCGATGATATCAACACCGGCCTGCTGCGCACCGTGGAGGTCAACCGCAAGGCTGCGGCTGACATGTCCACCAGCGTGCAGGACGCGATGGTAAACATCAGTAACGCCATTCAGAACTTCCTGGGCGGCATGGAGGAGCAGACCGGAGCAGTTGCAGGCCTGTCTAGCGTGCTGATCGCCCTGGCCGACAACGTTGACCTGGTGGCGGTCGCCATGGGTGGCGCGGGCGCTGCGGCTCTTACCCTCTATGTAGCCAAGGCTGGCATGGCGCTGAAGGCCGCCCTGGCCCAGCGCATCGCGGAGGTCCAGAACGCACAGGCAGCACTGCGAGGCGCTGAAGCACAGCGCATCTATGCCCAGGCGCAGGTGCAGCAGGCGGAGGCCTCGGTAGCTGCCGCGACAGGCCTGCAGCGGCTCAATCTGGTTCAGACTCAGCTCTTGCCAAAACAGGCGGCGCTCACGGCATCCACCGAAGCGCTGACCATCGCCCAGGCCAACCTGACACGCGCCGCCACCGGCGGTTTGCTGTCGGCACTGGGCGGCCCGATGGGGCTGGCTTTGCTCGCCGGTACCGCAGCGGCCAGCTTCCTGTTACTCAGCGACAACGCCGACCAGGCGGGCGTCAGCCTGGACGACCTGCACAAGCCGGTTGCTCAGCTGCGAGAAGAGTTCGCCAAGCTCAACAAGGACCAGCGTGAAGCCTCGCTGGTGAAGTGGCAGCAAGAACAGGTCAATGCCGCTGACAAGGTGAAGGACGCCTATGGCGACCTGTCCCAGTCGATCCGATCGGCTGTGGTCACGGCCCCGGCGCGCGACTCTGGCGGCCAGTACAACCGGCAGTTGGCCGAATACCAAGGCCTGATCGATCGCCTCAATGAGGCGCGTGCCTCGGGACAGGGTTTATCGCCTGTGCTGCAGGAGGTAGCGACACGGCTGCAACTGCCGGCCAGCACGGTGCAGCAGTGGATCACCCAGGCGGGTGCCGTCAGCGACGCCGACCAGCGATCGAGCCTGATCGCGGAAACCCTGCGAGTGCTCACCGGTGTCACCGATGCGAACACCTCGGCCACCCAGGCGAACAATGCCGCCAAGGTCGGCATGAGTTCGGCGGGCCAGACGTATCTGGAAACGCTGCAGAAGCAGCTGGCCGGCCTGCAGGACAATGGCGACGCAATCAAGATCGCCAACCGCTACATCGCCGAAAACGCCGATCTCACCGAGACCGACCGACAGGCGATCCTTTCGGCGGCCAGCGCGATCGAGTCGCAGAAGAAGGCCAACAAGGATGCGACTGAAGGCAGCAAGGGCCGCACCAAGGCGCTGAACGACGAGGTCAAGGCGCTCGACGCGATCATCGACCGTGCGCTGCCGGAGAAGAAGCGCCTGGAGGACCTGGTCGAGGGCGTGCAGGGGCTGCGCAAGGCCCAGGTCGCCGGCAAGATCACCGCCGCCGAGATGGAGCTCGGCATCAAGAACCTGAACGCGGCCTATGCTGATCCGGAGTTGAAGAAACGGGCCGAAGAAGAGAGGAAGCTGGCGGAGATCCGGCGCAACAGCGCCGAAGCCTACCGCAAGGCCATGGAGGTGGTGCTGCAGACCCGGCAGGACGCAATCAATGCGGACGTAGCCGGCGTAGGCATGGGCGACGATCAGCGCGAACAGGCCGACCGGCTGAACGCGGTGCGGCAGAAGTATGCCGAAGCCCGCCGCCAGCTGGAGGAGCAGCAGGAGGATGTGTCGCGCCGGCTCAGCCAGGACGCCTATCAACAGCGGCTGGCGGACCTGGCCGACTACCAGGCGCGCGAGCTGCAGATGGAAGTCGACGGTTTCGACGCTCGCTTACTGGCCCAGCGAGACTACCGCAACGGCGCCAAGCGAGCCTGGGCGAACATTCAGGCGGACGCGGCGAACGTGGCCGGCGCTACCGATGACATGCTCACCACCGGTTTCAACACGGCCCGCGATGCCCTGGCCGAATTCGCCATCACTGGCAAGGCCAACTTCAAGGACTTCGCGTCGAGTGTCATCAACGACATGGCCAGGATCGCCAGCCAGCAGGCCGCCAGTTCACTGTTGAGTGGCTTGGTCGGCATGGGCATATCTGCCGCCGGCAGTCTTTTTGGCGGAGGTGGTGGCAACGGCATGACTGCTGGCTCAGCCGGTGCTGTGTCTTCGAACCTGGGCGCCTCTCAAGCGGGCTATGGTGCTGATTATCTCAGCAGCTGGGCCGGCATCCGGCAGGCCAAGGGTGGCGCCTGGGATGGCGGTGTGCAGTTCTTCGCCAAAGGAGGGGCCTTCACAAACAGCATCCTCAACGCGCCGACCCCTTTCGGCCTTGCTGGAGGGGGCGTTGGCGTGGCGGGCGAGGCGGGTCCCGAAGCGATCATGCCGCTTGCCCGCGGCGCTGACGGCTCGTTGGGCGTGCAGATGGTGGGGGGCAGTGGTGGAGGTTCGACAATTGTGCAGGTCTCTGTACCGGTTGCAATAGCGCTGGAGGATCGAAGCTCTGAAGGGATGGAGTTAGATACCGCTGCTTTTCAGCAAAACATGGAGCGGCAGATGCAGGGCGTCGCTGATCGCGCGATTGCCGCTTCATGGCGTGCCGGCGGCGTTAGCTACCGCAACAGCAACGGGAGGCGCTGATGGCGATTGAGACATTCACCTGGGCTCCCGATGAGGAAGCCAGTGGCGACAGCACGCTCAGGACAAGGAAGTCCCAGTTCGGCGACAACTATGCCCAGGTCTCTAGCGACGGGCTCAATGCCGAAATCGACAGCTGGGATCTGACCTTTGGCGGGCTGGGCGAGGAAATCGCCCCAATCCTCGCCTTCATTCGTCGGCATAAGGGAGCCAAGGCATTCCTATGGACCAATGCCGAGGGGGATCTGGGCATGTACCGCTGCGAGAAGTTCCGTCAGCAGCGCAAGCCTGGCGGTATCACAAGCCTGACAACCACCTTCGAAAGGGCCTATCACCCATGAGCTTGATCACTCAGCTGCAGAAGCTGGAACCCGGCGCAGAAATACTGTTGTTCGAGCTGGACGGCTCCGATTTCGGAGCGGACACGCTGCGATTCCATGGGCACGCCATACCGCACACTCCCGAGGAGCTCGCAGCCGCTGGCGCGAATGCGGACCAGCTGCCGGCCAAGTCGATCTGGTGGCAGGGCAACGAGTACGGCGCCTGGCCGATGCAGATTGACGGCATCGAGGCGAACTCGGATGGAACGGCGGTGCGACCCACGCTGACGGTTGGCAACGTCAACGGGCGGATTACCGCCCTGTGCCTGGCCTTCGACAACCTGCTCGAGTTCAAGCTGACCATGCGTCACACCATGGCTCGGTACCTGGACGCTGCCAACTACCCCGGCGGCAACGCTGAAGCTGACCCAGCCGAAGAGGCGATCGAGGTCTGGTATATCGACCAGAAAGTGTCAGAGAACGGCACTATGGTCGCGTGGGAGTTGGCCAGTCCCGGTGACGTTGGCGGTGAGACGATTGGCCGGCAGATGACCCAGCTATGCCACTGGGCAATGACTGCCGGATACCGTGGTCCGAACTGCGGATATACCGGCCCTTACTACGACCTGGATGGCAACCCCACGGATGACCCGGCCAAGGACCATTGCAACGGCTGCCTCGACTCAGGCTGTACCGTTCGCTTCGGCCAAGGCAACCAGCTGCCCTTTGGCGGCTTCCCGGCTGTTTCTCTCATCGCTCGGAGCTGACCATGCGTAAACACATCCTGGCAGCCGTGCAAGCGCACGCTGCGGCGGAATACCCAAGGGAGTGTTGCGGGCTGATCGTTACCGTTGGTCGCTCGCAGCGCTACGTACCGTGCGAGAACACTTCCGCCGATCCTGGCGAAGAGTTCCGCATTTCGCCAGAGCAGTACTCGGCAGCTGAAGACCAAGGCGAGGTGATCGGCATCGTGCACTCGCACCCCGACGCCACCAGCAGGCCGTCCCCCCGTGACCTGGCAATGTGCGAGGCCACCGGGCTGCCCTGGTACATCCTGTCGTGGCCGGAGGGTGACCTGCGCACTGTCACGCCCACCGGTCACACACCTCTGCTCGGGCGGCCGTTCGTGCACGGTGCTTGGGACTGCTGGCAGGTCTGTGCTGACTGGTACAAGCGAGAGTGGGGTCTGGAATTTCCGGCCTACGCGCGGGAGGAGGGGTGGTGGGAGAAGCCGGACGGTCCAAGCCTGTATGAGCAGGCCTTCGAGTCTGCTGGCTTCTACCAGGTCAGCCAGCCGCAGCGCGGCGACATGATTGTCATGGCCGTGGGCCGCACGGCTCACCCGAACCACGCCGGCATTTACCTCGGCGCTGACGCTCGGCTGCCGGAGGAATCGGCGGAGGTCTTCGGACCTGGCCCGTTCATGCTGCACCACCTGCTGGGGCGACCATCAGAAATCGTTGTCTTCGGCGGGCCATGGCTCGATCGAGCGCGGCTGGTGCTGCGTCACCGCGGCGCCAGGTGATACATTCCGTCTTTTCAAGGAGTGATGCCATGCGCGTAATGGTCACGATACTGAGCTTCGTGCTCTTGGGCGGATGCGCTTCGATGAATGAGAAACGGGCTGCTGGGCCGGCCTTTACCGCCAACAGTTCGAAACCCGTAGACAAAGTCGCAGAGTGTGTCTTGTTTGCCTGGCAGAACCAGTCTTTGATGGGGGCTCATTACGCTGCGGCATTGCAGCCATTGGCTGGTGGAGGGAACACAGTCATCAGCGCAGGAGAGGTCGAGTTCGCGGACTTTGATGCTGCGAATGGCAAAACGCAGGTGCGTCTCTACTTCCAAACTGGCTTGATGGACTGGAGGAAAAAACGACGAATTGAGGCGGTTGAGAGCTGCCTTTGATCAAACCGCCTTCGGGCGGTTTTTTATTTTCCGGAGGCATGCATGTCTGATTCAGCAATCCACTACACCGCCATGACAACCATTAAGTTGTCAGGCTCCTTGGCTCAGAAGTTTGGTCGTACCCATCGCCGGCAGCTGGATACTGGCGATATATGGGAGGCATTCCAGGCGTTGAAGGCCACCCTGGTTGGATTCGAAGACGAAATCCGCCGCCTTGATGGCCTGGGCCTGCGGTTCGCGGTATTCCGGAATCGACTGAATGTCGGGGCGGATTCGTTTGACCGCGGTGGTGTCCGAGAGCTGCGTATTGTTCCTGTGATCGGCGGGAGCAAGCGCGGCGGCTTACTGCAAACCGTTGTTGGGATAGCCCTCATTGCCGCAGCAACATTCGCGACTGGCGGGCTAGGTGCGGCCTTCGCTGCTGGCGCTGGTGGTTGGGGAGTTGCAGCTGCAGTGGGCGCGTCGATGGCCATCGGCGGCGTGATTCAGCTCCTCAGTCCCCAAGCCCAAGGCCTGTCACTGAGCGCTGCGGCTGAAAACAAGCCGTCCTATGCATTTGGCAGTGCGAGGAACACCACAGCCAGCGGCAACCCCGTTCCTATCTGCATCGGCGATCGACGCTGGGGCGGAGCGATTATCTCAGCCTCGATTGAGGCGCAAGACAAGGCCTAGGGCCGATTCAGCTTACAGGCCGCCTCCGGGCGGTTTTTTATTGCCCGGAGGAAAGTATGGGCCCGACAGATCACCTGGTAATCACTGGCCACAAGGGCGGCGAGAGCAAGCCGAAGACTCCTGTTGAGGCACCAGACAGCCTGCAGTCCACGAACATCGCCAAGATCCTGCTGGCCGTGGGCGAGGGCGAGTTTGACGGTACGCCTACCGACCGAGACATCTACCTCGACAATACGCCGATCATGGATGCCAGCGGCAACGTGAACTTTCCCGGTGTGAAGTGGGAGTGGCGCTCTGGCTCCGTCGAGCAGGATTACATCCAGGGTATCCCTTCGATCGAGAACGAGACCACCGTCAACGTCGAACTGCGCAGCGACAACCCGTTCACCCGCGCGCTGAGCAACACCCAGCTTTCTGCGGTACGGGTGCGCATGTCTTGGCCGCGCCTTGTGCAGCAAGATAGCAGCGGCAACACCAACGGTTACCGCATTGAGTACGCCATTGACGTAGCCACTGATGGGGGCGCATACGTCGAAGCAAACCGGGGGGCTGTGGACGGCAAAACAACCAACGGCTACCAGCGCTCGGTGCGCGTCAACCTGCCGCCGGCGACCTCTGGCTGGATGCTGCGTGTGCGCCGGATTACCCCAAACGCCAACAGCGGCACAATCGCCGACACGATGACCATCGCTGGCTACACCGAGATCATCGACCAGAAGCTGCGCTACCCGAACACCGCGCTGCTGTACATCGAGTTTGACGCCCAGCAGTTCCAGAACATCCCGGCTGTCACCGTGAGGTGCAAGGCCAAGCGTTGGCCGGTACCGACCAACTACGACCCGGTAGCCCGTACCTACACTGGCGTATGGGACGGCACCTTCAAGCAGGCCTGGACCAACAACCCTGCGTTCGTGACCTACGGGCTGTGTGTCGAAGATCGGTTCGGTCTGGGTAAGCGCATCAAGTCGTGGATGGTCGACAAGTGGGAGATGTATCGCATTGCCCAGTACTGCGACCAGTTGGTGCCGGATGGCGTGGGTGGTCAAGAGCCGCGCTATCTGTGCGACATGAACCTGCAGGGCCGCTCCGAGGCCTGGACGCTGCTGCGTGACTTGGCGGCTATCTACCGGGGCATGGTGTACTGGGCCCACGGTTCGCTGTTCATGCAGGCGGATATGCCGCGAGCCCAGGACATTGACTACGTGTTCACCCGAGCCAACGTAATCGACGGTGACTTCGTCTACGGGGGCGCCGAGCGCAACACGCACTACAGCCGCGCCTTGGTCAGCTACGACAACCCGGCCAACAATTACGACACCGACGTCATTCCGGTGACCGATCTGTCGCTCCAGCGCCGGTACCGCGATCGCCCAATCGAGCTGTCGGCGATTGGCTGCACCCGGGCCTCCGAGGCCCAACGCCGCGGTAAGTGGGCGCTGTTGAGCAACAGCCAGGACCGCACCGTCACCTTCAAGACCGGCATGGAAGGACGCATTCCATTGCCTGGCTACGTCATTCCCATCGCAGACGAGCTCGTTGCGGGACGTCCAAACGGTGGCCGGATTTCGGTGGCTGCCGGCCGCGTTGTGACCTTGGACCGTGACACGCCGATCAAGGCCGGTGATCGCCTGATCTTGAACCTGCCGAATGGGACTGCTCAGGCGCGCACCGTGCAATCGGTAGCTGGGCGCGCGGTCACGGTGACCACCGATTACGGGGTCCAGCCTGAACCTGAGCTGCAGTGGGCAATCGACTACGACGACCTGGCGGTGCAGTTGTTCCGCGTGCTGAAAACGACGCGCACCCAGGAGGGCGAGTACGAGATCACCGCGCTCGAGTTCAATCCGAGCAAGTTTGCAGCGATCGATACCGGTGCCAAGCTGGACGAGCGCCCGATCAGCGTCATCCCGGTGACCACCGTGCAGCCGCCGGTGAGCGTGACGCTGTCGTCTACCCACATGATTGATCAAGGCATCGCGGTCAGCACCATGACCATCGCTTGGCCGGCAGTGGAGGGTGCCGTTGCTTACGATGTTGAATGGCGCAAGGACAACGGCAACTGGATTCGTCTGCAACGTACCGGCGCTGCTTCGGTTGATGTGGTAGGAATCTACGCTGGCGCTTACCTGGCTCGGGTACGGGCGGTCAGTAGCTTCGACATCACCTCGATCTGGAAAAGCTCGAATCTGACTCAGCTGAATGGCAAGGAAGGCCTGCCGCCGGCCGTTACGTTCCTGGATACCGAAAGTCTGCTGTTTGGCATCGGCATCAAGTGGGGCTTTCCAGCGGGCTCCGAGGACACCCAGCGAACGGAGCTGTGGTACAGCGAAGGTACCGATCTGGGCTTGGCCACCAAGCTGGCCGACCTGGCCTATCCGCAGAATGAGCACGTCATGCAGGGCCTGCGCGCCGGGCAGCGTTTCTTCTTCTGGGCTCGCCTGGTGGATCGCACCGGCAACCTCGGCCCGTTCTTCCCGGTGGCCCCGGCAGTGGTTGCCGGAATGGCCAGCGCTGATGCTGGCGCGATCCTCGAGCAGATCAAGGATCAGATCACCGAAAGTGAACTGGGCCAGGAGCTCACCAGCCGCATCGACCTGATAGACAAGAATGGCCCTGGGTCGGTGAACGATCGGATAGGGACGGCCAAGACCGAACTGGCCCAGCAAATCAGTGAGGTGAACAACGCCCTCAACACCACCAAGGGCAACTTGCAGCAGCAGATCACCGCTGTGAGCGTTGATGTGTCGGCTGCCAAGGCCGACCTGCAGCAGCAGATCGCCAACGTCTCGGCCTTGGCCGGCTCGTTGCCGTACCGGAAAGACAAGGCCTACAGCGTCGGGCAAAGCGCCTTGGGCAGCGATGGTAAGTTGTACCAGGCCCTGAAAGCCGTGCCGCTGAACACGCCGCCGCCGAACACCACCTACTGGACTGATATTGGCCAAGCTGTAGTTACGGCCAACGGCATGGCGGCGCGCGTGTCGAAGGTCGAAACCGACGTATCGACGCTGGATGGCAAGGTCACTGCCCAGGCATCGCAGATCAGCGGGCTGCAAGCGGGTCTCTCCACGACCAATGACAACGTGGCCAAGAAAGCCGATGCATCCGCAGTGAGTAGCCTGGGCCTGCGCGTGTCGGATGCCGAGGGCAAACTTTCATCCCAAGCCACCCGCCTGGACGGCATGCAGACCAGCATCGACGGCAAGGCCAGCTCGCAGGCGCTGCAGCAGGTCACCACCCGGGTGGCGGCTACCGAAGACAAGGACAAAGCGCAGGATCAACAGCTTTCGTCGCAGAGTCAGGCCCTGACTTCGCTGACCGATAGTGTGAGCAAGAAGGCTGACGCCTCGGCTGTGCAGTCGATTGGTAACCGGGTGGACAGCGCCGAAGGTGTTCTAACCAGCCAGAGCAATGATATCACCCAGCTCAAAAACAGCGTGGGAGCGGCCCAGCCATTCGTGGCTGGCCGTGCCTGGGAGTTCACTGGCTCTACCCGTGGGTGGGTGGCTACAGCTTCCGGTTCTGCGTTCATCGCCGGTCCGCTGTTCGCCACCATGGCCAAGTCTAAAAGCCTCCAGTGCAGCTTCACACCTGTGCTGCCAGGTGCGGAGAACCCCTACCTGCGCATCCGACTGCGTCGTCGCAACACAACGCGTACTGCGGCACGGATGTACTGGGCCAACGAAGACGGCGGCTTGGCGGAGGCTCGCCGCCTGGATTGGACGATCAGCGTTACCACCACTGACTGGCAAAACATCGAATTGGACCTGTCCGGCCAGGACGGGTGGGCCGGCAAGAGCATGTATGCCATCCGCTTGGACATGATGAACGCTGCGGATACGAGTGGTGAGGTTGATGTCGCTTACATCGCTGTGGGCAGACGTTCTGCGTCCGCGTCGGCGGAGGCTGTATCCAGCCTGAGCAACGCCGTGACTGAAGCCGAAGGAAAGCTCGCCACCCAAGGCCAGTCGATTTTCAGCCTGCAGGGCGGACTGACGGCCACCAACACGAACGTCACCGCTGCCCAGCAGGCCGCCCAGGCGGCTGCTACAGCGGCGGGCGCTAAAGGGGAGGTTATTTACGGGTCTGCCGCACCTGCTGCTGACAAGCGCCTGGCTCAGAACCTTTGGATCGACACCACTGGGAACGCCAACACGCCGAAGCGCTGGTCAGGCACCGCATGGATGGCCGTCACTGACAAGGTGGCCAGCGATGCGGCGGCGGCGGCTGCCAGTGCTCTGAGCAAGGTGGAAACCAAGGCCGATGCCTCGACAGTTCAGACATTGGGCAACAAGGTGGAGCAGCAGGGGGCGGCGATCACTGCCGCCGGCGAGGCCATCACAGGCATCAATACGTCGCTGGCTCAGGCAGGCGGGGAGAATCTGCTGTACAACCCGTCTCTGGACGTAGTCAGTCCGACCACGGCTTGGTTGCCCGATGGATGGACGCTGGGCAATTCCGGCTCGACGCTCACGTCGAACTTTGTGCCGTCCACGCTTGATCCGTCAGGAATGGCGCTGCGTCTTGGCCTGACCATCCCGAACGCTGGGAGCTATGTCGACCTGGTGCAGGACACACCCAAGTGGCCAGGTGTCTCAGAGGGCCAGGTTCTGACGCTATCCGGACATTTCCGGGCAACCAGTGGGCTGATCGCGCAGCTGTTCTTCCAGTGGCGTGATGCCAGTGGAGCAAACATCAGCACGGATGGGGCTAGCTCGCAGAACGCTTCCATTGCGCCCGAGGCTTGGCAGAGATTCAGCCGTACCTCGGCACCTGCGCCTGCGGGTGCCGCGTCGGTACGAATCATCTATCGCATTCGGGGGCCGTTAAACGGAGCCAGCACAACGGGGTGGTGTGAATGGGATCGACTGCAGCTCGAACTTGGAAACGCGATGACTGGCTGGCGGGACAATGGCCGGCTCAACGCGGCTGATATCACCGCCAATGCCGCTGCCACGTCTGCCCTTGCTGGGCGGGTAGGCCTAACAGAATCAGGCCTGAGCAGCGCCTCTAACCAGCTAACTCAGTTGGATAACAGCATTGGCGATATCGGCGGCGAGAACCTGCTCTACAACCCGGCTTTCACCAAGGCCGGAGGTTCCGCTGGGGGCGTCGATGGCTGGGAAACCGAAGGCCCGGTGTCAACAACGGATACCTTGGTAACCTCTTGGATAAACTCCGGTGAGAAAGCCTTGCGCATGGTTGCCACTGGAGGGTTCACCACCTCGTCGGGTTACCGATCGCTGCGCCCGAACGTGACAGGTACCCCCCGCCGGCCCAATGTAGGTCCGAGCCAAACGCTGACCACGTCTATTTTCGTCAGAGGCACCAGTGGTCTGTCGCTCAGGATCTTTATGCAGTGGGTGGATGCGGCAGGGGTGGTCATCAGTGCACCTGCTTCGCCGCTTGTGCAGATCAGCCCGAGCGCACAGCGCGTACAGTACACCGCTGTATCTCCGTCCAATGCGGCAGGGTGCATCTTGTATTACCGCATCTACAGCGCCACAGGGGCTGTGACAGCAGGCTATGTAGAATTTGCCAGGCCGCAGCTTGAGGTCGGGGCAAGGGCTAGCGGATGGCGGGACAGTCGGCAGGTAGACAGCAATGCCATCGGCGCCGTATCTACGGCCGTCGACGGCCTGACTTCAAGCGTGAGCCAGCAGGGTAAAGACATCAACTCTGTGTCCGCCAGAACGACCAGTCTGGAGAACAGCGTTAACAACGGTTCCACTGGCCTGGCCAGCAAGGCGTCGACCGCAGCGCTGAACAGCGTGGCTGGCCGCGTCGCTGCTACTGAAAGCGGACTGACTGCGCAATCCACGAGCATCACCAACCTAGAAGCGAAGATAGGCACCGCTCTGCCATTCGTGGCTGGGCAGACTTGGGAGTTCGTTAACTCGGTCGAGGGATGGATAGCCAATACGTCTGGAGCAACCCTGACCGCAGGCCCTCAGTACGCAACTGTCGCCAAGTACACGACCATTCAGGCAACCAACACCTTCCCGGTCATAGACGGAGCCGCGAACCCTCTTGTGAGGATCAGGCTGCGCCGGCGCAACACCGGCCGGACCAGTGCGGCTATGTACTGGGCCAACGAGGATGGGGGGCTTGCCGACGCTCGGAGGTTCAACTGGCCTATCAGCACCTCTAATGGGGACTGGCAGGACATCGAATTCGACCTTTCCGGCCACGCAGGCTGGAACGGGAAGAAGATCTGGGCCATCCGCCTGGACATGTACAACTCAGGTGATGCCAATGGCGAGGTGGACATTGCCTACATCGCAGCCGGTCGCCGGTCGGTGGCTGCTTCGGGGAGGGCGTTTGACTCACTCAGCGTCAACGTTTCCCAGCAGGGAGACAAGCTGGCGGCTGAAACACAGAGGATAAATGGACTGCTGTCCTCTGTCGGAGATGCCAACGCCGCGATTCAGAACGAAGCCAAGGCCCGAAGCGATGCTGATGGAGCACTCAGTCAGCAAATCCAGAGCACCCAATCGTCTTTGGGGGCCACCAATGCTTCGGTACAGCAGATCAGTACCGCGCAGACCGGATTGAATAATCGGGTCAACGCTCAGTTCTCGATCAAGGTTGCAGTTACGCAAAGCGGAGTTTATGCGCTCGGTGGGATTGGAGTAGGCATTCAGAACCAGAATGGTGTGCTGCAGTCGGTCGTGGCCGTCTTGGCGGACCAGTTCGCGGTAATCAACGCCGCCGGCAATGGTTACGTCAGCCCGTTTGCGATTCAAGGCGGCCAGGTGTTCATGAATGATGCCTTCATTCGTGATGGCAGCATCATCAACGCCAAGATCGCCAATGGTGCAATTACGTCCGCGAAGATCGGTGTGGCGGAAATCGACACGCTGCGCATTCGTGGGAACGCTGTCACTGTGCCGGTATCGGCAAGCAGCCCCGGAAATGTGCTGGGTGCGGGGGTAGGCCAATGGCAAAACCTGGTCGCTGTCGGCGTTCAGATGGACGAGGGCGGTTTCATCACGGCCCAGTACAGCTGCTACCAAGGGTTTGGCAGTGGTATCCGTAAGTACCAATTCCAGATGGATATCAACGGCTTGGTGATCGCGGAAGGTGGCGGCGACTGGGCGGATGGTTTCCCTAACCTGATGGGATCAATCGGCGTTGGCCCGGGTTTTTTCGTCGTCACTGTGAAGTGGTGGGGGGAGAACACGGGGGTCGGCGTGAAAAATCATAACCTCTTTGCGATGGGAACCAAACGATGAGCAACACTGGACACTTCGCAGCCTATGAGCCTGACGGCCGGATCGTATTTGCCGTCAGCTGCCCGCCCGAGTACGGGAAGCAGATCATCAGACTCAACACCGACCGGCCTTTCATCCAGGTGGCCACACCGGCAAGGCCGGCCGATCACTTCGTGATGGGGCAAATGCTCAAGGAGCGCCCCCAGATGGGGGCGGTTCTCCAAGGGCTCTGGTTGAAGGGGGTGCACGAAGGTGCCGCCGTCAACATCGAGAGCGAAACCTACGCCGCTGACGGCAGTGACAT
>NZ_BLJG01000003.1 GCF_009932375.1 Pseudomonas juntendi
GGGCTCACTCGCTGTCCTTTGCGCCAGTTTTCGTTTACGAGTTCGGTAGCGGTAACGTGAAGCCATTCGTTGAGGCTGGCATCGGCCTGGCGGTCTTCTCTGGTACCTCCGCAGGTGACCAGGACTTTGGTTCGGCCTTCAACTTCGAAGACCGCATCGGTGCGGGCTTGAAGATCGGCGAGACGCAGAAGGTTGGCATCCGAGCGATTCACTACTCCAACGCTGGCATTAAGCAGCCCAACGACGGTATCGAGTCGTACTCGCTGTTCTACAGCCACCAGATTTAAAAAAGCACGATCCCTCTTTGCCCGCCCTGTGCGGGCTTTTTTGTGCGGATGACACGCTCAGGCAGCTGGACTAAGTCGGTAGTGGCGTCGATCAAAGCCGTGCGCTCCCTGATCGACTACGCGATGAGAGTCTGGGGTACGTGACCCAGCGATCCAGACCAACAAGCCGGGAAGCGCCGGCCCTCCGCACCCATTCCAAGCCTCGCACCAGCTGGGGCTTTTTCGTATCTGGAGGATGCATGGAAAAGCTACAGCTCGACGTTGAGGTTGAGGGCGCCGCTGACTTCCTGCGCCCTCTGGCTGAAACGCTCAGGTCACTTGAACATTTTCCCGAGCTGCCGCTGCAGGTCCTTCGTGACCTTGTCGCCCACAGCCTTCATGAGCTTCCCGTAAGTCTCGACAGCACCGCATTTGCCGCAGGTGACCTTCGAGTTGTCGTTCGGCCTAGCCGGAACCTCGAACTTGTCACTGCCGCACTTGGCGCACTTGAGGGTTACCTTCATCGTTTTTCGCTCCGTGAAACGTCTTGTGTGGAAGCTCGACGATAGCACGGGGCCACCTTTTCACGTATCCAAGGGCTCGCCATAACGGCGGGCCTTTTCTTTTTCTGCTTCCCGCAAGGGAGGAACCCGGATGTCCAACATGCCAGACAAACCAGACACCTGGGCGGTTGCCCTTGCGTGGTTGAGCCAGCATTCGCCCCTGTTGTATGCGGCCGGGCTCTCCTGCGCCATGGCTGTGCTGCGCATCACTTACGGTGGCGGCACTCGCCGGCAGATGCTGGTGGAGGGCGCCATATGCGGCGGCCTGACCCTGACGATCATCAGCGGCCTGGAGTTCTTCGGCCTGCCGCAGAGCATGTCGACGTTTGTGGGTGGCTGGGTTGGCTTCCTTGGTGTCGAGAAGGTCCGCGCCATTGCTGATCGCGTCACCGACTTCAAGCTGCCGAGCCGCAAGGTCGATTAATCCGCGCCACAAAACAGACATGCGCCGTTTTGTGGCGCGAGCACGCTGATCATGCGTTCAGCCAGATTAGTGAAGCACTCGACCGGGGACCGGTTGAAGCTGATCCCTTTCGTGGATGACTCCGCGCGCTGCTTTGGTAATTACATCTTGCTGAAGCTGATTAACCTGCATGGTGAGGACACGAACGGCAGTTTGATAAACAACTGATCCGGACGCCACGGGATGCTCCTCCAGTAGGCCTTCAAGCTTCTCGGTTAGCAAAACGCACCTGTCTATAAGCTCTTCGATTTCTTTCATCACGGTTTCTCCAGATCTTTCCGCTACGACCATCCGGGCGGAATGTCGTTCCGACGACCCCGCGGATGCGCCGATTTCATTGCGCGAGAGAGCTTATCGAACATGGCCAAGCAACCCTATACACCATGCAGGCTGTATGTCGACGGTGCCGACGGCATTGCAGTCAGTGATTTCATAACCACTGCTGCCGGATCTGCCTATTTGGTGCAGACGCTGCGTGTGAGCCGCACCCGGCCAGAGCGAAAGTACATGGGCTGCTTGCGCTGGCCCATCGCCGAGATACCCGCCGATGCGCGGTGCTACCAGCTGACCTGGTACAGGAGGTGAGCAATGGCCTGTAGTGGATGCGCCGCTCGGCGCGAGTGGATCAACAAGTGGACAAAGGTGGCGTATGAGCGAGCAGCAAACCTATTCGCAACAAATCGAGCAGCTGAGCCCGAAGAAGGGCGACCTGTTGGTGGTCAGCGTTCCGTTCCCGATCAAGACGGAGGTGCGCGAGCGACTGACTCAACACCTGGCAGGGACAGCTGATCGACTCAAGTGTGAGCTGATCGTGCTTGAGGCGGGCATCACCGCCCAGCTGCAGCCAAGCGTCAGCGACTTACTGGACGAACAGCGCAAACAGACCGCACTGCTGGAGCAGATCGCAACGCAGAACCTGGCACTGATCGAGGCGCTGGCTGACGGTGACGATGCTGACCCTGAAGCTGAACCGCGGTCCTACCTGGATGGCACGCCATGCCGTTAAGGCCGCAGCGCCCATGTAGAGCCCAAGGCTGTCGATCGCTGCACCGCAATGCCAATGGTTACTGTGACGGCCATGCCGATCTGGCTGCCGAGCAGGCCAAAGCCTGGGCTACACGCAAGGGCTCAGGTCGTGGCGGCCGGCCATGGCGTCGGCTGCGTGACCGCATCCTCAAGCGTGATCAGTACCTGTGCCGGTGCGACGACTGCACCAGGCTGGGAAGGATTCGCGAGGCAGATGAAGTTGACCACATCGTCGCGCTGGCCCACGGCGGCACGGATGATGATCACAACCTGCGGGCGATCAATCGCGACTGCCACAAGGCCAAGACGCAGAAAGAATCCCGACAACATCGATAGATAGACCATGCGACCTATACCCAACCTCAGCGGCTACTACGCGACTGAGGATGGGGAAGTTGCGTCCGTCCGCTCTGGATTGGTCAGGGTTCTTAAGAGCCAGGTCAACCGTGGATATCACCGCGTCACATTGACCGTGCGAGTCAACGGCAAGAGGGAGCGTCACCGCTTCGAAGTGCATCGGCTTGTTCTTATGGCGTATGGCGGCTTGCCACAAGATGACGACCAGCAGGCCAGGCACCTCAATGGCATCAGCACTGATAACCGCCCTGGGAACCTGGTCTGGGGTACGCGAGAGGACAATGCCCAAGACGCTATTCGCCATGGAACTCTAGGGCCTGGCATGCGAGCCCGACATCGAAGACTGACAGAGGCGCAGGTCATCGAGATCAGGCGCCGCCGGGCGCGTGGTGAGTCACCCAAGGCCCTGGCAGAGGAGTTTGGTGTCTGTCGGGAGTACATCCCCGTGCTGGTGAATGGCAAGGCCTGGAGCTGCATCCCGATTTGATCGGAAAATGATCAAATCACAGCTCAAATGATAACGAATCTCGTCAGAGGGGAGGGGCATAGTGAAAGTTCAGGCCTTTTCGCTCGGACACCGCGCCCTCAGCTTTTTTTTCACTTCCGCAAAATTCAGGTTTTCAAAATGGCCCGACCGCGCAAGCCGACCAACGTGCTTGAGCTGACCGGCGCGTTCAAGAAAGACCCCCAGCGACGCCGTGAGGATGCCGAACCGGTGGGTGAGCTGACCGCACCGCCGGCTCACATCAATGGAGCAGTGCTCCACGCCTGGAAGGAGATCGCGAAGTACGCCCCGCGGGATGTGCTGACCAACTCCGACCGGCTCAGCCTGGAATTGGCCGCCAACCTGCTGGCCCAGTTTCGCAACGACCCCATCGATTTCCCTGCCGCCAAGCTGGTGCGCCTGGAAGCCATGCTCGGCAAGTTCGGCATGACGCCGGCTGACCGGTCCAAGGTGGGCGGGGGTAAAAAAGACGCGCCGAAGGGCAATGCATTCGCGGAGCTGTGATGGCCAAGGTGAAATTTCCGCTGATGAAGGCGGCCGAGAAGTACGCCAAGGATGTAGTCGCCGGGAAGATCCTCGTCTGCAAATGGATTCAGCTACTGGCCCAGCGTCACCTTGATGACCTGGCTGCCTCCAAGCGCAAGGACTTTCCGTACAAATTCGATCCAGCCAAGGCCGAGAAAGTCGCCAAGTTCCTGCAGCTTCTGCCGCACACCAAGGGTAAATGGGGCGGAAAGAAGCAGCTGATCAAGCTGGAGCCCTGGCAACTTTTCTCGGTTTGCGTGCCGTTCGGCTGGGTCCGCAAGAAGGATGGCACCCGGCGTTACCGGACGATTCTGGTGTTCGTACCCAGGAAGAACGGCAAATCGATCATCGGCGGCGGCGTTGGTCTGTACATGTTCGTCGCCGACGGAGAGTTCGGCGCCGAGGTCTACTCTGGCGCGACCACGGAGAAGCAAGCCTGGGAGGTGTTCAGGCCGGCCAAGCTGATGGTCGAGCGTACCGACGACTTGCGAGAGCACTACGGCGTCGACGTGAACGCTTCCAACATGGTCGTTTTGGCCGATGGGTCGCGCTTCGAGCCGGTCATCGGCAAGCCCGGCGACGGGTCTTCGCCGTCCTGCTCAGTGGTGGACGAGTACCACGAACATCAAGATTCGACGCTCTACGACACCATGGAGACCGGCATGGGCGCCCGCGAGCAGCCCATTATGCTGGTTATCACCACCGCGGGCTCCAGCATCGGCGGGCCTTGCCACCAGCTAATCCGCGACTCCGAGCGGATGCTGGAAGGAGTCATTGAGCGTCCGGATCTCTGGCCAGCGCTCTACACCATTGACCATGGTGATGACTGGACCAGCGAGATCGCGCTGCGCAAAGCGAATCCGAACTTCGGCATTTCGGTCGGCGAGGACTTCCTGCTGGCCCGCCAGCGTGACGCGATGCAGTCGGCAACCAAGCAGGCTACCTTCCGCACCAAGCACCTGAACGAGTGGGTGGGCGCCAAGAATGCCTGGCTCAACATGCTGCGCTGGAAAGAGGCCCCGGCCAGAAAGAGCCTTGCAGAACTGGAGGGCCGTCCCTGCTACGGCAGTCTCGACTTGGCGAGCAAGATCGACATTGCTGCGAACCTGCTGATCTTCCCGCCCAATGGCGACGATCCGTTCTGGCATATCCACGCCAGGTACTACCTGCCAGAAGCGCGGGTGCTGGAGGAGCTGGACAGCAACACCGCGCGGTACCGCGAGTTCGATGCTCTCGGCCTGCTGACCCTGACCGACGGAGAGGTCACCGACTTCGAAGTCATCAAAGAGGACATGCGCGAGTTTGCCGGTCGCTTCGACATCCGGGCCTACGCCTACGACCCGTGGCAGGCCACCCAGCTTGCTCAGGAGATGGACGCCGAAGGATTGCCGATGGTTGAGCTGCGTCAGACGGTGCAGAACCTGAGTGAGCCCATGAAAGAGGTTGAAGCCCTGGTGTTGCAGCGAAAGCTGGCCCACGGTGACTGCCCGGTGCTGACTTGGATGGCCTCGAACGTGGTGGCGAAGCTGGACGTGAAGGACAACATCTACCCCAACAAGGAGCGCCCGGAGAACAAGATCGACGGCATGGTGAGCCTGATCACCGGCTGCGCCGTGGCCATCAAGCTCGGTATCGATGACTCCGGCCACTTCGATGACTTTCTTGCCAGCCCGATCGTGGTTGGCTAACTGGACTACCTATGAAAACTGGCCTGATCATCTTTCTGGTGCTTGCCGCCGGCGGCTTGCTGCTGGGCGTCGCTGGTGTATACGTGCTGGCCGGCTTGGGTTACGCGCTGCTGGCCGCTGCCGGTTCGCTACTGATCGCCGCGGGCTTCATTCGCAAGGGGTTGATCGGTGGCTAAATCATTCACGCAGATCCTCGGCCAGGCCCTGGTGAAGTCGGCCGAGCCGGGAGTGGCATCAAGCCTGGCGGGATGGGCGGGCCGCAAGATCGGCCTAACCGACTCCGCCTTCTGGAACACCTTCTACGGTACCGACTCGGCCTCAGGGAAGGTGGTCAGCCAGCAGACGGCGCTCCAGCTCTCGACTGTTTGGGCATGCGTGCGCTTGATCGCTGAAACCATCGCCACGCTGCCGATCGCCTTGTACGAGGACAGGAACGGTGCGCCGGTGGTGGCCAGTTCTCACCCGGTCAACTTCGTCATCAGCCAGCAGCCCAACGCCGACCAAACCCCTGTGGAGTTCTGGGAGAACGTCATGGCCAGCCTGCTGCTGCAGGGGAATGCATTCTGTGAGCCCCACCAGAGCGGCCGCACCTTGACGAGTCTGGAGTTCCTTCTGCCGCAGAACATGTCGCCCCCGCGGCGCCTGGCGGACGGCTCCATTGAGTACCGCTACACCGACAACTTCGGCAAGCCTCACACGTTGACCGAGGATCAGATGGTTCACGTACGAGCCTTCGGGGTGGACCCGCTTTGCGGACTGTCGCCGCTGGCCTACGGGCGGCAGGTACTGGGCTCGGCCATGGCGGCTGATGAGTCGGCCGCCAAGATGTTCGCCAACGGCATGAAGCTGGGTGGCGTTCTTTCCACCGACCAGATTCTCAAGCCGGACCAGCGGAAGGACATCCGCGAGGACATGATCAAGCAGTTCTCCGGCGCGACCAACCACGGCAAGACGATGGTTCTTGAGGCGGGCATGAAGTACCAGCAGGTCTCAATGACGCCCGAGGATGCCCAGATGCTGCAGACCAGGGCGTTCAACGTCGAGGAAATTTGCCGATGGTTCCGGGTGCCGCCCTGGATGGTCGGGCACACGCAGAACTCCACCAGCTGGGGTACCGGCATGGAGCAGCAGATGATCGGCTTCCTGTCCTTCACTCTGCTGCCCTGGATCAAGCGCATCGAGATGTGCGCCAACCGGCGCCTGCTGCGCCCACATGAGCGGCGCCGCTTCTACGTGAAGTTCAACCCAGAAGGGCTGCTGCGCATGGATAGCGCTGCGCGGGCGGCCTTCTACAGCTCGATGACCCAGAACGGGATTTACACCCGGGACGACTGCCGGCGCAAAGAGAACTTGCCGCCGGAGGGTGGCAACGCGGCAAAGCTCACCGTGCAATCCAACATGCTGCCGATCGACAAGCTGGGCGAAGACCCCGGCGGTGCCAACCAGGCCAAGGCAGCGCTGCTCGACTGGCTCAACGACCAGCCAAGAGGTAACACCCCATGAGACACAAGGATCGACTGGCGGCGGTCAAGTACCGCTCTTTCGACTATGACGTAAAGGCTGTCGGCGACGACGGCCTTTTTTCTGGCTACGGCTCGGTGTTCGGTGTGGTCGACAGCTACAACGAGGTGGTCGCGCCTGGCGCCTTCCTTGAGTCGATCGAGGAAGCCAAGGCCAAGTCGCGAACCTTCCCGGTCCTTTGGCAGCATCGAACCGGCGAGCCCATCGGCAGCTGGGACATCAGCAGCCTCAAGGAAGATGATCGGGGGCTGTTTGGTGCCGGCGAGCTCTGGCTGGAAGACGCGCCCTATGCCCGTATCGCGTATCGCGGCATGCAGACCCGCTCCATCACCGGCCTGTCGATTGGCTACTACGTCCGCGAATCGAGCTTCGACGAGAAGACCCGCATTCGCACCCTGACCAAGCTGGACCTGATCGAGATCTCCATTGTCACCGTGCCCGCCAACGATGAGGCGCGCACCGACACCATCAAGTCGAAGCTGGCCCATGGCGGCCTGCCATCGATGCCCGAATTTGAGTTGCTCCTGCGCGAGGCAGGCTTCTCGAAAACCCAGTCGGCGGTGATTGCCAACCGCGGGCTGCAGCACCTGCTCCGGAGCGAGTCCGAGGGCGACCTGGCAGAACTTGAAATCGTCGAGGCGCTGAAATCACGCCCGGCACTGTCTCTCCCATCGTTTTGAGGATTCACCATGCATAACGCCATGAGCAACCAGGCTCGCTCCGAACACCGTCAGTTCCAGCGCAAGGAGCACGCCGAAGACAAGCTGCAACTGAAAGCGGTCAACGACCTGCTCGATGAGCGCGACAAAGAGATCAAGGCGTTCGCCGCCAAGGCTACCGAAGAAATCAAGTCGCACGGCACCATCCTGGCCGACACCAAGACCATCCTCGATGGCCTGGTGAAGGACGGCTTGGGCCTGCAGGACCGCCTTCAAGAGATCGAGCAGAAGATGGCCCGCCGCTTCTCCGCCAATGATCCAGTCGATTTCAAGTCGGCTGGCGAGGAGCTGACCGATTGCGACGACTTCAAGTCGCTGCAAACTCGCGGTCGCGGCATCGTTCGCGTAGGTCGCAAGGCCGTGACCAACATCACCAGCGCTACCACCGGGACCGGTGGCGTCGGCGTGGCGATCCAGCCGACCCGGGTACCCGGCATCGTGGTGGGCCCAGAGCGTGAATTCACCATTCGCGACTTGATCATGCCAGGCCGCACCGGCTCGAACGCGGTCGAGTTCGTGCAGGAAACCGGCTTCCAGAACATGGCCGCGCCGCAGGCGGGTGAGGGCGCCGCGAAGGCCCAGTCCGATCTGTCCTTTGGCCTGAAGACTACCAACGTCATCACCATTGCCCACTGGTTCCGCGCTTCCAAGCAGGTGCTGTCGGACATTCCGCTGCTCCAGAGCTATATCAACGGCCGTGCGATCTACGGCCTGAAGTACAAGGAAGAGGAGCAGCTGCTGGCCGGCGACGGCACCGGGCAGAACCTCCTGGGCCTGATCCCGCAGGCCACCGCCTTCAATGAAGCGCTGCGCAAAACCGGCGACACCAAGATCGACACCCTGCGCCGCGCAATTCTGCAGGTGCGCGTGGCCGAGTACCGTGCTTCGGCCATCGCGCTGAACCCTGTGGACTGGGCAGACATCGAGCTGACCAAGGACGCCAACGGCTCCTACATCTGGGTGAACGTCCAAGAAGGCGGCGTCCAGCGTCTGTGGAAGCTGCCGGTGGTGGACAGCAACGCGGTGCCAGAGGGTGAGTTCCTGGTCGGCGCGATGAACATCGCTGCACAGGTATTCGACCGCGAGGAAGCGGCTGTCGAGGTCTCCACCGAAGACGGTGACAACTTCCGCACCAACATGGTCACCATCCGCGCCGAGGAGCGCCTGGCGCTGGCGGTGTATCGCCCCGAGTCGTTCGTGCACGGCGAATTCGAAGCCACCCCGTAACCACCTCAGGAGCGCGCCCGGGAAACCGGGCGTGACCGCACATGCCAGACGTCAAAGTCAAAACCATCAAGGGCTTCAACAACGGTGGCGCTTACGTCAAGCGCAACCAAGAAATCACCGTGGACGAGCTGCGTGCTCGTGACTTGCTGCGCAACGGCTTGATCGAGGAGTACGACGTGAAGAAAGCTGCGGAGCCCGAGAACAAGAAGGCTCAGGAGCCGGCCAACAAGGGCGGTAAGAGCGTTACCACCAAGGCCAAGGAGTGATCCATGTCTGTGATCGCCATCGATCTGGCCATGCACCACCTGCTGGCCGAGCCAGAAGACCAAGTTCTGGTCCAGGCGCAGCTCGATGCGGCGGAGGAGGCCGCGATGCAGTTCCTCAACCGCCGCTTCTACCTGGATCAGGTGGCGCTCGACGAAGCCCGTGCTGGCGTGTCTGCCGCCCTACAGCAAGCCAAGGAGGCGAACACCGAGGCGGTGGCTGCCGCTGAGGCAGAGCAGGACCACACGCTACGCTGCCGCATGCTCGACCATGCCCGCCAGGTGCTGGCCAATGCGTATGACCAGGCCGATGCCATCGCCTACGGGATGGTGCTCAACCCTTCCATTCAGGCGGCCTGCCTGCTCAAGCTTGGCCACCTGTTCGCCAACCGTGAAGACGTGGTGACCGGGACTACAGCTGTTGAGCTGCCGCTGGCATCCCGGCACCTGCTGATGCCGTACCGCATCCGGATGGGTGTGTGATGCAGGCCGGCAGACTGCGGCACCGTATCGACATTCAGGAGCGGAGGCCGGTGCGTGACCCGGTGACCCTGGAATTCGGCGAACCTGAATGGGTCTCGCGCTGGGAGAAATGCCCGGCCAGTGTCGAAGACTTGTCGGCCAGGGACTTCATCGCGGCTCAGGCCGGCCAAGCACAGGCCACCAGCCGGATGGTGATCCGGTACCGGCCTGGCGTGCTTCCAACCATGCGCATCATTTACCGAGGTGAGGTGTACAGCATCGTCGGCCCGCCACTGACTGACGCCAAGTCCGGCCTGGACTACTTGACGTTATTGGTCGAGAAGGGGGTGAAGGATGGCTGACGGTGTCGAGTTCAGCATTCTCGGCCTGGACAGCCTGCTGGGAAAGTTATCAGAGGTCAGCGTAGATGTTCGTCACAAAGGTGGCCGGGCCGCTCTGCGCAAGGCCGCCCAGGTGGTGGTGCAGAAGGCTAAGGCCGGTGCTGAACGCATCGACGACAAGGCCACTGGGCGGTCGATCTCGGACAACATCGCGCTGCGCTGGAATGGGCGGCTGTTCAAGCGCACTGGCGACCTGGGTTTCCGGGTCGGTGTACTGCACGGTGCGGTGCTCAAGGATGGCGGAGATCTCAGTTCGAACGCACCGACGCCTCATTGGCGACTGATCGAATTCGGTACCGAGAAGATGCCCGCAGCACCATTCATGCGCCCGGCGCTGGCCGACAGCATCAGCGAGGTGACCAACACCTTCGTCACCGAGTACGAGAAAGCAATCGACCGCGCAATCAAGCGCGCTGCGAAAAAGGCGGCATCTTCATGACCCCACCGATCGTACAGGCCTGTTTGCAGAGCTCTGCCGTGACGGCGTTGCTCGGCGCCGGAACCGCCATGCGCTTCTATTCGTTTGGGGAGGCAGAGCAGGGTGTAGCCAAGCCCTATGCCGTCTGGCAGGTTGTCAGCGGTAGCCCTGAGAACTACTTGGCTGGCCGGCCTGACGCCGACAGCATAACCCTGCAGGTTGATGTGTACGCAGCCACTGGCGAGGCCGCTCGAATGGTGCGTGATGCCATCCGTGACGCGGTCGAGCTAGATGCCTATGTCACTCGCTGGGGTGTCGAGGGGCGAGACCCTGAGACCAAGAACTACCGAGCCAGCTTCGACGTTGATTGGTGGGTTTCCCGCTGAACTGTCGATCTACCCGATGCCCGCCTTGTGCGGGCTTTTTACTTTCTGACTGGAGACAAACCATGTCGATGAACGCTCAGGGCGCCCAGCTCTACGCGCTGCTCCCGCCCGCCAATGGCGGCTCTGGACCGAAGACCGTGATGGAGGTCGAGTGCCTCACCGCATTCAACCCCGGCGGCGCACCTGCTGATCAGATCGATGACACCTGCCTGGCGGACACCGACCGCAAGTATAAAAAGGGCTTGCGAACCCCAGGCCAGGCAACCGCAACGATCCTGGCTGACCCACGCAATGCCAGCCATGTGCGTATGTTCCAGCTTTCGCAGGACGATAGCGACGAGGACATCCTTTGGGCTCTAGGTTGGTCTGACGGCAAAGGAATTGCACCCAGCGTCGATGCTGACGGGGATGACTTCGTGCTGCCGAAAACTCGCACCTGGTGCTTATTCGCTGGCTACGTCGCCGACTTTCCGTTCGACTTCGCAAGCAACGCCTCGGTGAGCACTGCAGCCACTATTCAGCGTTCGGGCAAACTCAACTGGATCGTTAAGGAGAACCCATGAAGCTGACACTTGATGCGCTCAAGGGCGCAGGGTCGTTCACTGGCCGTCCGGTGGAGAAGGAAATCAAGTGGCGCCAGAACGGCACCGATTTCACCGCCACCGTATATGTGCGCCCACTCGGCTACCAGACAGCGGTAAGCGACGTGATTTCTGTGGCCGGCAAGCAAGACAGCATCGCCGGCCGCATTGCCGCGTCCATTTGCGACGAGCACGGCAACCCGGTGTTCAGCAGCCCACTGGATATTACTCACGGCCCACTCGACCCAGTTGAGCTGGAGAAAGACCCGGAGAGTACCAAGCGCCTAGGCTCCCTCGATGGTGCACTGTCCGTCGCTCTACTGTTCGCCATTCAGGAGGTCAACGACCTGGGAAAGACGAAGAGCTCACCGCCCTCGACGAGCTCTGGCACGAACTCGTCCTCTCCGGCGTCGGCGGCTCCACGATCGCGCAAGCCAAAGAAAACCTGAGCCTGCGCGAGTTCAGGTCCTGGGTTAAGTTCCGGCAGCGCCGTGGGTCGCTCCATCTTGGTATGCGGGTCGAGCGCTCTACGGCCCTGCTGGCCATGATCCTGGCCAACCAGGCCCGCGACCCGCAGAAGCGGCCCACGCCTTACACCATCACGGATTTCACGCCGCACGATCAGGATGAAACGCCGATTTCCCTTGAGGATGCCATTGCTTCCTGGGAATAAGCTTGCATTCCACAGAAGGTGTGCCACTTAGGGGATGTGGTAGATTGTCCAGATTTACACGGAGTTCCGAATCATGGTCGTCGATGCAAGCGCATTGCAGAGCAAGGTAATGAAGGGCATGGTGGTAGCGTTGTACTTTCTACCGTTCATCGTTGCTTGGCTGCGGGGTCATCACAACAAAGTATCTATCTTTCTGCTGAACCTGTTTCTTGGGTGGACTGGCATCGGTTGGGTTGTGGCTTTCATTTGGTCGGCCTCTTCGGTAAGAGCGCGGGCTTCGGTCGAATCGAGTAATCCAGCAGCATCCCGTTCTGAAACAGCAGATCCATACCTTAAGCTTGAAAAGTTAGCCGAGCTCAGAGAACGCGGGCATCTCACTGCTGAAGAGTTTGAAGCGGAGAAATCCAAGATTCTTGATCGATAGTTACAAAACTCATAATCAGCCCGCCCAGCGCGGGCTTTTTTCTGCCTGGAGAAAAAGATGGCCTCAAGATCACTAGGCACTTTGACTCTGGACGTTATTGCGCAGGTTGGTGGATTCGTAGCCGGCATGGACAAGGCGGAGCGGAGTTCAACCAAATGGCGTAAAGAGGTTGAAAAAAGTGCTAAGGCTGTAGGGACTGCCGTTGGCGCCGGTGTCGCGACCGCCGTTACTGCATTCACTACGATGATGGTGTCAGCGGTCAATTCGGCGTCTGAGATAACTAACCTTGCGGCAGTTGCAAACGTCAGCGTCACTGATTTCCAGAAGATGGCTGTTGGAGCCAAGACCGTGGGGATCGAGCAAGATAAGCTTGCTGACATTCTCAAGGATGTGAATGACAAGGTCGGTGACTTTCTGAACACCGGCGGCGGGATGGCTGACTTCTTCGAGCAAATTGCGCCTAAAGTCGGCGTGACGGCAGATCAGTTCAAAAACCTCAGCGGCAGCCAGGCTCTTGGACTCTATGTATCAAGCCTGGAGAAGGCAAAAGTCAGCCAGTCTGACATGACCTTTTATCTTGAAGCGATTGCAAGTGATGCTACGGCGCTTTTGCCGCTGCTTCGAAACAACGCCGAAGGCTTCAAAAAATACGGCGATGCCGCTGAAGCAGCTGGTGCCGTCATGGATGAAAAAACCATTCTGGCGGCTAAGCAATTCAGCACAGAGCTAACTGTCCTGGGAACATACCTCGGGTCTGTTAAAGCCGCTCTTGCTGCTGAGCTCATGCCTGTGCTGGCGCAATTTTCAAAAGACCTGACCGACACGACGACCAAGGCTGGGGGACTTCAGGAAAAAGTTAAAGAGCTGGCCGGCGATCTAGTCGAGGTTGTTGCGGTTACCGCCACACTCGCTGACGGTCTTGGAAGGACGTTTAAAGTGGTAGCCGGGGTTATTGTATCTGGTTTTGCCACAACTATGAGCTACATGCAGCAGATGGGTGCAGCGGGCAGCAAGATTCTTGGAGCATTTACATTCGGAGAGACATCTCAAAACTTTAAAGCGGATGCAGCCAAGTTTACCAGTGATGCCGTTGACAACATGAACACGGCTAACTCGGTTGTCATAGAGATGATGAAAGAGTTCGATAAACCATGGGCTGGCGACACAATTCGTCAGTACGTGATTGAGGCTAAAAAAGCCGCAGCCGAGCTCGGAACGATCACCCCGCCTGGGACGTTCACTCCTACCACGCCGGCCCAGCAGGCCGCTGCCAAAGCAGCCGAAGCCGCCGCGAAGAAGCTCCAGGGCCAGTTCGACACAGCCGAGGAAGGCTACAAACGCCAGATCGCCCTGATCAATACCGAGACCGACAAGCGCAAGGAAGCCACCGAGGTTGCCAAGCTTCAGTTCGAGCTGGAGTCGGGAAACCTCACGGGGCTGAGCACGAAGCAGCAAGAGCGCTTGAAGGGCTTGGCCGCCGAACTGGACCAGTTGAAGAAGCTGAAACAGGCCAAGGAGGATGACAAGGCGGTTTCTGAGTTCGACTCGAGCGTGAAACGACAGCTGAACATTGACCAGCGCGCTCTCGATGCACCGCTGTTGAATGCCTACAGCAGCGACGAGATGAAGCAGCGCGCCTTGGACCTGCTGGCCATTGAGCAGGACTACCAGGATCAGCTGGAGGATCTTCGGCAGCGGCATGAGGGTGGTGACGTTTCCGACTCTGCGTACGAGCGAGAGACGGAGATCCTGAAGGACGCCCTCGAAAAGCGCCGCGCTATGCAGGAGCAGTACTACCAGGACCTGGACAGGTTGCAACAGAATGGAACTGCCGGCTTCATCAGCGGCATTGCCAACCAGGCCCAGGCCAGCATGGACCTGTACAGCAACATGCAGAGCGCTGGCGCCCAGGCATTCACCGGGCTGAATGACGCCCTCTACGGCTTTGTCACCACCGGAAAGCTGTCGTTCTCCGACATGGCCGCCACATTCGCCGAAACAGCCCTTCGAATGCTGATTCAGTGGGGAACGGCACAGGTTGCCATGGCGGCGCTCAACGCCTTTACCTCGACGGCGGCGATTCCATTGGTCGGTCCTCTTGCAGCACCGGCTGCAGCAGCGTCCGCCATGGGGGCGGCTGGTAGCTTCATGTCGATGATCAATTCCATTGCCGGTATGGCACACGACGGTATCGACTCGGTCCCCGAGGACGGCACCTGGCTGCTGCAGAAAGGCGAGCGGGTCACCACGGCAGCCACCAGCGCCAAGCTGGACAGGACCTTGGACGAAGTGAACAAGGGCAGCAGAGGGGCTCAGCAGTCCGATGGCGCCCAGCCCGTAGCTATTCATCAGGTCTTCCATGTGAACGGCGATGTGAGCCCTCAGACGGTAGCGATGGTTCAGCAAGGCATGCGCCAGACGGTAACTGCGATCCTCCAAGACGTGAACCGAAATGGCCAGATCATGCAGAGCATCCGCAAGAAAATTTAAGGTGGAACGATGGCGATCGAATGGCCAACCCAGGTGTGCCCTGCTGAGATGAGCTGGGGCATGGTCTACAACAACCGCGACTTCAGCTCCACGCTGAACAACAGCCAGCAGATCGTGGGTTACCCGGGTTCGTATTGGAAGTGCTCATTGTCGCTGCCACCGCTGACCCGTGATCGTGACCGGATCGTGACTGCGTTCATGGGGCGCCTGCAGGGGCGCTTCGGCACGTTCAAGCTGCCTGCGTTCACGCGCAAGCGGACTGACAATATCGGTGCCCCGGTTGTGCAGACCGGTTCAGCCATGGCCTCAACTATTACCCTGAGTGGATTGCAGGGCAGCCGCCGGGTGTTCAGGCAGGGCGACTACATCACCATTGATGGTGTGATGCACGAGGTGGTTGAGGATGTGGTATCCAGCTCCGGTGGCACGGCTGTATTGCCCCTGAACAGACGGTTGCGCTCTGCCCTGCTAGCTGGCACGGCAGTGGAATACCGAAACCCTTACTCGATCATGCGCCTCACAGAAGACAGCTACACCCTTGCTATCAGGCCCGTGGTGGCCGAGCTCTCCATCGAATGTCGGGAGGCCTTCTAATGGCTGCAGTTTTCCCATTTTCATCCTCAGTGCTGAGCATCATTGCTGCAGGCAACTTCACGCCGGTGTTCGCCTGCGAGCTGGATTTCGCGGATGGCATGGTCAGAGCACACACAGGCACTGGTCAACTGGTCATCAACGGTCACGCGTACGACGGCGTTGGCACCTTTGGCGATGTGGGTGCGGCCAGTGAAAGCGCCGACTCGGGCTCTTCCCTGTCCATCGATCTGACGCTGAATGGCCTGGACAGCTACATCCTTTCCCAAACCTCGGTGGCTGGCTGTCGAGGCCGGTCGGCCCGCCTGATGTTTGTCGTTTATGACGAGGCCGGGAATTACGCGGCTGATATTCTGTTCAGCGGTCGTATGGACGCCGCCAAGCTTTCCTATGGCGGATCGGGCGGGGATAGCACCATCACGGTCACCATTATCGACCGCATGGCCGAGTGGAACCGGATTGGTACTGAGCGCTGGACCGACGAGAACCACCGAGCCCGCCACGACGGTGACCGCTTCTTCTACGCCGTCGCGCAGATGGCGGAATGGCCAATCTACTGGGGCGCCAAGAAAGACGCGCCGTCCTTCACCTACGAGTAAATGTCATGCGCTATCGAGAATGGCCCGCGAGGCTACACGAAACCATTCAAGCCGCTTCCGAGCGGCCTTTTTTATGGGGCGAATTTGACTGCTGCCTGTTCGTGTCGGACTGCTCAATGGCTATTTGCGGCGTTGATCCGGCGAAGGAGTACCGCGGGCGATACAAGACGGAGATCGGCGCCAAGCGCGTTATTGCAGCGCGTCATGGCTCGCTTGAGGCCGTACTGGATGCTCACTTCATGCGGGTGCCCGTTGAGTTCGTGCAGCGCGGCGACATCGTCGCTTTCGAGAACGAGCAGGGCAAATGCGTGGCGGTGTATTGGTCAGATCGCTATTGGGCGGCAACCGACATAGGCGCGGCCAGCGTGGACTGCAACCCACTGGCGGCATGGAGAGTTGAATAGTGAGCAAATCTATCAAGTCGGTTGCCAAGCTGGTAACGGCTCCAATCAAAGCGTTGTACGATCCCGTTGGCGCGATCAAGGACGTGTTCGGCGGCGTACAGGGCATCTTCGCCGGCCTCACTGGCGCAGCCAAGGTATCAGGCGCCAATAGCTCCGAGCCAAGCTCACAGACCGTTCGTTCGTCCAAGGCTCCGGTGCGCTTCATTCTCGGCCGTGTCAGCACTGGGGGTGTGCTCGCCTGGGTTCAGGAACAGCCTGGTGATCAGACCAGTGGTGAGTGGCTGCATATTGTCTACGTACTGTCCGAAGGCGCCATTGCGGGTGTCGATGAGATCTACGTGGATGAGCGACCCCTGTCTGAGTTGGGGGAGAATGCCACTTCTGAGGTGATCATCGACCCGTCCCAGGCAAACGCGTTCCTCCTAGCCAACTGCCCAGACTGGCGCCAAGAGCAGATCGGCCGCGGCCTATCGTTTGTTCGCCTGTCGTTCAAGTATGACGCAGAGAAATTTCCATCCGGCATTCCTGATGTGCGCTTCGTGGTCCGCGGGCGCAGTGATGTGTATGACCCGCGCAACGGCGCCTTGGGATACTCGGCCAACACGGCGCTGCTGATTCTCTGGTACCTGCGCAACCGCTGCGCGATTCCTGATGACGAGATCATCTTTGAATCTTTCGCCAGTGCGGCCAACGTATGCGATGAAACTGTTATCGGGCCAGATAACACGGGCACCCGCAGGTATTTCGCCGGCGCGGTCATTGGTGCCGATGAAAAGCGAAATACCGTTCTGGATAACCTTTTGTCGGCCTGCGCCGGGACACTGATCCGCGTTGGCGGCCGTTGGTCTCTGCAGGTGGGCGCCTACTATGGCCCGGCTGACTTCACCATCAACGAAGACATGGTCATCGGCACCGTTGAGGGCACGACCGAGGTCAGCAACAGCGACGCCATCAACACCATGCGTGGGACGTTTGTTGATCCCGCGCAGGCCTGGGCAGAGACCGACTATCCAGAGGTCGCAATTCAGGACTGGATCGCTAGCGATGGTGGCGAGCTCGCTGAGTCGCAGTCGTTTGCCTACGTGACGGACGCCTACCTGGCTCAGCGGCTCGCTAACATCAGCCTTCGGCGGCGGCGCTCGGGTGGCTCTTTGGCCGTGCCGCTGAACTTCAATGGTTACAATTGCCGCCCGGGGCGTGCAGTCAAAGTCGATCTGCCGTCGCTGAATATCCTGGGCGAGTTCATAGTCACCGATTGGACCATGGGCGCCGCTGATGCCTGCAAAGTCACCCTCAAGCCCTATGAGCAAGCGATTTTTGATGATGCTGTGGGCCAACCCTATGACCCGTTAGGGTTCATCAACCTGCCGGTTGGCGGCCTGGCTGCAGTCACTGGCTTGGCCTGGGCCCCCAGCGGTGTGGCCGAGGTAGTCCAAGGCGTGCTGAGCTGGACGCCACCGATACAGACCGTGCTCAGCTACACCGTGACGATTCGCAAGGGCACCGAGGTAGTACAGTCCCTCAAGATTGGCGGTGAAGCCTCGAGTTGCAACATCAATGGCCTCACCTCTGGCGTTTACGCCATGAGTGTTGTTGCCTTTGGCCCTGGCACCCGATCTGGCGAGGCAAGCATCAGCGTTAACGTGGGTGGCCCTCCCGTTCCGGAGAGCTGTGCTGTGTTTGCGTCGGTCGATACCATCACGCTGGTACCGGCCAACCTGCAAAACAGCCTTAATGGCGGCACCTATGAGTACTTCTATGCCACCAACCCTTCGGCGCCTATTGCGGACGCTGTGTACTTGGGACAGGGCCTGACCTTTACCCACACTGGGCTGGCATTCGCCCGGGAGTACTTCTACTACGTGCGGGCCGCGAACGCGTATGGAAAAAGTGATTTCCTGTTCGTGCCTGCTGCGACATCCAGCGATCCAACCCAGATGCTGGATGTCATTGCAGGCCAGATCACCGAAAGCGAACTGGGTAAACAGCTCACCAGTCGCATCGACCTGATAGACATGAACGGGCCTGGGTCGGTCAACGATCGAATAGGAACGGCCAAGACCGAGCTGGCCCAGCAGATCAGTGAGGTGAACAACGCCCTCAACACCACCAAAGGCAATTTGCAGCAGCAGATCACCGCTGTGAGCACTGATGTGTCGGCTGCCAAGGCCGACCTGCAGCAGCAGATCGCCAACGTCTCGGCCTTGGCCGGCTCGTTGCCGTACCGGAAAGACAAGGCCTACAGCGTCGGGCAAAGCGCCCTGGGCAGTGATGGCAAGTTGTACCAGGCCCTAAAAGCGGTACCGCTGAACACGCCACCGCCGAACGCCACCTACTGGACCGATGTTGGCCAGGCGGTGGTGACTGCCAACGGCATGGCCGCGCGCGTCCAGACCATGGAAACAAAAGTCGAAACCCTGGAGGGCGCCACCTCAGCCCAGGCCCAGCAGATCTCGGGCCTGCAGTCGAGCCTTACCACCACCAACGGCAACGTGTCGGCTGCCCAGCAGGCTGCGCAGGATGCGGCCACGCTCGCGGGCGGGAAGGGCAAGGTCATTGTTCAGTCGGCCGCGCCTGCCGTCGCCGACCGTCTGGCTCAGAACCTTTGGATCGACACCACCAGCAATGCCAACACGCCGAAGAGGTGGAGTGGCACCGCCTGGGTCGCTGTTACTGACAAGGTTGCAACCGATGCTGCCGCAGCTGCCGCCGGCGCATTGGCCTTGGCCCAGACTAAGGCCGACGCCACGGTAGTCAGCAGCCTGACCACCCGGGTCAGCGATGCCGAGGGCAAGCTCACGTCGCAAGCCACCCGCATGGACGGCATGCAGACCAGCATCGACGGCAAGGCCAGCTCGCAGGCGCTGCAGCAGGTCACCACCCGGGTGGCGGCTACCGAAGACAAGGACAAGGCGCAGGATCAGCAGCTTTTGTCGCAGAGCCAAGCCCTGACTTCGTTGACCGATAGTGTGAGCAAGAAGGCGGATGCTTCGGCTGTCCAGTCCCTGGGTAACCGAGTGGAGGCTGCTGAAGGGGCACTGAGCAGCCAGAGCACTGATATCACGCAGCTGAAAAACAGCGTAGGCGCTGCCCAGCCATTCGTTGCTGGCCGTGCCTGGGAGTTCACCGGTTCGACAAGGGGTTGGGTGGCGACCGCGACAAACGGGACGATTACTGCGGGCCCGCTGTTTGCTACCGTGACTGCAAACCCGAACCTTCAGTGCAATTTCACCCCAGTCGTTGCAGGCGCAGAGAACCCTTATCTGCGGATCAGGCTACGGCGGCGTAATACCAGCCGGGCGGGTGCCCAGATGTACTGGGCCAACGAAGACGGCGGATTGGCCGAGGCAAGGCGCTTTGGGTGGTTCATCAGCGCCACAACCACGGATTGGCAGGACATCGAGCTTGACCTGTCCGGCCATGCCGGGTGGAACGGCAAGAAAATTTACGCCATCCGCCTGGACATGATGAACTCCGGTGATACAAGCGGCGAGATCGATATCGCTTATATCGCCGTTGGTAGGCGTTCCGCCTCGGCCTCGGCAGAAGCCGTTTCCACTCTGAACAACGCGGTTACCGAAGCAGAAGGAAAGCTATCCAGCCAGAGCCAGTCGATCGTAAATCTGCAGGGTGGGCTCAATGCCACCAACGGTAATGTGTCAGCTGCGCAGAAGGCTGCCCAAGACGCATACAGCCTCGCTGACGCCAAGGGCAAGGTGATCGTCCAAAACTCAACACCTTCAGCCATCAACCAGCAGATCCAGAACCTTTGGATTGATACCACAGGTGGCGGGAACACACCCAAACGGTGGAATGGCTCCGCATGGCAGGCAGTTTCGGACAAGGTAGCCACGGATGCCGCAGCAGCAGCGGCCAATGCCCTGAGCCAAGTAGCGACAAAGGCTGATGCCTCTACCGTTCAGAGCCTCACGAATAAGGTAGAGCAACAGGGCACAGCCATCACCGCCGCTGGCGAGGCGATCACTGGCATTAATGCATCGCTCGGCCAGGTTGGCGGCGAGAACCTACTGCCTAACCCTTCGTTTGAGGTAGAGGGGCCAACTGCCGGCCTTGCTGATGGCTGGCGTATTGGCTCCTCGCTGTCTGCACCCAATCGGCTCCTGTCGTTGGTGCCGTCAACCTTGGACCCTCGCGGTAAGGCGCAGCGTGTCGATGCCAAAGGGCTGTCCGGCTCCGCGTATGTGGATGTTGCGCTACCGAACGCAAGCTGGGTGTCCATGGCGCCAGGGCAGGTACTGACAGTGTCGGCGTATGTCCGGGGCACCCAGGATCTGGTCAGCGAGATATACCTGCAATACAAGAACAGTGGTGGGGCCACGGTAGGGACGCATGGACCGCTCCGAACCATTCTGAGCGACGCATGGAACCGACCAGTCTTCACTGGCGCTGCCGCTCCAGCGGGGACGATCGGGGCAGACCTTCTTTTACGCGTCAGAGGTCCTTTGGGTGGTACCGCCAGTGACGGCTACTACGAGATTGATCGCGCCCAAGCTGAACTATCCACGGTAGTGAGTGCCTGGAAGGACAACGCCAAGAACGCTCAAAGCGCAGCGCAAGCAAACGCTGCAGCGATCAACAGCGTATCGGGTCGTGTCTCCAGCACGGAGGAGGGGCTGACGTCAGTCAGTGGTCGGCTAACTCAACTGGACAATTCGATCGGAGACGTTGGCGGAGAGAATCTGCTCTACAACCCGGCTTTCACCAAATTGGGAGCAGCTACGGGGAACAATCCTGATGGATGGGTGCCGGAAGGGACGGCGACCTATACGCCCTCAATGGTCAGCTCCTGGCTTAACGCTGCAGAAAATGCATATCGGTGCACCACCACCGGCGTTGGCACAACAGCTTCGGGCAACCCTTACACGTCGCTGGTCACAGCAAGTGAACGGGCTCCTGCAGTTGCCCCAGGTCAGACGGTGACGTCGTCGATCTATGCAAGAAAGACCTCCGATTCAGGCGATTTGGGATTGAGGATCTTCCATCAGTGGGCAAACGCCGCCGGAGCCGTAATCTCTGCTCCGGCCTCGCTGGTTGTGCCCGTATCGGTGTCCGGCGATCGCGTGTCGTTCACATCGATTGCTCCTGCTGGCGCCGCCAAGGTTCGGGTGTTTTACCGGGCCCACGCTGCAAGCGGGAGTAGTGCTGCTGGTACTTTCGAGGTTGCCAGGCCACAGGTCGAATACGGTTCGCGGCCGACTGGCTGGCGAGACAACGGGCAGGTCAACAGCACCACCATCGGCGCCGTTTCTACGGCAGTCGACGGCCTGACATCCAGCGTGAGCCAGCAGGGCAAAGACATCACCTCTGTGTCCGGCAGAACGACCAGCCTTGAGAACAGCGTCAACAACGGTTCCACTGGCCTGGCCAGTAAGGCGTCGACCGCTGCGCTGACCAGCGTGGCCAACCGCGTCGCTGCTACGGAAAGCGGACTGACTGCGCAATCCACGAGCATCACCAACCTGGAGGCGAAGATTGGCACCGCTCTGCCATTCGTGGCTGGGCAGACTTGGGAGTTCGTTAACTCGGTCGAGGGATGGATAGCCAATACGTCTGGAGCAACCCTGACCGCTGGCCCTCAGTACGCAACTGTCGCCAAGTTCACGACCATTCAGGCAACCAACACCTTCCCCGTCATAGACGGAGCCGCGAACCCTCTTGTGAGGATCAGGCTGCGCCGGCGCAACACCGGCCGGACCAGTGCGGCTATGTACTGGGCCAATGAGGATGGGGGCCTTGCCGAGGCCCGGCGGTTCAATTGGCCTATCAGCACCTCTAACGGGGACTGGCAGGACATTGAGTTCGACCTTTCCGGCCACGCAGGCTGGAACGGGAAGAAGATCTGGGCCATCCGCCTGGACATGTACAACTCAGGTGATGCCAATGGCGAGGTGGACATTGCCTACATCGCAGCCGGTCGGCGGTCGGTGGCTGCTTCGGGTAGGGCGTTTGATTCGCTCAGTGTCAACGTATCCCAGCAGGGCGACAAGCTGGCGGCTGAAACACAGAGGATAAATGGACTGCTGTCCTCTGTCGGAGATGCCAACGCCGCGATTCAGAACGAAGCCAAGGCCCGAAGCGATGCTGATGGAGCACTCAGTCAGCAAATTCAGAGCACCCAATCGTCTTTGGGGGCCACCAATGCTTCGGTACAGCAGATCAGTACCGCGCAGACCGGATTGAATAATCGGGTCAACGCTCAGTTCTCGATCAAGGTTGCAGTTACGCAAAGCGGAGTTTATGCGCTCGGTGGGATTGGAGTAGGCATTCAGAACCAGAATGGGGTGCTGCAGTCGGTCGTGGCCGTCTTGGCGGACCAGTTCGCGGTAATCAACGCCGCCGGCAATGGTTACGTCAGCCCGTTTGCGATTCAAGGCGGCCAGGTGTTTATGAATGATGCCTTCATTCGTGATGGCAGCATCATCAACGCCAAGATCGCCAACGGTGCGATTACGTCCGCGAAGATCGGGGTGGCGGAAATCGACACGCTGCGAATTCGTGGTAACGCTGTCACTGTGCCGGTATCGGCAAGCAGCCCCGGGAATGTGCTGGGTGCGGGGGTAGGCCAATGGCAAAACCTAGTCGCTGTCGGCGTTCAGATGGACGAGGGCGGTTTCATCACGGCCCAGTACAGCTGCTACCAAGGGTTTGGCAGTGGTATCCGTAAGTACCAATTCCAGATGGATATCAACGGCTTGGTGATCGCGGAAGGTGGCGGCGACTGGGCGGATGGTTTCCCTAACCTGATGGGATCAATCGGCGTTGGCCCGGGTTTTTTCGTCGTCACTGTGAAGTGGTGGGGGGAGAACACGGGGGTCGGCGTGAAAAATCATAACCTCTTTGCGATGGGAACCAAACGATGATCAACACTGGACACTTCGCAGCCTATGAGCCTGACGGCCGGATCGTATTTGCCGTCAGCTGCCCGCCCGAGTACGGGAAGCAGATCATCAGGCTCAACACCGACCGGCCTTTCATCCAGGTGGCCACACCGGCAAGGCCGGCCGATCACTTCGTGATGGGGCAAATGCTCAAGGAGCGCCCCCAGATGGGGGCGGTTCTCCAAGGGCTCTGGTTGAAGGGGGTGCACGAAGGTGCCGCCGTCAACATCGAGAGCGAAACCAACACCGCTGACGGCAGTG
>NZ_BLJG01000004.1 GCF_009932375.1 Pseudomonas juntendi
AAGGCGTCCGCGCGCATCGGCCACGGGGTATGGCAGCGAATGTTGGAGCGAGCGCAGCTCGCGATGCGCCGCGCGGGCGGCGCTCGATCTCACAGGCGCTGAAGGTGCTCCGGCTACCCTTGCCAGGAACCATAGAATCTCCCACAGGGGCTGCACAGGTTTCGGAATCTGTGCGGCCTCTGTGAGAGACGGGCGACTCTTCAATCGAGCTTCAGCTCTTTCTTCACCAGCTCCAGCAACTTGCCCAGGTCCACCGGCTTGAGCAGGAAGTCCACCACCCCCAGGTGCATCACGTCCACCGCCTCTGCCACATCGGTGTCGCCCGACACGACGATGATCGACAACGCCGCCCGCTCCGACCCGCGAATCTTGCGGATCAGCTCCAGCCCATCCTCTGGCTGCATGCGCAAATCGGTAATCATCAAACCGATGCGCTGCTGGAAATGCAGGTACAACCTGGCCTCCTCGGCCCCGTCCGCGCCCACACACTCAATGCCCCGGCTTTTCAAGTACAGGATCAAAGCCTCACGGTTCACCGCATTGTCGTCCACCACCAGCACCAACGGCTTTACGACTACCGGCGCACTGGCCATACCCAATGCCTCGCGCTCTTCGTCGCTTAAAATATCGATTTGCTCAGGCATGGCCATCTCGTCAAAAAAATTCCGCTTCACCCATAGGACCGCAGAACTTGCGTCGCCCGGTTCGCCTTTCGTCGGGTCTTTGACAGGGGGGCTCATAGACTTACGTCCAATGGGCACCACCCCGCCGCAAGCCGACCATGGAGGCAGAGAACAACATGGCCGGCACCTATATATAGATATATATAGTTCGGCATAGCGATACGGTCGGTTTCATGAGCAAAAAGGACGCCTACAGCCAGGCGGGCAGGACCGCAGTGCTGCAGAACATTCAGGGCACGCTGCAGTTTCTGCAGCGCTTTCCGCCGTTCAACCAGATGGAACACAGCCACCTGGCCTACCTGGTCGAGCAGTGCCAGCTGCGCTTCTATGCCAGCGGCGAAAGCATCGTCAAGCCGGCAGACGGGCCGGTCGAGCATTTCTACATCGTCAAGCAGGGCCGGGTGGTGGGCGAGCGTCAGCACCTGGTGAAACCGGGGGTCGAAACCACCTTCGAAATCACCAGCGGCGAGTGCTTCCCGCTGGCCGCCCTGCTCGGCGAACGGGCCACCCGCACCGAGCACCTGGCCGGCGAAGACACCTTCTGCCTGCAACTGAACAAGGCAGCGTTCATCCGCGTGTTCTCGATGTCTGAAGTGTTTCGGGATTTTGCCCTGCGCGGGGTCAGCAGCCTGCTCGACCAGGTCAACCAGCAGGTTCGCCAGCGTGCGGTGGAAACCCTGGGTACCCAGTACTCGCTGAACACGCCGCTGGGCGAACTGGCCATGCGGCACCCGGTGGTGTGCAGCGCGGATACGCCGCTGCGCGAAGCCGTGCGGCTGATGCACGAGCAGCAGGTGGGCAGCATCGTCGTGGTTGACGCGCAGCGCTACCCCACCGGCATCTTCACCCTGCGCGACCTGCGCCAGGTGGTCGCCGCGGCGGACGCCGAGCTGGGTGCGCCGATTGCCCGGCACATGACCGCCAAGCCGTTCTACCTCAGCCCACAGGCCAGTGCTTTCGACGCAGCCATGGCAATGACCGAGCGGCACATTGCCCACGTGTGCCTGGTGGAAAACGGCCGGCTGTGTGGCGTGGTTTCGGAGCGCGACCTGTTCTCGCTGCAACGGGTCGACCTGGTGCACCTGGCGCGCACCATTCGCCATGCACCGCGGCTGGACAGCCTGGTCTCGCTGCGCGGCGAGATCAGCCAACTGGTCGAACGGATGCTCGCCCACGGCGCGTCGTCCACGCAGATCACCCAGATCATCACCCTGCTCAACGACCATACCGTGTGCCGGGTCATCGAGCTGGCCCTGGCCGAACGGGGCGACCCTGGGGTGCCTTTCAGCTGGCTGTGCTTTGGCAGCGAAGGGCGTCGCGAACAGACCCTGCACACCGACCAGGACAACGGCATCCTCTTCGAGGCGCTGGACAGTGCCGAGGCCGACGCCATCCGTGCCCGCCTGCTGCCGCTGGCACAGTACATCAACCAATGCCTGGCCCAGTGTGGCTTCACCTTGTGTACGGGCAACATCATGGCCGGCAACCCTGCGCTGTGCCTGTCGCGTGCCGAGTGGGCGCGGCGCTTTGCCGGTTTTGTCCGCGAAGCCAGCCCGGAAAACCTGCTGGGCTCAAGCATCTACTTCGACCTGCGGGTGGTGTGGGGCGACGAGCAGGGCTGCGAGCAACTGCGCCAAGGCGTGCTGGCGCAGGTGGCCGACAACCGTATATTCCAGCGCATGATGGCGGAAAACGCCCTGCGCCAGCGCCCGCCAGTGGGCCGCCTGCGCGAGTTCGTGCTGACCCGCCAAGGCAATGACAAGGCCGCTACCCTCGACCTGAAGGTCCAGGGCCTGACGCCCTTCGTCGATGGTGCCCGGCTGCTGGCGCTGGCCAATGGCATCGGCGCGTGCAATACCCTGGAGCGCTTGCGCCAGCTGGTCGCCAAAGGGGTAATCGAAGCACTGGACGGCGCGGCCTATGAAGAGGCGTATCACTTCATCCAGCAGACCCGCATGCAACAGCATCAACGCCAGGCCCGCGCCAACCTGCCGTATTCCAACCGGCTTGACCCGGACAGCCTCAACCACCTGGACCGGCGTATCCTGCGCGAGTCCCTGCGCCAGGCCCAGCGCCTGCAAAGCAGCCTGGCCCTGCGGTACCAGTTATGAGCCTGTTCGCCTGGCTGCGCCCCGGCACACCCGAGCTGGACCCTGCCACGCGCCAGCGCCTGGCCCGGCAACCTAAACCCGCGCCCCTGGGTGTGTGCACGTTGCGTGAGCAGCGCTGGGTGGTGCTGGACCTGGAAACCAGCGGGCTCAACCCCAACCGTGACCAGGTACTGTCGATCGGCGCAGTGGCCATTGAGGACGGGGCCATCGACTTTGCCCAGCAATTCGAACGCACCCTGCAGCGGCCACTGTTGAAAACCAACGCCAGCGTGCTGATTCACGGGCTGGGGCCAAGCGCCCTGGCGGCCGGTTGCGAGCCCGCCGAAGCCTTGCTGGACCTGCTCGACTTCATTGGCGACAGCCCGGTGCTGGCATTCCATGCTCCGTTCGACCAGCGCATGCTGGCGCGGGCATTGAAAGAAAGCCTGGGTTACCGCTTGCAGTCGCCGTTTCTGGATGTGGCCGAGCTGGCGCCGATGCTCAACCCCGACACGGTTCTGCGCGAGGCGGGCCTGGATGACTGGGTGGCGCGCTTTGGGCTACAGGTGGAAGAACGCCACCACGCCAGCGCTGATGCCCAGGTCACCGCAGAACTTGTGCTGATCCTGTTCAGCCAGGCCCGGCGCCAACAACTGGACAGCCCGCTGCAACTGGAACAGCGCCTGCGCGGCTGGCGGCGACGCAAGGTGCAGAGCCATGGCATGTAAGGCCAGGGCTACGCAGCGCCGGTGAAACCGCAGGCCTTTGGCCAACCCCATGCAGGCGAACCGATAAGCGTCCATTGCACCCACCCCCTCCCCTCTGCAACAATCGCGAATAATTATCGTTAGTTAATGCATACGTTCCGGGGGGACGCTGCTTGCCTTCTGCACAGAGCCCACACGCCGATCTGGTTGGTACGCTGTACCGCGATCACCGCGGCTGGCTGCTCGCCTGGTTGCAACGCAACATGGCCTGCCGCCAACGTGCCGAAGACCTGAGCCAGGACACCTTCGTGCGCCTGCTAGGCCGCGAGCAGCTGGCCTCGCCCCGCGAACCGCGTGCCTTTCTTGCAGCCGTGGCCAAGGGGCTGATGTTCGACCACTTCCGGCGCGCCGCACTGGAACAGGCCTACCTCGCGGAACTGGCACTGGTGCCGGAAGCCGAACACCCCTCCCCCGAAGTACAGCACCTGATTCTGGAAGACCTCAAAGCCATCGACCGCCTGCTTGGCAAGCTGTCGAGCAAAGCCCGCGCGGCGTTCCTGCACAACCGCCTGGATGGCATGGGCCATGCCGAAATCGCCGAGCGCCTGGGCGTTTCGGTGTCGCGGGTGCGCCAGTACCTCGCCCAGGGTATGCGCCAGTGCTACGTGGCCCTGTACGGGGAGCCGACGTGAGCAACGCACCGGTTTCGTCGCGTGTACTGGAAGCTGCCATTGCCTGGAAACTCAACCTCGACGGCGGCAGCGACAGCCCTGCCGAACGTGGCGAGTTCATGCGCTGGCATGCCGCCAGCGAAGAACACGCGCGCGCCTGGCGACAGCTCGGCGCCATGGACCAGCGGCTCAGCGCAGCCGCCGGCCCGGCGCGCCAGGCGTTGCTGCAGTCGCGCGCCAGCCTGCGCCGGCGCATCGGCAAGGTCGGCGGCGGCCTGGCCGGCATGTTCCTATTCGGCTCGCTGCTGGCCTGGGTCGGCGCACCGTCACTGGCGCCCAGTTACTGGCTTGCCGACCAGCGTACCGCCACCGGCGAGTTGCGCACCTTGCGCCTGGCCGACGGCACCCTGTTGAGCCTCAATACCCACACCGCGGTAGACATCGACTACGCCGGTGCGCAACGGGTGATCGTGCTGCACCAGGGTGAAATCTCGGTCGATACCGGCCACCAGGACCCACGCCCGCTGCTGGTGCGCACCGACGATGGCCGCTTGCGCCCACTGGGCACGCGCTTCCTGGTACGTCGTGAAGCCGCAGGCACGCGCCTTGAAGTGTTGCAAGCGTCGGTCGCGGCCATGCCGCATAACAGCGGTGACGAGCAGGTGTTGCGCGAAGGCCAGCAGGTGCTGATGCATACCGATGGCCTGGGCCAGGTCAGCGCAGTGCCGGCCGGTGCCGATGCCTGGACGCGCGGCATGCTGGTGGTCGACGACGTACGCCTTGGCGACTTGCTGGCGGTGCTGGGCAAGTACCGCAGCGGCTACCTGGGCGTGGATGCAGCGGTCGCCGACCTGCGGGTAAGCGGCAGCTTCCCGCTGACCGATACCGACCTGGCATTGGCCTCACTGGAGCCGGTGCTGCCGGTGAAGGTCGAGCGGCATACCCAGTGGTGGGTGAAGGTCACGCCCAGGTAGCGCTGTAGCGGCCTGATCGCAGGCGCCCCTGCCTTTACAAACAATTCTCACTTTTTTTCAGATTCGCCCTGTCACTTTTCGATTCTCGCTCGGCAAGGATGCAGCAAGCACTTACCCGTCGAGGAACCGCCGCATGTCCCGTGCCGTAGATCGTATCCTGCGCCCCAGCCTGATGGCCCTGGCCATCGGCATGGCCGCGCCGCTGGTCAGCCCTGCCTTGTTCGCCGCCGAGCAATCCGCGCTGCGCGCCTACAACCTGCCCAGCGCACCGCTGGCCACTGCCCTGAACCAGATCGCCAGCCAGGCCGGCATCGCCCTGGCCCTGGACCCGGCGCTGGTCAGTGGCCGCACGTCGGCGCCGGTCAACGGCCGCTATGACGGCCTCGGCGCCTTGCAGGCAGCGCTGCTGGGCAGCGGCCTGCAATTGCAGCAGAGCAGCGCGGGCAGCTACAGCCTGGTCGCGGTGCCGGAGGGCAGCCTGGCCTTGCCGGAAATCACCGTGAACGCCAACAGCGCCAGTGAAAGCGCGTGGGGCCCGGTCGACGGCTACCTGGCCCAGCGCACGGCCGCCGGCACCAAGACCGACACCGCCCTGGTCGAGGTCCCACGGTCCATTTCCGTGGCGACCCGCGAGCAGATGAAAGACCGCGGCGTGCACAGCCTCGACGATGCCGTGCGCTATATGCCAGGCATCGTCTCTGCCAGCTTCGGCAGCGACACCCGCTATGACTGGATGCGTGTGCGCGGCTTCGAGCCCACCCAGTTCCTGGATGGCCTGCCGTTGCCACGTGGCGTGTACGCCAACCCGAAAGCCGAAACCTGGAACCTCGACCGCCTGGCGCTGCTGCGTGGCCCGGCTTCTTCGGTCTATGGCCAGACCCCACCCGGCGGCCTGCTGGACATGGTCAGCCGCCGCCCGCAAGCCGAAAGCGCGCATGAAATCGAACTGCAATATGGCAGTGACAACCACCGCCAGATCAACTTCGCCAGCACCGGCAAGATCGATGACGACGGCCGCTTGCTGTATGGCGTGAGCGGTGTGATCCGTGACAGCGGTACGCAGGTCGATCACATCGACAACAAGCGCTACAACATCGCCCCGAGCCTGACCTGGAACGTGGACGAAGATACCTCGCTGACCTTCCTCTCCCAATTCACCCGCGACGATACCGGGGTCACCAGCCAGTTCCGACCGATCCAGGGCACCAAGATCGACATGCCGTTCGGCAAGATCTCGCACCACAAGAACCTGGGTGATCCTAATTACGAATTCTACGACCGTACCTACTACGCGCTGGGCTACGCGTTCGAGCACCGTTTCAACGACGTGTGGCAGTTCCGGCAAAACTTGCGCTATACCAAGTCCGAGCTGTCGTTCCAGACGATCACCGTCAACAGCTACTTGCCGGAGTTCGGCATGGTCGTGGACGACCAAGGCAACGTGGGGCGTAGTACCACCAACGTTGACGAGGACATCAGCCAGTTCGCCGTCGACAACAACTTTCAGGGTGATTTCAGCACAGGCGCCATCAGCCACACCTTGCTGCTCGGCCTGGACCACCAACGTACCAACAACAATTTCCTGACGATCTATGGCGCTGCGCCGCCCATCAATGTCAACGACCCGGTCTACGGTTTGCCGATCAGCAGACCGGACCGTTCCACTGCCTACTACGACTACGACCAGAAAACCATTCAGACCGGCCTGTACGTGCAGGACCAGATGGCGCTGGGCAACTGGCGGCTGACCTTGGGTGGTCGGGAGGACTGGGTACACACCGGTACAACGTTCTTCAACAAAGGCGACGCTACCAACACCCAGCGCGACAGTAACTTCAGCGGCAACGCGGCGATCAGTTACGTCTTCGATTCGGGGTTTGTGCCTTACCTGTCCTATGCAGAATCTTTCCAGCCCGCCAGCAAGGCCGATGCGGACCCACTGAAGTCGTTCAAACCAACCGAAGGCAAGCAGTGGGAACTGGGTGTCAAATACCAGCCCCCCGGTTCAAATACGTTGCTCTCGGCCGCGGTGTATGACCTGACTCAAAAGAATGTGCTGGTCACCAGCAACGACGGCAATACCAGTGTCACCAGCCAGACCGGCGAAGTGAAAGTCCGCGGCCTTGAGCTTGAAGCGGTTTCCGACGTTACCGACAACCTGAAGGTAATTGCCGCCTACACCCTGGCCAAATCCGAAGTGCAGGATGGTCAGTTCAAGGGCAACCGCCTGCAACTGATGCCTAACCAGCAGGCCTCGGTGTGGGGCGACTACACCTTCCACTCGGGCGTACTGGACGGCTTCGGCATCGGCCTGGGGGCACGCTACACCGGTAATACCTATGGAGACCAAGGCAACACCTGGCTGGGCAAGGCCAATGCCTACACGGTGTTCGATGCGGCGGTGCATTACGACCTGGGCCGCCTGGACAACAGCCTGAAAGGGGCGTCGGTCGCGCTCAATGCGACCAACCTGCTGGACAAGGACTACCTCTCCACCTGTGACTCGTACTACTGCTACTACGGCGACGAGCGGAGTGTCGTGGCCAGCGCCACCTACAAGTTCTGAGTGAGCCGTGGCCGCGTTGCGGCCCAATCGCCGGCAAGCCAGCTCCCACAGGTCAGCGCAGGTCCTCGGGCCCCTGATTTACCTGTGGGGGCCAGCTCCCACAGGGACAGCGCATGTCCTCGGGCTCCTGATTTACCTGTGGGGGCCAGTTCTCACAGGTCAGCGCATGTCCTCGGGCTCCTGATTTACCTGTGGGGGCCAGCTCTCACAGGTCAGCGCATGTCCTCGGGCTCATGATTTACCTGTGGGAGCTGGCTTGCCGGCGATTGGGCTGCGCAGCAGCCCCCTCCAATTCCTCAGGCAAAAAACGGTACCGTGATGAAAAGCCCAACCATCCGCCGCTGGTCAGCGGTCCACACCTGGAGCAGCCTGGTTTGTACCCTGTTCCTGCTGTTGCTCGCCCTCACCGGCCTGCCGCTGATCTTCCACCACGAACTCGAACACCTGCTGGGCGACGCCGCCGAACTGCGCGAAATGCCGCCCGGCACCCCGCACCTCGACCTGCAACAGCTGGTGCTCAAGGCCGAGCAGCACCGCCCCGGCGAGGTCATGCAGTACTTTGGTTATGAAGAAGACCAACCCGACGGCGTGGTGGCCATCACCGCCGCCACCGCCGGTACCGAGCCCAACCTGTCGCACACCTTCATGCTCGACGCCCGCACAGGCGAAGCGGTAGCCATGCCCGCCGCCAACGGTGGCTTCATGATGCTGATGCTGCGCCTGCACGTGGACATGTTCGCCGGCCTGCCGGGCAAGTTGCTGCTGGCCTTCATGGGCGTGCTGTTCGTCGTCGCGATCGTGTCCGGCACCGTGCTGTACGCCCCGTTCATGCGCCGGCTGGGCTTCGCCAGCGTACGCCACGACAAATCCCGGCGCCTGCGCTGGCTCGACCTGCACAACCTGATCGGCATCGTCACCTTGGCCTGGGCACTGACTGTCGGTGTAACCGGCGTGATCAGCGCCCTGTCCGACCTGGTGATCGCTGCCTGGCGCAACGACAGCCTGGCGGCCATGGTGGCGCCCTACCGCAACGCCCCACCGCTGGGCGAACGCGCTGCGGCCAGCGACCTGCTGGCCATCGCCGAACAGGCCGCCCCCGGCATGCGCCCAGACTTCATCGCCTTCCCCGGTACACGCTTCTCCAGTGAGCACCACTACGCGGTGTTCATGAAAGGTGCCACGCACCTCACTTCGCACCTGCTGACCCCGGTCCTGATCGATGCACGCACGCTGCAAGTGACCGCCGTCGGCGAACGCCCCTGGTACATGGATGCCATGGGCCTGTCGCAACCCCTGCATTTTGGCGACTACGGCGGGCGGCCCATGCAGGTGCTGTGGGCAGCACTGGACGTGCTGACCATCATCGTGCTCGGCAGCGGCCTCTACCTGTGGTGGACCAAGCTGCGCAGCAGCAGGGGGGCGCGCCCGTGAGCCACACGTCACGCAGCACCAGGCAGATCTTCGCCTGGCCTGGGCTCATCGCCGCACTGGGCGCAGCCGGCCTGTTCGCCGCGCTGCTCGGGGACGGCGCCTGGGACGCCCTGGCCTGGCTGGGGCTGGGTATTCCGGCATGGCTCGGGTTCCGTGGCCTGAGCGGCAAATGAGGTAAACAGCTAACACGCCTGTATCAACAGCTGGAGCCAAGCTGCACGGCCTGTTCACCGTGGAGCCCGCCATGAGCCTGACACACTTCAAGTCCTTCGATGCGCAATTGAGCGCCCTGCTCACCCCACCCCCCGCGCCCGACCCGTCGCTGCCGCTGCTGAACGCACGGCAGCGCTACTTCGCCGACCTTGCGCAGTACTGGCTTGGCACCGCAAGCGGCGAAAGCCGGCGGGCACGCCTGGCTACGCTGCTGCGCCAGCAACTGCTGGGGCAAATCGCGTTGCGCAGCGATGACCATACGCTGGGTTCGAGCCATGCCGAGCTGGTCACCTGCTGCGCCAACAGGCCGCTGCCCTCGCAGCGCCAGCATTTACCAGCCGCGCAACGGCCGCAGATCTACCGCCCCGTACTGGACATCACCACACCCAATTGGCGTAGCTACCTGCCCGGCACCTTCGTGATCGTCGAAGGCGGGCCCGAGGGCCGCATGCCAGACACCCGCAACACCACCGACTACGCGCTGCTGTGCAGCCTGTCCCATGGCATCGAAGCATTCGATAGCCTTGCCGAGCTGCACACCGAGCTTTGCGAACGCCTGGACGACGTGCAGCAAAGCCGGCCACTGCTGCGGCACATGAGCAACGAACACGATCGCGACAACGCCCGCAACGCCGAGCGCCTGCGCTATGAATGGTTCAACGAGGACATGATTCAGGCACAGGCTCAGGCCTTGATCGACGGCCAGCACGCCGCGCTGACCCAGGCCTGGCAGGAAGCTGCGCAGCAGGCGACGGTGGACTGGCCCAAGCTGACAGCGGACCTGGTCGAGGCCGCCGATCTGCTGCCATGGGCCGACAGCCGCTCTGCGCTACAGACACGCTACGGCCTGCTGCTGGAGCGCAACTCGCCAGCCTGGCTGAAAAACGCCTCGGCACAGGGCCTCACGCACATCATGCAAACCCTGCAAGAGCTGGTGATCGCCATCGACAAGGCGGCGGCACCCGGTATCCTGAGCCTTGAGCAATTCGTCGACCGCAATGGCCTGCTCGCCTGGACGCGTGAGCGCCTGCGCACGCATCTGCGCCAACGTCACCAGCTGGATATCGACCCGCTCGGCGTGTATGTCAGCGTTACCCTGGCCAGGCCCATAGGCCCCGTGTTGCCGCCCAGCATTACCGGCCCCTGGATACCCGTCGCCAGCCGCCCGCAGGTTGGCGACAGCATCGAGCTGGTCCAGCAGACCTACCGCATCGACGAGCTGGCGCTGATCAACGTCAGCTTGCTCGATATCGACTACTGGTTGACGGCGAGGGTGCACGACAAGCAGGGCGTGACCATCGCTGGCGTCAGCCCAAGCCAGGTCAAGCAGCTGGTGCGTGAGCTAGATGTGGGTGAAAGCTACAGCCAATACCTGCGCACCCATTTGCTGACATCGCCGCAGGCACAGTGGCGGCAGGACAGTTATGTCGCCATCAGCCATGCGCGCATGCGCGCTGAAGCGGCCAAGGCGCACTATGCCGGCCACCTTCTCGAAGACCCGTTCGAGCGCGGGTTCGCCTGGATCACCACCTTGCTCGAATACCCGCAAAGCCATGCCCGCCAACAGGCAGACGTAGCGCAACTGAGCGTGCGCCAGTTGCTGATCGGTGGGCATACGCTGCAAGGCATCATGCTGCTCACCCCAGACAGCCCAGGCTTCGCCCGCTTCATCGTCTACACCCCGGACGCCCCGGACCGCCGTGCCTGGCGTGAGTTTCGCAATACCCGGCACATGCTCAAGACCCTGCGCAAACAACCTGCCCTGCGCGATTACCTGAAAGACCGCCTGCCGCTGGCCGACCGTGAGCAAATCGAGCTATGGCTGACCAAAGGCGGCATGGGGCCCCATGTACAACGCCCGGCGATCACCGGCGATTTCCAGCAGGCCCGCTACCTCGCGGAAGTGAATGCCATGCTGGCCGCGGTCGATGCCAGCACCAACACCCGGCGGGAACTGCTGGCCGAGCTCGGCCTGCGCGGGCTGACGCTCATTCTGGACTTGATCAGCTTCGTGTTGCCCAACCGGGCACTGGTGGCGGTATCGTTGGGGCGTTCGATCCTGTCGGTGATCGATGCGCACAAGGCCTTCAAGCAAGCGCAACGCACGGAGGTACTGAAGCACATCGTCGACGCCTTCACCTACGCCAACGACGCCGTCAACAACTTGGGTGGAACAACCGTGATGCGCCGCGCGTTGCGTGGAATACCCTCGCCTCCACCGCTGAAGTTGCCGCCTTCGGCAAGCGTGAACATCAACCGTGAAAAACTGCGCTACCGCGTGGATGGCATTCACAAAGAAGGGATCTACGAGCAACCCTCGCCCTACCCTGGCCTGAGCTTCTACTACATCCGGGATGCCAGCGGGGCCACGTACCAGGTCGCTTTCGACGGCTACCGCTGGCGGGTAGTAGACCCGCGCATGCCTGACGCCTATACCAAGGTACCGGTCAAACGCCGCGAAGACGGCGAATGGGTAGTGGACTCTGTGGTGCTGTGGCATGAAGGGCTACCCGACTTGCAGGCGCTGTTCGAAGCGTGCCAACTGCCCACGTACCCCGCTGGCGCCGAGCCAACCGACACCGCTGGGCTGTACCGCTTGGGCCGGGAGTACTTTCTGGTGGCAGGCAGCCAGGCGTTGCCGCTGCGCGCGCACTTGCTGGACAACCATTACCATTTGCTGATGCCCGGGCAACCCCACAGCAGGCCCATTGCCTGGGCCATTGTGCGTTGGCAGGGGGACCAGTGGCGCATCCGGGTACGCCAGCCCGGCCGAAGCAGTGACTGGCTGGCGTTTCCAGACTGTTATTCGGTAAGCCGCGGCAACAGCCCGTCCAACCGCTGATGCAAGGCACTGCAACTTGGCCAGTTGCGCAGCAGCCGTGCCCGGTCGCGGGCATAGGCGGGGGCGAAGCTGAGCTGGGTGGCATGCTGGCACATGGCGTCCAGGTCGATCAGCGACCAGCGTCCGTTGTCCCAGAACAGGTTGTGCCCCTTGAAGTCGCCGTGGCTGATGCGCTCGCGGATCAGCTGCTGCATCACCTGCACCAACGCATCGAGCTGTTCTTGCGGGGCCTCGCCACTTTCCACGTAGGGCGCAAAGCACGCGGTCAGGTCTGGGCCATCGACATACTCGGTGACCAGGTAGGCACGGCTGCGCAGGCCCAGCACCCGCTGCTCCAGCACCGCCAAGGGGCGTGGCGTGGCGATATCGAGAAACTCCAGGCGGTGCCCTTCGATCCACGAATGCCAGGCCCGGCTCGGGCGCCAGAAGCGCTTGAGCCAGTGCGCGGTGTTCTTGATGTTGTAGCGTTTTAGCACCAACTGCCGGCCATTCACCTCGATACGCGCCACACTGGCGGCGCCACCGGTCTTGTACAGGTGGCCTTGGTCGATCAAGGCATCGGCCTGTTCCAGCACCGGCAGCATGGCGGCCACCTCGCTGCGGCGAACCGCACGCAAGCCCGACAAGTTGCGCTGGACGCTGAACAGGCTGCATTCGCGCCCGGCCTTTTCCAGGTAGTCCTTCTGCCGCCAGCTGCGCACCTTGTCCACCTGCTTCTGCAAGGCTTCCAGTGGCAGCGCGTGCTCGGCATTGGCCAGCAGGTAATGCACCAGCAACTCTTCGATGAACGGTTCCAGGCGCTTGGGCAACTGGGCGAAGAATACCCCGAGGTTTTCCAGCACCCGCGGGCGCGAGAGTTGCTGGCCAGGGGTTTCGGCCTTGATGCCGGCGCCATCGATCAGGTACAGCTTGCCGGCGTGGCGCAGCAGGTTGTCCAGGTGCAGGTCTTCCTGCCACAGGCCTTTGGCGTGCATGTGCGCCACGGCCGTCAGCGCCTCACCCAGCACCTGCTGCTGCGCGTCGGCCAGCACCGGCAGGTTTTCCACCGCGCCCCAGGCATCGGCCTGGCTTTGGGCACCGTCGAGGAATTCAAACAGCAGCCAGCCACCTTCGCCTTCCCTGAGCCCGTCGGCCAGCAGCCTGGGCGTGGTCAGCCCCTGCCCGGCCAACAGCTTCACGCCCTGCAATTCGCGCTGGAAATGCCGCGCCGCGTTAGCACCCACCAACAACTTGGCCAGTACCGGCGTCCCGCGCCACACACCGGCGCCGACATAGCGCTGGCCCGGTAGCACACGCAACAGGCTGAGCAGCTGCAGGTCGGCGCTGCCGGCGGCATCGGCCAAGGTCAGGGTCAGCGGCAGTGACGGGCTACGCCCGCCAGCCTTGAGTTCAGACAAACGCATCAGCGGGCCTCTTTTTCACGACGGCGTTGCGTCAGGCGTTGCAGCCAGGTGTCGACCAGCGTGCCTGCGGCGGGCTGCGCCAGGTAGCTGGCCAGCAAGGTGCGGACATCCGCCTCGCTCCAGGCCCGGGCGCGGCGTAGCAGCGGCTCCAGGTCTTTGAGGCGGTCACGCATGCCGAACAGCAACGGCCGGGTCTTTTCCAGGTCGATCAGTTGGGCGTCCCAACCCTCGCGGCGCTGGCGCAGAAAGATGTGCTTGGGGTAGAAGCAGCCGTGCACCTGGCCGGCACCGTGCAGGGTACGCGCCAGCTGGCCGCACGCCTGCAGGATGCCGTTGCGCTCGGCCTCGCCCAACTGCGGCCATTGGCCCAGCAGGCTGTCGAGGTCGGCCCACGTGTCCAGGGCACGGGTCATCAGAATCGCCCGGTGCTGGCCGCCCTGCTTGCGCTCACCGTAGAACACCGCCTGCAAGGCCGGAATGTGCAACTTCTGATAACGGCTGATATTGCGGAATTCGCGGGCGAAGGTTGGCTCGCCAAACGGCCGGTGCAGGGTGCGGGTCAGGTAGTCGCACTGGCGCTTGAGGTAGTACCCCTTACCTTCGAGCTCCAGGCGGAACACGCTGCTCCAGCCGCCACGGCCGGTGTTGGGCTCGTCCACGGCGTCCAGTTGCAGCGCCCACAGCGCCTCGAAGTCATCCAGCCCATGGCGTTTGAGCAGCGCGAGTTCTGCGCTGGCCAGGTAGTCGGTCATTCCCTTCCCTCGAAAAAGCCCAGTACCTGGCGGATGCGTTTCTTGTCGCGCGCATCAAGCCGGTTGCGGTCACGGTACTGCAGGTAGAAACGCAGGCGCTGGGTAGCCGAGAGGTGGTACTTGGCCACCTTGTCGAGGCAGGCCAGGTCTTTGATCAGCCGGTGCCGCCACATGAACCCGCGCCAGAAATCGCCGGTGGGGCAATCGATGAAGAACAGCGTGCCTTGGTCATCGACCAGCAGGTTGCGCCACTTCAGGTCGTTGTGGGCGAAACGGTGTTCGTGCATCACCCGGGTATGGCGGGCCAACTGGCGGCTGATATGGTCGACCCAGGTGCGATCGGCCAGCCGCGCATCGTTGCGCTCGGCCAGTGCCGACAGGTCTTCGGTGTTGGGCAGCTCGCGGGTGATCATCGCCCCGCGGCCAAAGGCCAGGCCATTGCGTTCAAGGCCCCAGGCCACCACTTCGGCGGTGGGAATGCCCCACTTGGCGAACTGCTTGAGGTTCTGCCATTCGGCCTTGATGCGCGGCCGGCCCAGGTAGCGGCGCATGTGCTTGCCGGCACCGGTGTACCGCTTGACGTAATAGTTGACCCCATCACGCTCGATGCGCACCACCTCGCTGAGGGGGTCGCGGGTCAGGCGTTCGCCCTGAATGGCAAATACCGCATCGAGGCTGCCGAAGTCCGCCGCCAGGTGTTTGTAACCCGGCGCCAGTGTCCAACTCGCCATTAGAGTGCATCCCCATAGCGTTGCTTGCGATCGTAGAGTTTCTGCGCCTTGCGCTCCAGCCAGGCCAGCAGCGCGGCTTCGTCCTTGAGGACTTGCCGCAGCGGGCGCTGGAAGTAAGCGCGCAGGAAGCGCAATTTGTCGCGTTGGGTAAGGCCGATGTCCAGCGCCGAGAAGTACAGCGCCGCCAGGTCCTTGTCACGCCAACGCCGGCTGATTGTCGCCCGGGTTTGCGCGCGGTGCAGGTCGATCACCGACAGTTTGAAATCATCCGCCGTCACCGGGCGGTCGGTGTGCAGCAGGAAGTGGCAGATGTAGCAGTCGCGGTGGTTGACCCCGGCGCGGTGCATGCCGCCGGTCATTTTCGCCACCTCGGCGATCAGCGCATGCTTCAGGCGCGGCTCGGGCGGCTGCCTGGCCCAGTCGATGCTGAAGTCTTCCAGGCTGATGGTCGGCGCCAGCTCTTCGGTGATGATGAACGAATGCTGCGCGGCTGGGTTGCTGCCGCGCTCACCGTAGGCGACCGCGGTCATGGTCGGCACGCCCACTTCATGCAAACGCTGGATCGCCTGCCACTCCTGGCCGGCACCGAGCACCGGCAGCTTGGCGGTCAGCAGGTTCTTGAAGATCTCGCCCCAGCCGATACCGCGGTGGATCTTGACGAAAAAGCCCTCGCCAGCCACCTCGGTACGCAGCGTGCGGCGGCCTTCGAGTTCGCGATAGACCTCGCCTTGCAGCGCCTCCACGGCGTCGAAGGCATCGCGCCCGGCCCACAGGTGTTTGAAGGGTTCGGCCAGTATCAGCTTCATGCGGTTTTCTGCCCCAGGATCACGTCGGCAGCATGCTGCGGCATGCTGTACAGATCGGCGGTTTCGGCGAATGCCAGGCCGTTGCGCGACCAGCTGGCGCGGGCCTGCGGGTCTTCCAGCATGCGCTGCAGGTAGCTGTTGAGCTGGTCCTGCTCGAATGGCTCGTCCAGCACCAGGCCACTGTCGGCCTCGGCAATGTAATGGGCATAGCCGCACACCCTGGACACCAGCACCGGCAAACCGGCCACCAGCGCTTCGAGCAGCACCGTACCGGTGTTTTCGTTATACGCCGGGTGAATCAGCACGTCGGCACCCAGCAGAAAGCGCGGGATGTCGCTACGGCCCTTGAGGAACTGCACCTGGTCGCCCAGGCCCAGGGTAGCGCTTTGCAGCTGGAATACCTTGGGGTCGTCCTGGCCGATGACCATCAACCGGGTGCGCTTGCGCAGCGCCGACGGCAGTGCCGCCAGCGCCTTGAGGCTGCGGTCCACGCCCTTGGTCTTGAAGCCCGAGCCGATCTGCACCAGCAGCAGGTCACCCTCGCCCAGGTTGAACTCCTTGCGAAACTCGGCGCGAATCTCGGCGGCATTGGCCGGCGCGCGGCGGTCCTGGGAAATGCCCGGCGGCAACAGGTGGAAGCGCTCCAGCGGGGTGCCGTAATGCTTGATGAACAGCGGCTGCTGCACTTCGGAAATCATCAGCACTTCGGTATGCGCGTCCTTGGCGAACACCGCACGCTCGTACTCGGCAAAGTGCCGGTAGCGGCCCCAACGGCGGTACAGGCCGCCACGCAGGGTTTGCGCCTTGTCCTCGAAGCAGCCGTCGGCGGCGTAGTACACGTCCAGCCCCGGCATCTTGTTGAAGCCGATCAGGCGGTCGACCGGGCGCTTGGCCAGGTCGGCGGCCATCCAGGCACTGAGCTTCTCGTTGCGCCGGTGGTTGAAGACCGCCTTGACCGGCGCCACCAGCACCTCGAAGCCTGGGGGAATGTCGCCCTCCCAAATCAACGTGTACACACGGATCTGGTGGCCGCGCTTCTGGCACTCCAGGGCAATGCGCATGAAGTCGCGTTGCAGCCCGCCAAAGGGGAAATATTTGTAAAGTACGAAAGCCAGTTGCATCAACGGACATCCTCAGCCAGCAGCAACGCGCTCAAGCGGCTCGCCACATGCTCGGGATTCAGGCGAGTGAAGCACAGTGGCCACTCGCGTTTGAGATCGAACCGGGCCAGGTCATCGGCGCTCGGTTTGTAGGTGCACTTCTTCTGCAGGCAGGGCGCACAGGGCCAGTCACTGGCCTGGTGAATCTGGGTCCGTCCGTAGGCGCCGGTCAGGCCCGGGTTGGTCGGGCCGAATAACGAAATGGTCGGCACATCGAGTGCCGCGGCCAGGTGGCCAAGGCCGGTATCGACCGCCACGCAGGCCTTTGCCGCTGCCAGCACGCGGGCAACACCGGCAAGGTTCAATTTGGGGAGCACCTGGCAATTGTTCAAGCCTTGGGCAATGCGCTCGGCCCGCGCCTTCTCCGCCGGGTTGCCCCACGGCAGGCGCACCTCCAGCTTGCGCCGGCCCATGCGCTCGGCCAGTTCGCGCCAGTAGGCTTCCGGCCAGTGCTTGGTCGCCCAGGTGGTGCCATGCAGGAACACGACATAGGGCGCCGCTGGCGGCAGTTGCAGGCGCTCGAGGTCCAGGCCGTAGCTGCCGATGCCTTCGGGCAGGTCGTAGGCCAGGGCCATGGCGAACAGCTGGCGCACCCGCTCGACCGCATGCTGGCCGGTAGCGACCGACAGGCGCCGGTCATAAAAGCGGCTGGCCCAGCCTTCACGGGCCGAGTAGCGGTCCAGGCCAGCCACCGGGGCCTTCACGTAGCGGGTGAGCCAGGCCGACTTGACCAGGCCCTGGGCGTCGATCACCAGGTCGTACTTGCGCGCGCGTAAGCGCTGCTTGAAGGCCTTCCACTCGCCGCTCTTGAGGGTTTGCCAAAGGTTCTTGCGCCAGCGGCGGATGGCCACCGGGATGACCTGGTCAACCGCCGGGTGCCAGCTGGGGATTTCGGCGAAGCCTTCTTCCACCACCCAGTCGAACCGAATGCCCGGGAGCGCATGGGCGGCATCGGTCAGTGCCGGCAGGGTATGGATCACGTCACCCAGGGATGAGGTCTTGATGATCAGTACCCGCACTTAGTCGACCTCGGCCACGGCATCGATCAGGTCCGGCCCGCTCAGGCTATGCAGGGCGGCGATGACTTTACCGGGCTCCAGCAGGCGCAGGCAGTTGTAGTGGCCGAAGCGGCAGGTGCGGTCAAAGCACGGGCTGCACTCGATACCGGTGCGCACCACTTCCACCTGTTCGGCCAGCGGTGGGGTGAAGCCGGGCGAGGTGGAGCCATACACGGCCACCAGCGGGCGGTTGAGCGCAGCCGCCACGTGCATCAGCCCCGAGTCGTTGGACACCACGGCCTGCGCGCACGACATCAGGTCGATAGCCTCGGCCAGCGAGGTTTCGCCAGCCAGGTTGGCGGACTCTTCGCGCAACCCCGGGATCAGCCGGTCGCGGATCTGCTCGCCCACCGGGTGGTCGTTTTTCGAGCCGAACAGCCATACCTGCCAGCCCTGGCGGATCATCGCATCCGCCACGGCGGCATAGTGTTCGGCCGGCCAGCGCTTGGCCTCGCCAAACTCGGCACCGGGGCACAGCGCCAGTACCGGGCGGTCGAGCTCCAGGCCGAACTTGGCCAAGGCGGCCTCGCGGCTCTGGGCTTCGATTTGCAGGTGCGGGCGCGGGTACGGTTGCGGCAATTCGGCACCAGGGGCGTAGGCCAGGGCCATGAAACGCTCGATCATCAGCGGGTAGCGGGCCTTGTCCAGCTTGCGCACGTCATTGAGCAGGCCGAAACGCATTTCGCCGCGCCAGCCGGTGCGCTTGGGAATGCCGGCGAAGAAGGGGACCAGCGCCGACTTCAACGAGTTGGGCAGCAGGATGGCCTGATCGTACTGGCCGGCCAGGGACTTGCCGATACGCCGCCGCGTGGCCAGCTCCAGTGCGCCGTGGCCGAGCGGAAAGCTCAAGGCCTGGCGCACTTCGGGCATGCGTTCGAGGATCGGCCGGCTCCACTCGGGTGCCAGCACGTCGATCACGCAGTCGGGGTGCTGCTGTTTCAGGCACTGGAACAAGGTCTGCGCCATCACCATGTCGCCGACCCAGCTGGGGCCAATGATCAGTATTCTCATGCTTAGTCCAGAAACGCTCGGGGAGGCTACAGGCTGCGGTTCAGCCTGGCCTCCCCTCTTTATATTCAGGCTATGTGGCGGACAGTGTACCACCGGTGGTGAAGCATGAGCCTTTGGGGCTGCTTTGCAGCCCATCGCGACACAAGGCCGCTCCTACAAGGGAATGCGTTCTCCTGTAGGAGCGGCCTTGTGTCGCGATGGGCCGCAACGCGGCCCCAACATTCTCAAGTCAAACCCAGCTCACCCCAGATCCGCCGCACCTCACGGCGTTCATCGGCAAACTGCGCCGCATCGATCACCCCGGCCTGTTTCTGCAGGGCCTGGCGGTGCGAGGCCGAGCGGAACGCCTTGTACACTTCACGCAACAGCACCGCGTCACTGGCCGGCAGCAAACCTGCCTGCTCCAGCTCTTCCAGAATGCGGATGTTATCGGTCCATCGGAGTATGGCCGGGTGCTCGTGGCCCCAGGCCAAAGCGGCGTATTGCACCATAAATTCGATATCGACGATACCGCCGGCATCCTGCTTGATATCGAACGGCATGCCAGCCTCGAAGGCATTGGCTGCAGTCCCGGCGGCGGTGGCCTTGGTGCCCAGGTTGTCACGCATCTTGGCGCGCATTTCGCTCACTTCGCTGCGCAGCTTCCCAAGGTCACGGGCCTGGCCCAGCACCTTGGCGCGAACACCCTCGAACGCAGCCCCCACCTGCTTGCAACCGACCAGCACACGGGCCCGCACCAGGGCCTGGTGCTCCCAGGTCCAGGCTTCATTCTGCTGGTAGCGCTCGAAGGCCCCCAGCGAACTGACCAGCAGGCCCGAAGCCCCTGACGGGCGCAGGCGCATGTCCACGTCATACAGCTGCCCCGAGTTGGTCTGGGTGGTCAGCAGGTGAATGATGCGTTGGCCAAGGCGGGTAAAGAACTGCGCACTGTCGATCGGCTTGGCCCCGTCGGTTTCCGCCTGCGGGTCGCCATCGTGGATGAACACCAGGTCCAGGTCCGAGCCGTGGCCCAGTTCCAGCCCACCCATCTTGCCGTAGCCGATGATGATGAACCCCGGGTCGCACAGGCTGCCGTCACTGCGCTTGGGCTGACCGTGGCGGGCCACGGTCTGGCGCCAGGCCAGCGCCAGCACCTGGTCGAGGATGGCCTCGGCCAGCCAGGTCAGGTAGTCGCTGACTTTCATCAAGGGCAGGTTGCCGCTGATTTCCGAGGCCGCCACGCGCAGGCTGTGGGCCAGCTTGAAATGGCGCAGCGCCTCCATCTGCTGCTCAAGGTCGTCTTCGGGGATACGCGTCAGGCGCTCGCGCAGCTCGCTGGCCAACTCTGGCGCCAGTGGGGGGCTGAACAGGCGGCCCTCATTGAGCAACTCATCGAGCAGCAGCGGGTAGCGGGCCATCTGCTCGGCGATCCAGGGGCTGGCGGCGCACAGGGTCAACAGCTGGCGCAGTGCACCCGGGTTTTCCGTCAGCAGCACCAGGTAGGCCGAACGCCGCGCCACCGCCTCTACCAGTGGCAATACCCGCTCGAGTACCAGGTCGGGGTTGTCGTGCTCCACCGCTTGCGCCAGCAAGCGTGGAATAAAGGCATCCAGGCGCTCGCGCCCGATGCGTTGCATGGAGCGCAGCTGCGGGCTTGAGCGCAACGCGGCCAGGCGCCGCAAAGCGTCCACAGGCGCCTTGAAACCGGCCTCCTCCAGTTGGCGACCAGCCGCTTCCTCGTCCTGGGCCTGCTCCCACAGCGGCGACCACTCACCGCCCACCACCAGCTCGCCTTCACCGTCTTCATCGTCCGGGTCGGCAATGACCTGGCGGAAATGCCAGTCGATGCGGCCACGCCAGTAGGTCAGCTGGTCGTGGAAGCTCTGCCAGTCGGCAAAGCCAAGCATGAAGGCAACCCGCGCCTGATCGATCTCGCCCTCGGGCAGCATCTGTGTCTGGCGGTCGGCGATGGCCTGGATGGCGTGCTCGGTATAACGCAGGAACTCATAGCCTTCGCGCAGCTCAGCCACCACTGCCGGCGGCAGGTAGCCCTGGCCTTCGAGGGTGGCCAGCACCTTGAGCAACGGCCGCTGCTGCAGGCTGAGGTCACGCCCACCGTGGATCAGCTGGAACGCCTGGGCGATGAACTCGACCTCACGAATGCCGCCCGCACCGAGCTTGATGTTGTCGGCCATGCCCTTGCGCCGGACTTCCTGCTGGATCAACTGCTTCATGGTGCGCAGCGCTTCGATGGCGGAAAAGTCCAGGTAGCGGCGGTACACGAACGGGCGCAGCATTTCCTGCAACTGCGCGCCAGCAGCCTGATCGCCGGCCACCACCCGGGCCTTGATCATGGCGTAGCGTTCCCAGTCGCGCCCCTGGTCCTGGTAATACTGCTCCAGGGCATTGAAGCTGAGCACCAGGGCCCCGGCAGAGCCGTAAGGGCGCAACCGCATGTCGACGCGGAACACGAAGCCGTCGACGGTCACCGGGTCCAATGCCTTGATCAGGCGCTGGCCCAGGCGGGTAAAGAACTCCTGGTTGTCCAGCGAGCGCTTGACCCCTTCGGTTTCACCGCCCTCGGGGAAACCGAAGATCAGGTCGATGTCCGAGGACAGGTTGAGTTCGACCGCGCCCAGCTTGCCCATGCCCAGCACAACCATGTGCTGCGGCTGGCCACTGCGGTTGCCGATGGGCGTCCCGAATTGCTGGCAGTGGCGCGGGTAAAGCCATTGGTAGGCTTCGTCGATGCAGGCATCGGCCAGGTCCGACAGGTCGCGGCAGGTTTCGCCAAGTTCCGCCTGGCGGGTAATGTCACGCCAGATGATGCGCACTTGCTGCCGGTTGCGCGCGCGGCGCAGGTTGCGCGCCAGTTCCTCTTCGCTTTGCGCCGCCTGCGCCGCCGCGGCAATTTGCCCGCGCAGCTCCCCCGGGGCATAGCGCCGTTCCAGCTCACCGCTGGCCAGCAGGGCAAACAGCATGGCCGGGTCGCGCTGGGCCACGCCCAGCACGAAGTCGCTGGCCGCGGCCACCTGGTCGAACTGGTGCCGCTGGGCTGCATTGCAATCGTTCAGGTCCAGTTCGGGGTGAGCCGCCACGGCATCGCGCAGGAACTGCTGGTTGCGAGAAACCAGCGGCTGCAAGCTGGCAGGCAGATCGGAGGGCAAAGGTAGGCGCATGGTCTATCCTTGATCGGCGTGAAATAGAGGGAAAAAAGCGGCCAAGGGGAAGCCGGACCACGGTTGGACTGTCGTACAAAAGTTGGAAATAGCTGAAAAAAATGCAAAATTGGCAACAAACATCAAGAAACACCCGTTCGCGACACAATGCCAACCAACATGAACGTTTTTCCTCACAAGCCAATGTGCGACCAAACGTCGCACAATTGTAGTTTTACTACTACTCGTGTCGTGTAAAAGCATGAAATGCGCAAGCAAATGTAGTAAAACTACAACGCGCCGGACGACACCCCGGTAATCCAAGAATTCACGACGTCTGCCCATAAGGCCAGTCGCAATCTCAGGCAATCGATTCTGGTTGCCTTTCCGCCCTGGAGCAAGCCATGCAAGACCTCGATCCAATCGAAACCCAGGAATGGCTGGATGCCCTGGAGTCGGTCCTCGACAAAGAAGGCGAAGACCGCGCTCATTACCTGATGACCCGTATGGGCGAGCTGGCCACCCGTAGTGGTTCCCAGCTGCCGTATGCGATCACCACGCCATACCGCAACACCATCCCTGTCACCCACGAAGCACGCATGCCTGGCGACCTGTTCATGGAACGCCGCATTCGCTCGATGGTGCGTTGGAACGCCCTGGCCATGGTCATGCGTACCAACCTGAAAGACTCGGACCTGGGCGGACACATCTCCAGCTTCGCCTCCAGCGCCACCCTGTACGACATCGGCTTCAACTACTTCTTCCAGGCCCCGACCGAAGAACATGGCGGCGACCTGATCTTCTTCCAGGGCCACGCCTCCCCAGGCATCTATGCCCGCGCCTTCATGGAAGGCCGCATCAGCGAAGAACAGATGAACAACTTCCGCCAGGAAGTGGACGGCAACGGCCTGTCTTCGTACCCGCACCCCTGGCTGATGCCTGACTTCTGGCAGTTCCCGACCGTTTCGATGGGTCTGGGCCCGATCCAGGCCATCTACCAGGCCCGCTTCATGAAGTACCTGGAAGCGCGCGGCTTCATCCCTGCCGGCAAGCAGAAAGTCTGGTGCTTCATGGGCGACGGCGAGTGCGACGAGCCGGAATCGCTGGGTGCAATCGCCCTGGCCGGCCGCGAGAAGCTGGACAACCTGATCTTCGTCATCAACTGCAACCTGCAGCGCCTCGACGGCCCGGTTCGCGGCAACGGCAAGATCATCCAGGAACTCGAAGGCGTGTTCCGTGGCGGTGGCTGGAACGTCAACAAGGTCGTCTGGGGCCGCTTCTGGGACCCACTGCTGGCCAAGGACACCAACGGTGCCCTGCAGCGCCGCATGGACGAAGTCATCGACGGCGAGTACCAGAACTACAAAGCCAAAGACGGCGCGTACGTTCGTGAGAACTTCTTCAACACCCCGGAACTCAAGGCCATGGTCGAAGACCTGTCCGACGACGAGATCTGGAAGCTCAACCGTGGCGGCCACGACCCGTACAAGGTCTACGCGGCTTACCACCAAGCGGTGAACCACAAAGAGCAGCCGACCGTCATCCTGGCCAAGACCATCAAGGGTTACGGTACCGGTGCCGGCGAAGCCAAGAACACCGCGCACAACACCAAGAAGGTCGACGTCGACAGCCTGCGTCACTTCCGTGACCGCTTCGACATCCCGGTCAAGGATGCCGACCTCGAGAACCTGCCGTTCTACAAGCCCGAAGAAGGTTCTGCCGAAGCCAAGTACCTGGCCGAGCGCCGTGCTGCCCTGGGCGGTTTCGTGCCTCAGCGCCGCGCCAAGAGCTTCAGCGTGCCAACCCCGCCACTGGAAACGCTGAAAGCGATCCTGGACGGCTCGGGCGACCGCGAAATCTCCACCACCATGGCCTTCGTGCGTATTCTGGCGCAGCTGGTCAAGGACAAGGACATCGGCCAGCGCATCGTGCCGATCATCCCGGACGAAGCCCGTACCTTCGGTATGGAAGGCATGTTCCGCCAGCTGGGTATCTACTCGTCGGTCGGCCAGCTCTACGAGCCAGTCGACAAAGACCAGGTGATGTTCTACCGCGAGGACAAGAAGGGCCAGATCCTGGAAGAAGGCATCAACGAAGCCGGCGCCATGTCGTCGTTCATCGCTGCCGGTACCTCGTACAGCTGCCACAACCAGCCGATGCTGCCGTTCTACATCTTCTACTCGATGTTCGGCTTCCAGCGTATCGGCGACCTGGCCTGGGCCGCTGGCGACAGCCGCACCCGTGGCTTCCTGATCGGCGGTACTGCCGGCCGCACCACCCTCAACGGTGAAGGCCTGCAGCACGAAGACGGTCACAGCCACATGATGGCGGGCACCATCCCGAACTGCCGCACCTACGATCCAACCTACGGCTACGAGCTGGCGGTGATCATCCAGGACGGCATGAAGAAGATGACCGAAGAGCAACAGGACATCTTCTACTACATCACCGTGATGAACGAATCCTACCAGCAGCCAGCCATGCCGGCCGGTGTCGAGGAAGGCATCATCAAGGGTATGTACCTGCTCGAAGAAGACACCCGCGAAGCGGCACACCACGTACAGCTGATGGGCTCCGGCACCATCCTGCGCGAAGTGCGCGAGGCGGCGAAGATCCTGCGTGAAGAGTTCAACGTCGGTGCCGACGTGTGGAGCGTCACCAGCTTCAACGAACTGCGTCGCGACGGCCTGGCCGTAGAGCGCGCCAACCGCCTGAAGCCTGGCCAGAAGCCACAAGCGACCTACGTCGAGCAGTGCCTGGCCGGTCGCAAAGGCCCGGTCATTGCCTCTACCGACTACATGAAGCTGTTCGCCGAGCAGATTCGCCAGTGGGTACCGAGCAAAGAGTTCAAGGTCCTGGGTACCGACGGTTACGGTCGCAGCGACAGCCGCAAGAAGCTGCGTCACTTCTTCGAAGTTGACCGCCACTTCGTGGTGCTGGCTGCCCTGGAAGCCCTGGCTGACCGTGGCGAGATCGAACCCAAGGTTGTTGCAGACGCTATCGTCAAGTTCGGCATCGACCCGGACAAGCGCAACCCACTGGACTGCTGAGGAGTATTTTTAAGTGAGCGAACTCATTCGCGTACCTGACATCGGCAGCGGTGAAGGTGAAATCATCGAGCTGTTCGTCAAGGTCGGTGACCGTATCGAGGCTGACCAGAGCCTGCTGACCCTGGAGTCCGACAAGGCCTCCATGGAGATCCCGGCACCCAAGGCCGGTGTCATCAAGGAGCTGAAGGTCAAGCTGGGCGACCGCCTGAAGGAAGGCGACGAACTGCTGGTGCTGGAAGCCGAGGGCGCCGCTGCTGCGGCCCCTGAGGCGCCAGCCGCTGCACCGGCCGAGGCTGCAGCCCCGGCCCCGGCCGCTGAAGCCGCCCCTGCCCCAGCGGCAGCGGCTGCACCGGCTGCCGCCGCCGTGCAGGACATCCACGTGCCAGACATCGGTTCGTCGGGCAAAGCCAAGATCATCGAAGTACTGGTCAAGGTCGGCGACACCGTCGAAGCCGACCAGTCGCTGATTACCCTGGAGTCCGACAAGGCCTCCATGGAAATCCCGTCGCCGGCTGCCGGCGTGGTCGAAGAAGTCCTGTGCAAGCTGGAAGACGAAGTCGGCACTGGCGACCTGATCTTCAAGCTGAAGGTCGCTGGCGCTGCACCTGCTGCTGCCCCGGCACCTGCCGCCGCTGCCCCGGCCAAGGCTGAGGCTGCCCCGGCTGCCGCACCTGCTGCTGCCGCCCCGGCGGCAGCCCCTGCGCCGGCTACCACCGCGCCGGCTGCCGGTAGCAACGCCAAGGTCCACGCAGGCCCGGCGGTGCGCCAACTGGCCCGTGAATTCGGTGTCGACCTGGGCGCAGTCGCGGCCACCGGCCCGCACGGCCGCATCCTGAAGGAAGACGTGCAGGTCTACGTCAAAGCGATGATGCAAAAGGCATCGAGCGCCCCGGCAGCTGCCGGCGCGACCGGTGGCGCCGGCATCCCGCCGATCCCTGCCGTGGACTTCAGCAAGTTCGGTGAAGTGGAAGAAGTGGCCCTGACCCGCCTGATGCAGGTCGGTGCCGCCAACCTGCACCGCAGCTGGCTGAACGTGCCGCACGTGACCCAGTTCGACTCCGCCGACATCACCGAGCTGGAAGCCTTCCGCGTGGCGCAGAAGGCCGTGGCCGAAAAGGCTGGCGTGAAGCTGACCGTGCTGCCACTGCTGCTCAAGGCCTGCGCATTCCTGCTCAAGGAACTGCCAGACTTCAACAGCTCGCTGGCGCCAAGCGGCAAGGCCATCATCCGCAAGAAGTACGTGCACATCGGCTTCGCCGTGGATACCCCGGACGGCCTGCTGGTCCCTGTGATCAAGAACGTCGACCAGAAGAGCCTGCTGCAACTGGCTGCCGAAGCTGCGGCACTGGCTGAAAAAGCCCGTACCAAGAAGCTCTCGGCGGACGAGATGCAGGGTGCCTGCTTCACCATCTCCAGCCTCGGCCACATTGGCGGCACCGGTTTCACGCCGATCGTCAACGCGCCGGAAGTGGCGATCCTTGGCGTGTCCAAGGCGACCATGCAGCCGGTCTGGGATGGCAAGGCCTTCCAGCCCAAGCTGATGCTGCCACTGTCGCTGTCCTACGATCACCGTGTGATCAACGGCGCTGCCGCCGCGCGCTTCACCAAGCGCCTGGGCGACGTGCTGGGCGACATCCGCACCATGCTGCTGTAAGGCGGCCCACTGCCCCTGCATGCAGGGGCAGTTCCTTTTTCGAGCTGCCACGCTCGTACCTCAACCCCGTCGATTGGCGGGGCTTTTTTTGCCCGCCGGAAAACCAGGCCAAACTACAGATTCCGGCCAGGCCGCCGATAACCCCTACACAGCATCACACATGGCTGCTTGCCAGCCCTTGGCACATGATGCAACCTTGCCAGACCCGCAGCGGCCCTACGCAGCATTCCCTCTTCAAGCGAGTCTTCGATGAAAAGCCAACCCGATGCCGCCAGCCGTGTGGCGGCCGAGGTCGTCACGCCGTTACCCGTGCCCTCGCGGCTGGGCATGCTGCGTTTCGAAAGGCTCAACGAAGCCAGCTGGGCCATGCTTTACCTGGACCCAGCCTGCGAGCGGCAGTTCGGCCTGCATGCCGGCACCTTGTGCGCACAGTTCGAGGCGCCCTACGCCAGCCTGATGGAACCCGAGGCACGCTACCGCCTGCACGACGAGATCCAGCAGCAACTGGCCCAGCGCGGTTACTACCGGGTGCGCTATACCCTGCATACGCCCAATACCGCACTGCGCCTGCTGGAGGCGGGTGAAGCCTACAAGCAGCACAACCGCCTGCTGCTGCGTGGCTACCTGAGCGTGCTCGACGAGCAGCCGCACGACGCCGCCGAGCAGGATGCCAACGACCTGGAGTCGCGCAACAACCGCCTGCAGTTGGCCCTGCAACTGAACCAGCGCGCCCAGCAGGAGCAACTTGAGCACCTGGAACGCGTGCGCGGCCAGCAGGACCTGATCCTGCGTTTGGCCCGCCAACGTTACAGTGCCGAAAACTCGCTGCTGGAAGCCGCCCAGCTGATCACCCAGAGCGCTTGCGAAATCTACAACGTAGACAGCGCCAGCATCTGGCACCTGGAAGACCAGCGCCTGGAGCCGATCACCGCGTGGAAACGCGACACCCAGGAACACCGCCGCCCCGAAGCCATCGACGCCAGCCGTTTCCCGGACTACCTCGACGCGCTGCACGCCAGCCGCGCCATCGATGCCCATAACGCCGGCCATGACCCGCGCACCCGTGAGCTGGCACGAAGTCTGTGCCCGGAAAACAAGGCCATGCTCGACGCCAGCATTCGTGTCGACGGCCAGGTGGTGGGTGTGCTGTGCCTGGAGCAGACCGGCCAGCCCCGTGCCTGGCAGTCGGATGAAATCGCCTTCGCCGGCGAACTGGCCGACCAGTTCGCCCAGGTCATCACCAACCACAACCGCCGCGCTGCAGCCAACGCCCTGCACCTGTTCCAGCGTGCGGTCGAACAAAGCGCCAGCGCGTTCCTGCTGGTCAACCGCGATGGCCGGGTGGAGTACGTCAACCCAAGCTTTACCGCCATTACCCAGTACAGCACCGACGAAGTACAAGGCCGCCACCTCGGCGAGCTGCCGGCGCTGGAAAACCTCAATGAGTTGTTGTTCGACTCACCGTCAAGCCTGGCCATGGGCAACAGCTGGCAAGGCGAATTCAAGAGCCGGCGCAAGAACCTCGAGCCCTACTGGGGGCAGCTGTCGATTTCCAAGGTGTACGGCGACAACCGTGAGCTGACCCACTACATCGGCATCTATGAAGACATCACCCAGACCAAACTGGCGCAGCAGCGCATCGAACGCCTGGCGTACACCGACAACCTGACCAACCTGGGCAACCGCCCGGCGTTCATTCGCAGCCTGGATGAGCGCTTTGCCCGCGACGGCGAACATTCGATGTGCCTGCTGCTGGTAGACATCGACAACTTCAAGCGCATCAACGACAGCCTTGGCCATCAGACCGGCGACAAACTGCTCATCAGCCTGGCCCGGCGCCTGCGCAACAGCCTGCACAGCGGCGGTATCCTGGCACGCTTTGCCAGCAACGAGTTCGCCGTGCTGCTGGACAACACCATCCTGGAAGATGGCCAGGGCGTGGCCCTGCAGTTGCTGCGCACCCTCGACAAGCCGATGTTCGTCGACAACCAGTTGATCAACGTTACCGCCTCGGTCGGCCTGGCCTATGCACCCTTGCACGGCAGCGACCCGGCCAGCCTGATGAAGAACGCCGGCCTGGCGCTGCACAAGGCCAAGGCCAACGGCAAGCACCAGGTGCAGGTGTTCACCGAAGTGCTCAATGCCGAGGCCAGCTACAAGCTGTTCGTCGAGAACAACCTGCGGCGCGCGCTGACCCAGAACGAGCTGGAGGTGTTCTACCAGCCCAAGCTGTGCCTGCGCAGCGGTCGCCTGCTGGGCCTGGAGGCGCTGCTGCGCTGGAACCACCCCGAGCGCGGCATGATCCGCCCGGACCAGTTCATCAGCGTGGCCGAGGAAACCGGCCTGATCATCCCCATTGGCAAGTGGGTCGTGCGCCAGTCCTGCCGCATGAGCCAGGAATTGCGCGCCGCTGGCATGGGTAACCTGCATGTGGCCATCAACCTGTCGCCCAAGCAGTTTTCCGACCCGGACCTGGTGGCGTCGATCAGCAGCATCCTCAAGGAAGAAGCCCTGCCCCCGCACCTGCTGGAGCTGGAGCTGACCGAAGGCTTGCTGCTGGAAGCCAGCGAAGACACCCACCGCCAGCTGGAGGAACTCAAGGCCTTGGGGCTGACCCTGGCCATGGACGACTTTGGCACCGGCTACTCGTCGCTGAGCTACCTCAAGAAGTTTCCAATCGACATCCTCAAGATCGACCGTAGCTTCATCAACGAGATCCCCGACAACCAGGACGACATGGAAATCACCTCGGCAGTGATCGCCATGGCCCACAACCTGAAGCTGAAGGTGGTGGCCGAGGGCATCGAAACCCCGGAGCAGCTGGCATTCTTGCGCAGGCACCGGTGTGATGTGGGCCAGGGCTACCTGTTCGACCGGCCGATCCCGGGGCGCGAGCTGGCCGAGCGGTTGAAGCGCTATCCGCGTGGACCGGTGGCCTGACAGCGGCGTAAACCTCGGGCACTATAGAAGCCATTCGGGCCTCTTCGCGGGCACGCCCGCTCCCACAGGCTCCCCACAACATCCAGATCCTGTGGGAACGGGCATGCCCGCGAAAGCCCCAACCCCTATCCAACTGGTTAAACACAGAGGAACGGCTATGGTCCTGCGTTCGGAAATCCTGGTGAACAAAAACGTCATGCCTACCGCGGAACAGGCCCTGCCTGGCCGCGAAACGCCAATGAGCCTGCCCGAGTTCCACTACGTCTTCAAGGACACCCCATTGCTCGGCCCGTTCTTCGAAGGCAGCATCGACTTCGCCATCTTCGGCCTGGGCTGCTTCTGGGGTGCCGAGCGCCGTTTCTGGCAGCGCGAAGGGGTGGTCAGCACCGTAGTGGGCTACGCCGGCGGCTTTACCCCGAACCCAACCTACGAAGAGGTCTGCTCGGGCCTGACCGGCCACACCGAAGTGGTGCTGGTGGTGTTCGACAAGGACAAGGTCAGCTACCGCGAACTGCTGGCGATGTTCTGGGAGCTGCACAACCCGACCCAGGGCATGCGCCAGGGTAACGATGTCGGTACCCAATACCGCTCGGCCATCTACTGCACCAGCCCGGAACAGCTGGAACAGGCCAAGGCCAGCCGTGACGCCTTCCAGGCCGAGCTGAGCAAGGCCGGGTTCGGCGAAATCACCACCGAAATCGACCAGGCACCGACGGTGTACTTCGCCGAGGCCTACCACCAGCAGTACCTGGCCAAGAACCCGGACGGCTACTGCGGCATCGGCGGTACCGGCGTGTGCCTGCCACCCAGCCTGCAAGGTAACTGAAGCATGAGCACGATGACGCTGTTCCACTCGCCCTTGTCGCCGTTCGTGCGCAAGGTGATGGTTGTGCTGCACGAAACCGGCCAACTGCAGCGGGTGCAGTTGCAGCCGGTCAACATCAGCCCGGTGAGCGGCGACCCGCAGCTGAACCAGGGCAACCCGATCGGCAAGATCCCGGCGCTGCGCCTGGAAGACGGCACCGTGCTGCACGACAGCCGGGTGATCTGTGAGTACCTCGACCAGCAGCACGTCGGCCTGCCGCTGCTGCCACGCGAAGGCTCGGCGCGCTGGCGGCGCCTGACGCTGGTGTCGCAGGCCGATGCAGTCCTGGATGCAGCGGTATCGTGCCGTTATGAAAGCTTCCTGCGGCCTGAAGACAAGCGCTGGGACGGTTGGCTGCAGGCGCAGGGCGACAAGATTCGCCGTAGCCTGGCCAACCTGGAGCAGGAGCATTTGCTTGAGCTGATGTCCGGGTTCGACCTGGCGGCGATAGGCGTGGCCTGTGCGCTGGGGTATCTGGACCTGCGTCAGCCCGAGTTCGGCTGGCGCGAGCAGCAGCCCGGGCTGGCCGCGTGGTATGCCGAGGTGAGCAAGCGGCCGTCGATGGTCGCCACTTCTCCGCAGGCCTGAAGGGCCTCTTCGCGGGCACGCCCGCTCCCACAGGGACATCACAGTATTCGAGAGCTGTGCAGTACCTGTGGGAGCGGGCATGCCCGCGAAGGCCTCACCGGGGTGCCACAGGAAACAACTGCCCAATCCTGATCCAATCAGCGCCCGACCTGTTTGCCCTCCCTCAAGCTACCTATCAGCAGTCTGGCTTGCCAGCAGTAAATTTCTTCGCCGGGTTGACCGCCGCCTTGAACTCGCGCAGCGCCTTGGAGCCAATCAACAGCGGGTAGTTGAAGTTGCTGCGGTCCACCAGGTTCACTTCGACAGTGCGTTTCACGTCACCCAGGCACAACTGCAGGTCGACCACCGGGCGCTTGGAAACTTCCGGCGTATCCCCTTCGTCTTCCTCATCGGCCCGCCCTTTGATCTTGCTGATACGCGAGACCTTGTGCTCGTAAACTTTGCCATCGGCGTCCTTGGTCGCCAGGCGAAAGCGCACCCACTCATCGCCATCGCGGGTGAACAACTCGATATCCTTGGCCGACAGCGACGCGGTAAAGGCGCCGGTATCCATCTTGGCCTTCAACGTTTCGCCCAGCTCGGGCAGGGCGATGTTCTCGTAACGGCCGTAGAGGGTAGGGTCGGCGGCCATTACCGGCAGTGACAATAACGACAACAGGGCAAGCAAAGGTTTCACAGGCAGGCTTCCTTCAAAGAGGTCAGTGCTTAGACTGCACTGGCAGGATAGGTTCGTTGTCACAAGGTTATCCAACATGTTGTGAAACATTTGTTCCTGCCGCCGGGCATTGGACATTTGGCGTAGGCCACGGCGCTGCTTATCATTGCGCCCTGCCAACTTCATACAACAAGAGTTTCCTTATGCGTCGCCTGCTTACCGGCATTCTTACGACCACCCTGCTGCTGCTCAACACCTTGGTGCTGATCTGCCCGCTGCTGGTCTTCGCCCTGCTCAAACTGGTGTTGCCGGGCCGTGGCCGTGACTATGCCTCGTGGGCGGTGATGTGGGTGGCCGAAACCTGGTCGGAAATCGACAAGGCCATCTTTGCCCTGTGCATCCCCACCCAGTGGGATATCCGCGGCGTCGAGAACCTGCGCAAGGACACTTCCTACCTGGCGGTTAGCAACCACCAGTCCTGGGTGGACATTCCTGCCTTGATCGAAAGCCTCAACCGGCGCACGCCGTTCTTCAAGTTCTTCCTGAAAAAAGAACTGATCTGGGTACCGCTGCTGGGGCTGGCCTGGTGGGGGCTGGATTACCCGTTCATGAAGCGCTACAGCAAGGCCTTTCTGGCCAAGCACCCCGAGCTGAAGGGCAAGGACCTGGAGATTACCAAGGCCGCCTGCGAGCTGTTCAAGCGCCAGCCGGTGACCGTGGTCAACTACCTCGAAGGCACGCGCTTCACCGACGCCAAGCGCCAGGCGCAACAGTCGCCATACCGTTACCTGCTCAAGCCCAAGGCCGGTGGCGTGGCGTTCGTGCTGGCGGCGCTGGGTGATCAGCTCGATGCGCTGCTGGACGTGACCATCGTGTACCCAGGCAACAAGGCGCCGGGGTTCTGGGATTTGCTCAATGGCAGCATTAGCCGGGTGATTATCGACATTCAGGTGCGTGAGCTGGACCCTGGATTGTGGGCGGGGGATTACGAGAACGATCCTGAATTCCGCCAGACCGTGCAGGCCTGGGTGAACCAGTTGTGGTTGGACAAGGACCAGCGGATCGAGCAACTGCGGGGGGAGATGGGCTGAGGTCTTTACCGCCTGGTGGGGCCTCTTCGCGGGTGAACCCGCTCCTACGCAGGGTGGTGCTACCTTCGGGCTTGCGCTGCCACCCGCGGCCCGCTCAGGCAGCCCAACAATCCGATTAAAACCCAGGCTAATAATCAACATAAGGATTACTTTTTTGTCATCCCCCACCCAAGTGGATAAAAATCGACCAAAGCACAACTAAAAAAACGCTCTGGATCGATCGATGGCCAACCCACCCAGCTCCAACTCCGCTCAGCTTCGCCGTGTTCTCGGCCTTCCGGCCCTGGTGTTCTTCGGCCTGGTGTACATGGTCCCGCTGACCATCTTCACCACCTATGGCATCGTGACAGAGCTGACCGGCGGCCGCACCGCGAGCGCCTACATGGTCACCCTGGTGGCCATGCTGTTCACCGCCGCGTCCTACAGCTTCATGGTCAAGCGTTTCCCAGTGGCAGGCTCGGCGTACTCCTACACCAACATGGCTTTCGGCCCCAACATCGGCTTCCTCGCTGGCTGGTCGTTGCTGCTCGACTATCTATTCCTGCCGATGATCAACTACCTGTTGATCGGCTTGTTCCTCAATATCGCCTTCCCGGCCATCCCGGCGTGGTCCATCGCGCTGGCCTCGATCGCCCTGGTCACCGTGCTCAATGTGGTCGGCATCCATTCGGTGGCCAAAACCAGCAACCTGATCGTCGGCGCGCAGATCGTCTTCATCGTGGTATTCGTGGCGCTGTCATGCCAAACGCTGGCCGGCCAGCCGCTCGACCTGCTGTCGCCGCTGCTGGGTGACGGCTCACAACCTGGCTTTGGCGCGCTGATGGCCGGTGCGGCGGTGTTGTGCCTGTCGTTCCTCGGCTTCGATGCCGTTTCGACCCTGGCTGAAGAATGCCGCGATGCCCGCCGCGACGTGCCACGGGCGATCATCCTCACCACCCTGTTCGCTGGCGTACTGTTCACCGTACTGGCCTATGTCAGCCAGCTGGTCATGCCGGGCACCACATTCGCCAATGCCGATGCGGCGGCCAACGAGGTGATGTTCAAGGCGGGTGGGCAGTTCCTGGCCAACTTCTTCACCGCAGCTTTTGTTGCCGGCAGCCTGGGCTCGGCGCTGGCCTCGCAGGCGGCAGTGTCGCGCATCCTGTTCACCATGGGCCGTGACAACGTGCTGCCGCGGCGCAGCTTCGGTTACCTGTCGCCACGGTTCGGTACCCCGGTGTTCGCCATTTTGCTGGTGTCGGCGTTTTCGCTGCTGGCGTTGGTGATCGACCTGGCGACCCTGGCCTCGCTGATCAGCTTTGGTGCGCTGGTAGCGTTTTCGGCGGTGAACCTGGCGGTGGTGAAGACCCACTTGATGGATGACGGGGCGCATCGCAACCTCAAGGGGCTGCTGTGCTATGGCCTCGTGCCGCTGGTAGGTTTGGGGCTTACGCTGTGGTTGTGGACCAGCCTGTCGGCGCTGACGCTGGTGATTGGCCTGTGCTGGTTTGCCTTGGGCCTTGCCTACCTGGCGGTACTGACCGCCGGCTTCCGCCGCCCGGTGCGGCTGGTGGACTTCACAGAAACAGCCTGACTCCGCTTTCCTGGGCTTGACTCCGCT
>NZ_BLJG01000005.1 GCF_009932375.1 Pseudomonas juntendi
CCCGCCTCCTACTCGATTTATATGAAATAGATGCACTTACCTTTCAAAATTGTAAGTTTCTCGTCATGCCGGTGATGCCTCTGCGTTGCTAAAGTTACGCCCGAGATGATTTGAATTTGAGAGGTTCCTATGAAAAAGCTAATTGTTGCTGCTGCACTTGTTATGTTCTCGATGGCTTCGCAGGCTTATACTTACTCTGAAAGCAAGCAGCTGCAATACATCAAGGAGCATCAGACTGCTGTAGCGAACTATGCCGAGAGAAATGGCAAACCGATGCCGGAGATCCAGGACTACAATTACGGCATGAAGATCGATGTTGCGAAATTCGTGCGTCAGTCCCAAGACCCGCGTACCTGCCAAGTTTACCCGCGATTGATGACCTTCGAGGACTCTCAGGGTACGCTTAAGACGGTTCGCTACTCCATGTACTCGCAATGCATCAACAACAAGTAGTAATTGCTGTGAGTAGAATACTTAGAGAATTCATAAATGCCAGGCAGTGCCTGGCATTTTTTATTGAGCTCGATGAACGTCATTTAGGCTAGATGCCTTAATGACTGCCCCTGGGTTAGCTGTGAAATAAATCTCAACTACACAACAGTAATGTCTTTCAACTGCATAGAGCAGTTTATAGTCTTGCCCCCCAGAAGGGACGAGTTATGAAAAGTTCGCTTGAACGCCCAGATGACCAAGCAGAGCATGAAGGGCTGAGCCATGAGCACGACGGCATCTTTGGCATGAACACCGAGCTGGTTTTCGCGCTGATCTGTGGTGCCCTGCTCGGAGCCGGAGCGCTCGCAGGAAAACTAGGGCTGATCGACTGGCTGCCGCTGGTTCTGTACCTGTCTCGGCGTTGCTCCTGTCCGGTCGGATCAATGAGGTTGGCCGAAGGATCACCAGGGCGCCGCCGCGAGCGTTGATACTGCCAATCATCGGCGTCGACATCATCTATGCCGGGGTGTTGATGCAGAGGCCTCAGAACCAGCGAGATGTCGTTCAGGCCTGGTTGAATGTGCTCAATCGGCCCCTCTGATCTACCCTGGTCGCCGCTCGAATTCCTCGGAGTTCTACAGCAGCGGGAAGTCCGAAAACATCCAGTACCCAGCAAAGTGGCCTCGTGACAGCTCATTCTACCTGTCCCGGCGCTTACTCGACAGCAATGCTGAGCTGCCTGCCAACCTGGGCTGTGTCGAGATCACCGAAGCGAACGCCAGTCAGCTGTTGCTGTGCCGTTGGAAAGACGCCAAGCAAGGTACCGAAGGTCTGGTCGGAGACAGTAATGCGGAAACGCCTCGTACAAACGAAGGTAAAATTCCAGACACAAAAAAAACCAGGTTTTACCCTGGCTTTTTTGTCGATTGCTTTCGTCATTTAAAGTCCTATTTAACCGCCGTTTAGTTATCGGCTTGTTCCTTACCATCCTTGCTTTCTTTCTTTTGCTCTTGAGCGACTTGTTGTTTGTTCTGGTCCGAAGAATCGTCGCTCCATAAGCGAGCCTGTTCATTTCGGAAGTTTTCCTGGAACTGTTTCGCTCGTTCGTAACCACCTTCAGCGTAAGCGGTACCCACGAGACCAAGCAGCAGGCTGCCAATAGCGATAGATTTGACAAATTTCATTGTGTGCCTCGGTTCTTACTAGGCCTGCCTGACTGACGGCCTTTGTTGGTTTGTAGTTTAGGAACGCGAAGCTAACGACAAGGTGAGTCAATAATTACAATTCCGTAATTTAGGCGGCTGGCCGGATGCGCCCAATCTGCAAATCTGGAAGGATCATGTCTATCTCGCTTGTGTCGAGGCTGACTTCAAACTGTTCCGTAAATTACATTTTTGATATCTAACAAAATAAAACCGTGCGCCGTCACCGGCCGCTCTAGGAGATAGCCATGAATGACATAGAGCCTTGGTCAGTTGCCATCGGTGACTTCCGCCGAAGCACTGAAAAACTCACTGTTCAGCTCGATGAGCTGGCCTCCCAGACCAGGGCCTGCAACGCTGTTCTGGAAAAGTCGAACGAGCTGGTGGAGGAGGTTGACCTTGTCAGTCGGCAGATTCAGGAGGAGGTACGAAAGGCTGAGAAAGCCTGGTCCAATGCCGAAGAGGTCGTCATCCGCGCTGCGGCAGAGGCATATTCCGCTGCCGCTCGTGGAGTCGAGACCGCCATCCAACCGCTGATTTCGGAGCTTACTGCCGCGACAAAATTAGCGGATGCCTCGATCCTGGAGCTAAAGCGGGCACCGGTGCTGGCCAAACGTTATGTCATGGTGGTGGCGACAGCATTCTTCATCCTGGCACTGATCTGTGTGTACTCGACCATGCAGTTCATTGAGGCCGCCGGCAGTGTGAGCGCTCAGGAAAAAGTGAATGCCCAATACTTCTCCCACCTGTGGAGAAACGCCAACCCAGAAGAGCAAAAGATCATAAAGTCGGTAATTCTGCGGTCACCTATGGACCCTGTGGTGCTTAGGCACTGAGGCATTGCATAGACAAAAGGCCCGTCGATTGACGGGCCTTTTCAAGTGGGCGCGCTTCAAGCAGCGGTCTTTGCCGACTGCTTTAGCTGGGCTTCGGGAAAGTGAAGGTGGAACCAGGTGAAATTTTCCTCGGTCACTTCCACGCTCGCCGAGCCTTGATGCAGGCTCATGATCGACTGCACGATGGCAAGGCCAAGACCGGTCCCCCCTTCGCTTCGTGCTCGGCTCTTATCTACGCGGTAGAACCGTTCAAACAAATGCGCATGGTGTTCCTTGGCGATCCCGCGGCCCGGGTTGCCGACGCTCAAGGTCGTGCCGCTACCACCGCGTTGCACTTTCACGTAGACCGTGCGACCGCGAGGGCAGTAGCGAATCGCATTTGACACCAGGTTCGAGACGGCTCGTTGAATCATCAGGCGGTTACCGCGCACCACGTCATCACTGCCAGAGATCTGCAGCTGGATCTCGCCATCCTCTGCCGAAATGCTGAAGAGATCACACACCCGCTGAACTTCATCGACCAGGGACACAGGTTCGAACTCCACCATGGATGCCGGATGACTGACCTGAGCGAGGAACAGCATGTCGGAAACCATGCGGCTCATGCGGTCCAGCTCTTCTGTGCACGACTCCAGCACTTCCCTGTACTCGGGAAGGGATCGCTCTCTGGTCAGTGCAACTTGGGCTTTACCCATCAGGTTGGATAGCGGCGCTCGCAGTTCGTGAGCAAGATCGTCAGAAAACTGCGAGAGCTGCTGAACCCCGTCATCCAGGCGAGCCAGCATGATGTTGATACCGTCGGCGAGCTCTTTGAGTTCTGCTGGCATTCCATTAGTCGGCAGACGATGGTCAAGACTCTCGGTGGAGATCTTCGAGGCGACTTTCAGGAACTTGGTCAGAGGCAGCAGACCTCTGCGTACGGTCCACCAGCCGATTGCGAGGATCAGCGCGATGATGAGCGGGGAAATCATCAGGGCCCAGGTGAGCAATGCATCAAGCAGCGCTTCATTGGACGACTGGTCCATAGTCATGTACACGCTGACTTCGGTTCCGTCGCCCAAATTCATGGTGCGAGAAGCTGTCAGCAAGGGGCGGTCCTGGGTGTCGCGCCACTCATGTTCCTTCGGCTGTGCGGATGGTTGAAACTTGTGCACCTCCACGTTGACCTGCTTCGAGCCAATCGAGAGCAGGGGCGTTTCACTCTGCGCCGACTCGAAAATGCTGACGTACAGGTTGTTGTGGCCCATCACCAGATCCACAAGCTGATGTGCGTCTGCGTTGACTCCTGAGATGTCGGAAATCATGGACAGGTTGTGAGCCATGCCCGCCATCTTCACTTCCAGGTCACTGCGGGCATTTCGCTCTAGCGCCTGACCCACCATCAGATACCCGAAGGTGGCGAACAGAAGCAGCAACGCTGCGCTCATCAACCCCACCTTTAATCCCAGCTTTGCAGCCAGGCTGAATGGCCTCATGCGCGTTCCTCAAAAACGTACCCTACGCCACGAAGCGTGTGAATGAGCTTGGTTTCAAACGGGTCATCGATCTTTGAGCGAAGGCGCCGGATAGCGACATCGATGACGTTGGTATCGCAGTCAAAATTCATGTCCCAGACCAACGAAATGATCTGAGAACGAGTCAGCGCTTCGCCCGTCCTGCTCATAAGCAGGTGCAGGAGCGTAAATTCCTTTGTGGTGAGATCGATGCGTGTGCCAGCGCGGAAAACCCGATGGCGCACTGAGTCGAGTTCCAAGTCGGCAATTTTCAGCGAACTCTTCTCGACTAATTCATCACCACGCCGCTGCAGCGAACGGATTCGAGCGAGCAGCTCCGGGAATTCGAAGGGTTTGACAAGGTAATCGTCGGCTCCGCCATCCAAGCCTTTGAGCTTGTCGTTGATGCGACCACGAGCGGTCAGCATGATGATGCGGACCCGGCTGGTTTTCCTGATGGTTTCCAAAAGGTCCCAACCGTCGATGCCAGGAAGGTTTACGTCCAGCAGAACCAACGAATAGACGTTAGTATTGAACAAGTGCAGGGCGTCAACACCATTGTGCACGATATCTACGACATACCCGCTTTCGGATAGGCCCTGCTGAAGATATTCGGCAGTTTTAATTTCGTCTTCCACAACTAGAACGCGCATAACTTATCTCAAGGTGTGAGGAAGGAATTGGCCTAATCCGCCAAGACTGTGGTTGCAGGCAGTTTGAAGGTTCGGCTGAGTGCATGACATCTGGTAGTCGCTACCTCTGTCCATACGCCGGGGTCACCTGAGGACGCTTGAATCTTAACGCGAAGACGCTGGCCGCGGCGAAATCCTACAAATTTGTAATGTAGCCGCAAGATTGCTGACAGTCATGACGGCTTTCCCTACTGAGCTTAGCGGATTCTGTGGCTTGCAGCGGTTATCAGTCCTCAGGACTGACAGGAGGATTCGGCCGAGAGGGGTGGCGTTTCTGCCAAGCTGCTCAGCATTTATGGCGTTCAATCCTACAAGCTCAAGCTCCGAGTGGTAGCAAGCCACCGATCGTTCGCCCCTTTGATAACGGGCTTAAACCGGCCAGCATGCATGGCTTTTCATCTTAATTGGGCAAGAATAATTACTTTACAATCTATTACATGTCCAAATTGTAATTTCACAATCATCTTGTCGTTAGCCGCTTTTGCTAGTTTAAGAACAGCACACAGGCAGCGCTGCTTTGGGCCAGTCTCATCTGAAGCAGCATGGCGGGAGTAACGATACCCTGCTCACGCCAATGCATTCACCTTGGAACCATACGCTCCTTTGGTAAGGTGAATTTTAGCGCCCCGCCATGGGCGCTTTTTTATTAATGGACTTCTCATGAAAACAACTATATCGGCTATTGCCGCGTTCATGCTTTTCTCTGCACTGTCGACAAATGCCCAAAGTAGCGTTCAGATCAACGACGATCTTGAGCAGTCTGCCAGGAAGGCTACAGAACGCTATGCACAGAGCGTGAAGAAACCCATGCCCGAGCTTGAAGATTACGCATACGGTATGGATTTGGACGTTGGCAAGTTGGTGTACGTCTCGCCTAGCGTGCGGTACTGCGGGAATGTGAGAAGCATGATGACTTACGAGGATTCCAAGGGCGAACTGCACATGGTTCGCTACCTCGTGAAAGGTGAGTGCATCAACAGCCGGTAAGCGGTGACCGAGTGCTTTCCTCTACACCCGACTCAAAGCAACTCGATGCCCAATCGCCTTAGAAGTAGGGCAAATCCTCCGAAGCTCGCCATGGTGATGAGGATGCTGGAGATAAGTGTTGGCCAGAATCCCAACTTGGGCAGCAGTGCCGGAAACGCGATAAACATCGGCAGCGTTGGAATCACATACCAGAACGTGTACCAGGCATGATTGGAAATCTTCTCCATGCTCTGGTTCTCCAAGTAGAGCCAGATGAGCGTCAAGACGGTGACCAATGGCAGGGCGGCAACCAAGCCGCCCAGCTTGTCACTGCGCTTTGCCAGCTCAGACACGATAATCACTATCGCGGCAGTGACCAGGTACTTCGTAATGATCCAAGCCATCGCTGAACCTACTTGAGCTAGTGGAGTGGATCTCCTGGGATCATTCGCCAGGCACTCACGACGTGCTTGGGGGAACCGCAGAATTCGGAAAAAATCGTACGCTAAGCTAACGGTGTTCTCGTGACAGCTCTTTGACTAGGCTTTCTAAGGGGGCGTCTCAGAAAACGGAAAATAAAGCACGCTAAGGCATAGCCGAACCTGCCAAGCTTGCTCCACCCTGTAGTGACGCGATCAGCGGGCAGGAAACGTTCCCCCTTCGCGCATGGCAGGCGCACACCAACTCAGACAGCACGGCCTCCATGCGCGCCAGGTCAGCCATTTTCTCGCGCACGTCCTTGAGCTTGTGCTCGGCCAGACTGCTGGCTTCCTCGCAATGGGTGCCATCCTCCAGCCGCAGCAGCTCGGCGATCTCATCCAGGCTGAAGCCCAGCCGCTGGGCTGATTTCACGAAGCGCACCCGCGTTACATCCGCCTCGCCATAGCGGCGGATGCTGCCATAGGGCTTGTCAGGCTCCAGCAACAAGCCCTTGCGCTGATAGAAACGGATGGTCTCCACATTGACCCCGGCCGCCTTGGCGAAAACGCCAATGGTCAGGTTCTCCAAATTGTTTTCCATATCGCTTGACTCCGTACATGAGTACGGAAGTAAGGTTACGCTATCCAATTTCAATTCGAAAGGACAAGCGCATGTCTGAACCAAAAACCGGGCGCGGCGCGCTCTTCACTGGAGGGCTTGCCGCCATCCTCGCCTCGGCTTGCTGCCTCGGGCCGTTGGTTCTGATCGCCTTGGGGTTCAGCGGCGCTTGGATCGGCAACTTGGCGGTGTTGGAACCCTATCGCCCCATCTTTATCGGCGTGGCGCTGGTGGCGTTGTTCTTCGCCTGGCGGCGCATCTACCGGCAGGCAGCGGCCTGCAAACCGGGTGAGGTCTGCGCGATTCCCCAAGTGCGAGCTACTTACAAGCTCATTTTCTGGATCGTGGCCGCGCTGGTTCTGGTCGCGCTCGGATTTCCCTACGTCATGCCATTTTTCTACTGATCGGAGTTCACCATGAAGAAACTGTTTGCCTCCCTCGCCCTCGCCGCCGTTGTTGCCCCCGTCTGGGCCGCCACCCAGACCGTCACGCTGTCCGTACCGGGCATGACCTGCTCCGCCTGCCCGATCACTGTCAAGAAGGCGATTTCCAAGGTCGAAGGCGTCAGCAAAGTTGACGTGACTTTCGAGACACGCCAAGCGGTCGTCACCTTCGACGATGCCAAGACCAGCGTGCAGAAGCTGACCAAGGCAACCGCAGACGCGGGCTATCCGTCCAGCGTCAAGCAGTGAGTCACTGAAAACGGCACCGCAGCACAACGGACGTCATTGTCTGGCGCCACAAACGATAAAGGATCTGTTGCATGACCCATCTAAAAATCACCGGCATGACTTGCGACTCGTGCGCGGCGCACGTCAAGGAAGCGCTGGAAAAAGTGCCAGGCGTGCAGTCGGCGCTGGTGTCCTATCCGAAGGGCACAGCGCAACTCGCCATCGTGCCGGGCACATCGCCGGACGCGCTGACTGCCGCCGTGGCCGGACTGGGCTACAAGGCAACGCTAGCCGATGCGCCACTGGCGGACAACCGCGTCGGACTGCTCGACAAGGTGCGGGGATGGATGGCCGCCGCCGAAAAGCACAGTGGCAACGAGCCCCCGGTGCAGGTAGCGGTCATTGGCAGCGGTGGAGCCGCGATGGCGGCGGCGCTGAAGGCCGTCGAGCAAGGCGCGCAGGTCACGCTGATCGAGCGCGGCACCATCGGCGGCACCTGCGTCAATGTCGGCTGTGTGCCGTCCAAGATCATGATCCGCGCCGCCCACATCGCCCATCTGCGCCGGGAAAGCCCGTTCGATGGCGGTATTGCGGCAACTGTGCCTACGATTGACCGCAGTAAGCTGCTGGCCCAGCAGCAGGCCCGCGTCGACGAACTGCGGCACGCCAAGTACGAAGGCATCCTGGGCGGTAATCCGGCCATCACCGTTGTGCACGGTGAGGCGCGCTTCAAGGACGACCAGAGCCTTACCGTCCGTTTGAACGAGGGTGGCGAGCGCGTCGTGATGTTCGACCGCTGCCTGGTCGCCACGGGTGCCAGCCCGGCGGTCCCGCCGATTCCGGGGTTGAAAGAGTCACCCTACTGGACTTCCACCGAGGCCCTGGCGAGCGACACCATTCCCGAACGCCTTGCCGTAATCGGCTCGTCGGTGGTGGCGCTGGAGCTGGCGCAAGCCTTTGCCCGGCTGGGCAGCAAGGTCACGGTCCTGGCGCGCAATACCTTGTTCTTCCGTGAAGACCCGGCCATCGGCGAGGCGGTGACAGCCGCTTTCCGTGCCGAGGGCATCGAGGTGCTGGAGCACACGCAAGCCAGCCAGGTCGCCCATATGGACGGTGAATTCGTGCTGACCACCACGCACGGTGAATTGCGCGCCGACAAACTGCTGGTTGCCACCGGTCGGACACCGAACACGCGCAGCCTCGCGCTGGACGCAGCGGGGGTCACTGTCAATGCGCAAGGTGCCATCGTCATCGACCAAGGCATGCGCACGAGCAACCCGAACATCTACGCGGCCGGCGACTGCACCGACCAGCCGCAGTTCGTCTATGTGGCGGCAGCGGCCGGCACCCGTGCCGCGATCAACATGACCGGCGGCGATGCGGCGCTCGACCTGACCGCAATGCCGGCCGTGGTGTTCACCGATCCGCAAGTGGCGACCGTGGGCTACAGCGAGGCGGAAGCCCACCACGACGGGATCGAGACCGACAGCCGCACCTTGACCTTGGACAACGTGCCGCGTGCGCTCGCCAACTTCGACACACGCGGCTTCATCAAGTTGGTTATCGAGGAAGGCAGCCATCGGCTGATCGGCGTACAGGCGGTCGCGCCGGAAGCGGGTGAACTGATCCAGACGGCGGCTCTGGCCATTCGCAACCGCATGACGGTGCAGGAACTGGCCGACCAGTTGTTCCCCTACCTGACGATGGTCGAGGGGTTGAAGCTCGCGGCGCAGACCTTCAACAAGGATGTGAAGCAGCTTTCCTGCTGCGCCGGGTGAGAAAAAGGAGGTGTTCAATGAACGCCTACACGGTGTCCCGGCTGGCTCTTGATGCCGGGGTGAGCGTGCATATCGTGCGCGACTACCTGCTGCGCGGATTGCTGCGCCCGGTGGCGTGCACACCAGGCGGCTACGGCTTGTTCGATGACGCCGCCTTGCAACGGCTGTGCTTCGTGCGGGCGGCCTTCGAGGCGGGCATCGGCCTCGACGCGCTGGCGCGGCTGTGCCGGGCGCTGGATGCGGCGGACGGCGACGAAGCGGCCGCGCAGCTTGCCCTGCTGCGTCAGTTCGTCGAGCGTCGGCGCGAAGCGTTGGCCGATCTGGAAGTGCAGTTGGCCACCCTGCCGACCGAGCCGGCACAGCACGCGGAGAGTCTGCCATGAACAACCCCGAGCGCTTGCCGTCCGAGACGCACAAACCGATCACCGGCTACCTGTGGGGCGGACTGGCTGTGCTGACTTGCCCCTGCCACCTGCCCATCCTCGCTGTCGTGCTGGCCGGCACAACCGCCGGTGCTTTCCTCGGCGAGCATTGGGTCATCGCGGCGCTCGGTTTGACCGGCCTGTTCCTTCTGTCCCTGTCGCGGGCGTTGCGGGCATTCAGGGAAAGAGAATGAGCGCTTTCCGGCCGGATGGATGGACGACGCCGGAACTGGCCCAAGCGGTCGAGCGCGGGCAGCTTGAACTGCACTACCAGCCCGTCGTCGATCTGCGCAGTGGTGGGATTGTCGGCGCGGAAGCCCTGTTGCGCTGGCGTCATCCGACGCTTGGACTATTGCCACCGGGCCAGTTCCTGCCCGTGGTCGAATCGTCCGGCCTGATGCCTGAAATCGGCGCTTGGGTGCTGGGCGAAGCCTGCCGCCAGATGCGTGACTGGCGAATGCTGGCATGGCGACCGTTCCGGCTGGCCGTCAATGCTTCGGCGAGCCAAGTGGGACCGGACTTCGACGGGTGGGTAAAGGGCGTGCTGGCTGATGCCGAGTTGCCCGCCGAGTATCTCGAAATCGAGCTGACCGAATCGGTCGCGTTTGGTGATCCGGCGATCTTCCCCGCCCTGGACGCCTTGCGGCAGATCGGTGTGCGCTTCGCCGCCGATGACTTCGGGACGGGGTATTCCTGTCTGCAACATCTGAAGTGCTGCCCAATCAGCACGCTCAAGATCGACCAATCGTTTGTCGCCGGGCTCGCCAACGACCGCCGCGACCAAACCATCGTGCACACCGTGATTCAGCTTGCGCACGGGCTGGGCATGGATGTGGTGGCTGAAGGCGTGGAAACATCGGCGAGTCTTGATCTATTGCGACAAGCGGACTGCGACACAGGACAAGGCTTCCTGTTCGCGAAGCCAATGCCGGCGGCGGCATTCGCCGTCTTCGTCAGTCAATGGAGGGGTGCCACCATGAATGCAAGTGACTCGACCACCACCAGTTGCTGCGTGTGCTGCAAGGAAATCCCGCTCGATGCCGCCTTCACCCCGGAAGGCGCGGAATACGTCGAGCACTTCTGCGGGTTGGAGTGTTATCAACGCTTCGAAGCGCGTGCCAAGACAGGGAACGAAACCGATGCCGATCCGAACGCCTGCGACTCGCTACCGTCAGATTGAGGCATACCCTAACTGGATGTCAGGCAGGGCCGCGCCGCTTAGTCAGAATAGAGTCATCTTTCGCATTTTTGACACATGCCTGCGAAGGTCATAGATTTCAGCCTGACAGAAACGGGGTTTGAGGCACAACGGAACAGAAGGAGCACTTAAGCCGCCTTCAACCAAGGAGACATCGTGCAGGGGCACCGCATCGGCTACGTCCGGGTCAGCAGCTTCGACCAGAACCCGGAACGCCAGCTGGAACAGACACAGGTGAGCAAGGTGTTCACCGACAAGGCATCGGGCAAGGACACCCAGCGCCCCCAGCTCGAAGCGCTGCTGAGCTTCGTCCGCGAAGGCGATACAGTGGTGGTGCACAGCATGGACCGGCTGGCCCGCAACCTCGATGACCTGCGTCGCTTGGTACAGAAGCTGACTCAACGCGGCGTGCGCATCGAGTTCCTGAAGGAGGGCCTGGTGTTCACTGGCGAGGACTCGCCGATGGCCAACCTGATGCTGTCGGTGATGGGGGCCTTCGCTGAGTTCGAGCGCGCCCTGATCCGCGAGCGGCAGCGTGAGGGCATCACCTTGGCCAAGCAGCGTGGCGCGTACCGGGGCCGCAAGAAAGCCCTGTCCGATGAGCAGGCTGCTACCCTGCGGCAGCGAGCGACGGCCGGCGAGCCCAAGGCGCAGCTTGCCCGCGAGTTCAACATCAGCCGGGAAACCCTCTACCAGTACCTCCGCACGGACGACTGACACATGCCGCGTCGCTTGATCCTCTCGGCCACGGAGCGGGGCACCCTGCTCGCGTTGCCAGAAAGCCAGGATGACCTGATCCGCTACTACACCTTCAACGACTCCGACCTGTCGCTGATCCGTCAGCGGCGCGGCGACGCCAACCGCCTCGGCTTCGCCGTGCAACTCTGCCTGCTGCGCTACCCCGGCTATGCGTTGGGCACTGACAGCGAGCTGCCCGAACCGGTCATCCTGTGGGTGGCCAAGCAAGTCCAGACCGATCCGGCGAGTTGGACGAAGTACGGCGAGCGCGATGTGACCCGTCGCGAGCACGCCCAGGAACTGCGCACCTACCTTCAACTGGCCCCGTTCGGCCTGTCCGACTTCCGCGCCCTGGTGCGCGAGCTGACCGAACTGGCCCAGCAGACCGACAAGGGCTTGCTGCTGGCCGGCCAGGCGCTGGAGAGCCTGCGGCAGAAGCGACGCATCCTGCCGGCGTTGAGCGTGATCGACCGGGCTTGCTCGGAGGCCATTGCACGGGCCAATCGGCGGGTCTACCGCGCCCTGGTTGAACCGCTCACGGACTCGCATCGGGCCAAGCTGGACGAGCTGTTGAAGCTCAAGGCCGGCAGCAGCATCACCTGGTTGACCTGGCTGCGCCAGGCACCGCTGAAACCCAACTCTCGGCACATGCTTGAGCACATCGAGCGGCTGAAGACATTTCAGCTGGTGGACTTGCCCGAAGTCCTGGGCCGGCACATCCACCAGAACCGCCTGCTCAAGCTGGCCCGCGAGGGTGGGCAGATGACGCCCAAAGACCTCGGCAAGTTCGAGCCGCAGCGGCGCTATGCGACCCTGGCCGCCGTGGTGCTGGAGAGCACTGCAACCGTGATTGATGAGCTGGTGGATCTGCACGACCGCATCCTAGTCAAGCTGTTCAGCGGCGCGAAGCACAAGCATCAGCAGCAGTTCCAGAAGCAGGGCAAGGCGATCAACGACAAGGTGCGCCTGTACTCCAAGATCGGCCAGGCGCTGCTGGAGGCCAAGGAAGCCGGCAGCGACCCCTATGCCGCCATCGAGGCGGTGATCCCCTGGGACGAGTTCACCGAGAGCGTCAGCGAAGCCGAGCTGCTGGCCCGGCCGGAGGGCTTCGACCACCTGCACCTGGTCGGCGAGAACTTCGCCACCCTGCGCCGCTACACGCCGGCTCTGCTGGAGGTATTGGAGCTGCGCGCCGCCCCGGCCGCGCAGGGCGTGCTGGCAGCCGTGCAGACGCTGCGCGAGATGAACGCCGACAACCTGCGCAAGGTGCCGGCCGATGCTCCCACCGCCTTCATCAAGCCGCGCTGGAAGCCACTGGTGATCACCCCGGAAGGCCTCGACCGGCGCTTCTACGAAATCTGCGCCCTGTCCGAGCTGAAGAACGCCCTGCGCTCCGGCGACATCTGGGTCAAGGGCTCGCGGCAGTTCCGCGACTTCGACGACTACCTGTTGCCGGCCGAGAAGTTCGCCGCGCTCAAGCGGGAACAGGCCCTGCCGCTGGCGATCAACCCGAACAGCGACCAGTATCTGGAAGAGCGCTTGCAGCTGCTGGACGAGCAGTTGGCCACTGTCGCCCGCCTGGCCAAGGACAACGAGCTGCCCGATGCCATCCTCACCGAGTCCGGGTTGAAGATCACCCCGCTGGATGCGGCGGTGCCGGATCGGGCGCAGGCGCTGATCGACCAGACCAGTCAGTTACTGCCGCGCATCAAGATCACCGAACTGCTGATGGACGTGGACGACTGGACGGGCTTCAGCCGCCACTTCACCCACCTGAAGGACGGGGCCGAGGCCAAAGACCGGACGTTGCTGCTGTCCGCGATCCTCGGTGATGCGATCAACCTCGGGCTGACCAAGATGGCCGAGTCGAGCCCCGGTCTGACCTACGCCAAGCTGTCCTGGCTGCAAGCCTGGCACATCCGCGACGAGACCTATTCGGCGGCCCTGGCCGAGCTGGTCAACCACCAGTACCAGCATGCCTTCGCCGCCCACTGGGGCGACGGCACCACCTCATCCTCCGATGGCCAGCGTTTCCGGGCTGGCGGCCGGGGCGAGAGCACCGGACACGTCAACCCGAAGTACGGCAGTGAGCCGGGACGGCTGTTCTACACCCATATCTCCGACCAGTACGCGCCGTTCAGCACCCGCGTGGTGAATGTCGGCGTGCGCGATTCCACCTATGTGCTCGACGGCCTGCTGTACCACGAGTCCGACCTGCGGATCGAGGAGCACTACACCGACACGGCCGGCTTCACCGATCACGTCTTCGCCCTGATGCACCTGCTGGGCTTCCGTTTCGCGCCGCGCATCCGCGACCTCGGCGAAACCAAGCTGTACGTGCCGCAGGGCGTGCAGACCTACCCGACGCTGCGGCCGCTGATCGGCGGCACCCTGAACATCAAGCACGTCCGCGCCCATTGGGACGACATCCTGCGCCTGGCCAGCTCGATCAAACAGGGCACCGTCACTGCCTCGCTGATGCTGCGCAAGCTCGGCAGCTATCCGCGCCAGAACGGCCTGGCCGTGGCCCTGCGCGAGCTGGGCCGGATCGAACGCACGCTGTTCATCCTAGACTGGCTGCAAAGTGTTGAGCTGCGCCGCCGCGTGCATGCCGGCCTGAACAAAGGTGAGGCGCGCAACTCGCTGGCCAGGGCGGTGTTCTTCAACCGCCTTGGGGAAATCAGGGATCGGAGCTTCGAGCAGCAGCGCTACCGGGCCAGCGGCCTCAACCTGGTGACGGCGGCTATCGTGCTGTGGAACACGGTGTACCTGGAGCGCGCCACCCAGGGGTTGGTCGAGGCCGGCAAGCCGGTGGACGGCGAGCTGCTGCAATTCCTGTCGCCGCTGGGCTGGGAGCACATCAACCTCACCGGCGATTACGTCTGGCGGCAGAGCCGCAGACTGGAAGACGGGAAGTTTCGGCCCCTACGGATGCCCGGAAAACCTTAGCGTACGATTTTTTCCGAATTCTGCGAGCCCCCCTGCTTCTGCTGTCGCCTATCCATCCTTACCTTTCCTCGACAACACCCCCCCGACGTTGGCGGCGGTGTGTTGATCAGGTGTCTACCGGCCGATCAATGCGACGGCGACGGAACGTTCTCGTGGAAAGCTGCGCGCTCGATCTGAATGGTGCAGTGATGGATTTCGAACGCGTCGCTGACTGCATCCACGACGGCCGCTAGCACAGCATCTCCATCTGCTGCGTCTCGGACGACCACGTGCGACGTCATCACGTTGCTTCCGCTGCTGACGGCCCAAACGTGCAAGTCATGGACATCCGTGACGCCGTCGACCTTGAGGATCGTGGCCTCGATTGCCGCCACGTTGAGCCCCCGGGGTACACCTTCCATAAGAATCCCCAGGCTCTCTCGAAGCAATTGCCAAGTCCGCGGCAATACCCAAAGGCCGATCGCTACGGCGACAACCGTGTCGACCCAGGTCCAGCCGGTAAAGCGGATAATGAGGGCTGCGATGATCACGCCCAACGATCCGAGCATGTCGCTCCAGACTTCGAGGTAGGCGCCTTTGACGTTGAGGCTCTCGTTGCTGGCAGATGCCAGCAGTCGCATTGAAATCAGGTTGATGATCAGGCCGACAATTGCGATCCACATCATCGCCCCGGTGGCGATCTCCGCCGGCATGAAGAAGCGCTGGTAGGCCTCGTACAAGATGTACATCGCCACCAGGAAGAGCAGCACGGCGTTGAACGTGGAGGCTAGGATCTCCAACCGCGCATAGCCAAAGGTTCTTTTCTGATCCGCCGGCCGCTTTGCGATCTGAAGCGCAATCAACGAAATTGCCAAAGCGGCGGTGTCGGTGAACATGTGAGACGCATCCGACAGCAACGCCAGGCTGCCGGTAATCCATGCGCCGATCACTTCAGCGATCATGAAGCTACCGGTCAGGACCAATGCCATGACTAGTTTCTTCTGATGCCCCTCACGAAGCGCGGCACTGCCATGATCATGATTCGATCCCACGTATTTCTCCTTGCACAGGGTAGTGGTCGCGTTGGATTTCCAGTGTGGCCATGCGCTAATGGGTGGCTTGGCCGCACTGGCTGCAGAATTTTGCTCCTGCTGTCAGGGATGAGCCGCAGGCCGTGCAACCACTCGATAGTGGTGTTCCGCAGTTTAGACAAAAGCGTGCGGACGGGGCGTTTGCGGTCCGGCAGTGCCTGCAAGTCTGCAGATCTTTGATTGGGGCTTGAGCTGTTACGCGACCATCCTCAATCACCCGGTCATTACTGTCGCAGGATTGCTGCTGCTCGAAGCGACCATGCCGGTCATGTCGATCACTCCCGTGCCCACTACCGTGATGCTTGCCACCGCCGTGGTTGCCACGGCCGTGGTGGCCGCCCAATAAATTTTTGAGAAAACTCATGGTATTCGTCCCTCATCGATAGGTGACATCAGCACGAGCAAAAGGTGAAAGAAGTGTTCTGCTCGTTAGAATGACTTTTAAATTAAAGTAAAAGTTCAAAATTAGCGTACGACAAAACGAAGCTGGTTTGTTTATGAAATTTAATTTAATTCGCCAGATGGCATTGACTACTCAAAGAGTCGGACCTGTCCGATTTTTTATCATAGCCTGAGCATTTACAATCGAAAAAGTCATTATCGCGATTCTGTCAGCATTGTAATCGCGAAGTCATCATGACGTTATCGTGTGGCGGAAATAATGCGCCTAGCGAGAGCTAATTTCTCATTTAATCCTATGCCTCACACATCCTAAGCGTCCTCAGGCTAAGGGGATCAAGGTCTCTGGCGCTCTGTACGGCCTGATTCGCTCAGTGTCTGTCGATGGCTTGCCGTTTAGCTCCCGACTATTCATAACCAGCGCCATGGATGAGCAGCTCCCTAGAGTTTGATAATGACACCTTCTAAATCCATTGTTCACATCCTGTTAAGTAAATGGATCCATGCTATTCGCAAAGTTAGACAGGAAGGCATCAGCACCAATTTACTCATCGCGCTAGTAACTTTTTGGTTGTTGTTGTTCGTGAACGCTGAGCTTTGGCGTGTGCTCTGGCGCCTGGCATTCAACACTGATGAAGTTAACTGGTTGCTCGCCGCCAGCCTGCCAGTCGTAGTGTTCGTTTGGGTGTTCACCGTACTTAGCTTGCTGTCATGGTCAAGACTCGCAAAACCTCTGCTGTGCCTGGTGCTGATCAGCGCGTCGTTCGCCAGCTACTTCATGAGTGCTTACGGCATCGTCATTGATTACACGATGTTCACCAACGTCGTGGAGACCGACGTCGGTGAGGTGTCCGAGCTACTGAACTGGAAACTTGGCCTCTGGGTGGCAATGGTAGGGGTATTGCCCGTCTACCTGATCTGTCTGGTGCCCCTGCGACGCAAGCCCTGGACCAAAGCGTTGGGTAGCAGACTCATCGTCCTGTCGCTCGCACTGGTAACCCTTGCTGGTATCGTGCTGAGCCAGTACCAGTCTTATGCCTCCCTCCTACGCAACAATCGGGAGATCCGGCTCATTCTGGTTCCCACCAATTTGTTTGCTGCCGGTCATGGTTACCTGAAACGCAAGCTGGCCACACCGAAAGCGCTGACCTCCATTGGTACCGACGCCGTGGTGACCAGGCAGGGAGCGGCTCGCAAACCCAAGCTGCTGGTACTGGCAGTGGGGGAAACCGCACGTTCCGCCAACTTCTCCCTTAATGGCTACTCCCGCGATACGAATCCAGAGCTGGAAAAGCGCAATGTCATCAGCTTCTCGAATGTGAGCTCGTGCGGCACTGCCACTGCGGTTTCCCTGCCATGCATGTTCTTGGACGTCGGGAGGGATGAGTACAAGGACGGCTTGGCCAAGAGCCGAGAAGGGCTGCTCGATGTGCTTCAGCGGGCAGGCATCAGTGTCATGTGGACTGATAACAATTCGGGCTGCAAAGGGGTCTGTGATCGGGTGCCAAACCACAAGGCTACCCAACACGCAGATGCTCAACTGTGTACCAGCGACGAGTGCAAGGACGGGGTGCTGCTTTCGGAGATGGAGGACTTCATCAAGCGTCAGGAAGGCGATGCAGTCCTGGTGCTCCACTACAAAGGTAGTCACGGCCCGGCCTACTACAAGCGCTACCCCCCGCAGTTCAAGAAATTCGGGCCGGTCTGCGAGACCAATGAGCTCGACAAATGTAAGCAGCAGGAGGTGATCAATGCCTACGACAATTCGATCCTCTACACCGACTACGTGACGGCCGGGCTGATCGACATCCTGGCTGCGAATACCAAATTCGACACTGCGCTCATGTACGTCTCAGATCACGGAGAGTCACTGGGAGAGGGTGGTCTTTACCTGCATGGGCTGCCCTATGCGATGGCCCCAGATGAGCAAACCAAGGTGCCATTGGTGCTCTGGATGTCTGATTCTCTCGCGAAAAGCGAACGCCTCAATGTGGGCTGCTTGAAAGCACAGACGAGCTCGCCACTGAGCCACGACAACCTGTTCCACACCGTACTCGGGATGATGAACGTCCAGACATCCTCGTATCGCTCAGCTCTTGATTTTACTGCCCCTTGCAAGACTTTGACCGGAAGCACCTACTCAGGCCTCTAATGCTGCAACGGGCTGAACACGTGAGGTCGATAGCGATTCCACATCGAGCTGCTTTGACAGCAGCCAGAAGCTCGACTAACTACATAGCAGTACTCAACAACCCAAGCGGAAAAGGAAATTTGCATGAGCATCAAGCCAGGCCCTAAACGCACCAACGAAGATGGCACTCCGGACAAGAGGCAGCGGGTCACGCCTGAGAAGCAGAAGGATCACCCAGACCTGAAACCCCACAAGCATAAAAAGGGGGAGTAGGGCAGAAAAGCAGCTTTTCGGAGCTGCTTTTTTATCTGCAGACAGTGTCCTGAAAAGCTCTCTAGCCCAGGAATGTCAGGCATGAAAGGACGGCTGAAGCCACCTGATGCCACTACCACAGCACGCGTAGTGAAATTCGCTCCGTTGGCGGTGCGAACCTCAAATGCCTTGCCCTTCTGTACGACCGCCACCACTCGGGTACCGCCCTGAAAAGGGAGCTGAAACTCGGCGGCGTATGCCTCCAGGTACTGCACCACTTCATTTCGCACCGGGTAGTCCTTGGGATCGCCAAGAAACGCTCGCCCCGGCAGCGCTGAGTACTCCGATGGTGAGAACAACTGCAAGCTTTCGTAGTAGTTACGCCAGTTACCGCCCGGGGATGTCTGCTCATCCAAGATGAGGTAATCCAAGCCGTGCTGCTGTAAATGCCAGCCAGTCGCCAAACCTGCTTGCCCACCACCGATAACGACCACATCCAGAACGCGATCCAACTCATTCATATATGCGCACTCATGCATATCTAAAGGCAAAAAAAGGCCGGACTACGGACAGCAGATCGATACTAGACCTTTGGTTCGCTGGAGCAGGCCCTCCAGTCGCTCGACGATCGACCCACCATTTACTTCATAGAACACCTGCCGACCCACCTTGGTGGCCTTCACGATCTTGGCGTCATGCAATACCTGCAGGTGCCTGGAGATCACCGAGCGCTCCTGTGGCAGCTCTTTGGCGATTTCGCCGACATCCGCCCGGCCGAGCAAAAGTACGCGCTTGAAAACCGCGACTCTGGAAGGCTCGCAAAGCGCTTTGAAGAAGGTCTCGTCTAGCGACTCGATGGCGGCTTCGATGGCTTGAGCACGGAGATTTTGGTTGGTCGTCATGCAGCCAATATATGTGCATGAACGCGCACATGTAAAGCCACCCATCATCGAGGGGTTGCGACACATTCGAAAAAGCGTATATTCGAAAAACCATATACACTCAGGGTACCAAGTGATGACTGGCAAGACCCGCGTTCTGTTTGTTTGCACCGCAAACGCCGCTCGCTCCCAGCTCGCCGAAGCTTTGCTCCGGCACACAGACCCTGTGCATTTCGAAGTTTTTAGCGCAGGTACCCAGCCTGGCCAAGTCGATCCGCGCACCTATGACGCCCTCGAATATCTCGATATCGATACCAAGGCTCTACGCAGCAAGTCCATCGACGAGTTTGCAGGGGAACGGTTCGACTACTTGATTACGCTCTGCGACAAGGCAGCCCATGAGTGCCTTACTTTGCCTGCCCTCGGCGAGGTTCTGGCGTGGAACTTCGAAGACCCTGTTACCAGTGACCAACACGATGCCTTCCGACGCACGCTTCATGAGATTCATGAGCGCATCAAAATGTTCGTCCTCGTGAAAACTAAACACTGAGAATTGCTATGACTGACTCGCTGACACCTACCAAGGTTTTCAAATGCCTCGCCGACGAGAACCGCATTCGGATGATGCTGCTGATCTCTCGCGAGGAAGAACTCTGCGTCTGTGAACTGACCTGCGCGCTGGAAGAAAGCCAGCCCAAGGTTTCCCGCCACCTGGCGCAACTGCGCACGTGTGACCTGCTGGAAGACCGGCGTCAGGGCCAGTGGGTTTATTACCGCCTGCATCCATCGCTTCCCGGCTGGGTACGTGAGGTCCTGGCGACGACGCTGGAGGCCAACCGCGAATGGCTGAGTGCTAGCACTAAACGACTGGACACAATGGGTGACCGCCCTCAACGCGTCGCCTCCTGCTGCTGATCATTGCCGAGAAAAACCGATGAAAGTTCTGTTCCTCTGCACCGCCAATAGCTGCCGCAGCATCCTCTCCGAGGCTGTTTTCAATCATCTGGCCCCGGCCGGCATGAAGGCCTACAGCGCCGGCAGCCAGCCAAAGGGTGATGTGCACCCGCTGTCCATCACCGCGCTGCAGCGTGCTGGTATCTCCACCGAGGGCCTCAGCAGCAAGTCAAGTGACGCGCATGCCGAGCTGGCACCGGACTTTGTCATCACCGTCTGCGACAAGGCCGCTGGCGAAGCCTGCCCCGTGTTCTTCGGACCAGCAGTGAAAGCCCACTGGGGGCTTTCTGACCCTTCTGACCAGCAGGGCAACACCGCCGAACTGGACGCAGCGTTCGACGTCACGCTTGAGCAGATCAAACGACGCCTCAATGCATTCCTCGCGCTGCCTTTCGAACAATTGGATGCCGCCCAGCTTAAGGCCGAGCTGGCCCGTATCGGAACGCTCTGACGTTTAGGGAGATCCACCATGAGCAAAAGCCGACTTTCCTTTCTAGACCGCTACCTGACGGTGTGGATCTTTCTGGCCATGGGCCTGGGCATTGGTCTGGGCAGCCTGTTCCAGGGATTGCCTGCGTGGCTGAATAGCCTGTCGGTAGGCTCGACAAACATCCCCATCGCCATTGGCCTCATCGTAATGATGTACCCACCTCTGGCGAAGGTGAAATACGAGGAGTTGCCACAGGTATTCAAGGACAAGCGCATCCTTGCCCTGTCGCTGATCCAGAACTGGGTGATCGGCCCGGTCCTGATGTTCGGGCTGGCCGTTGTCTTCCTTTCCGACAAGCCTGAGTACATGACCGGCCTGATCCTCATCGGCTTGGCACGCTGCATCGCCATGGTGCTGGTGTGGAACCAGATCGCCGGTGGCAACAACCAGTACGTGGCGGGTCTGGTCGCCTTCAACAGCATTTTCCAGATCCTGTTCTTTAGCGTGTACGCCTGGATCTTCCTGGGGCTGTTGCCGCCGCTGTTTGGCCTTGAAGGTAGCGTCATTGAGACCAGCTTCCTCGATATCGCCCAATCGGTGCTGATCTACCTGGGCATCCCGTTCCTGGCTGGTTTCCTGACCCGCAAGATCCTGATCAGCAGCAAGGGCGAGACCTGGTACCAGGAGCGATTCATCCCGAAGATCAGCCCGCTGACCCTTGTGGCGTTGCTGCTGACCATCGTCGCCATGTTCAGCCTGAAAGGCGACATGGTGCTGCAACTGCCGCTGGATGTGCTGCGCATCGCTATCCCGCTGACCATCTACTTCGTGGTGATGTTCTTCATCAGCTTCTGGATGGGCAAGCTGTTGGAAGCTGACTACCCACGTACCACGGCGCTGGCGTTCACTGCAGCGAGCAACAATTTCGAACTGGCCATTGCCGTGGCCATCGCCACCTTCGGCCTTGCCTCGCCGGTCGCGTTTGCCACCGTCATCGGGCCCTTGGTGGAAGTGCCGGTACTGATCTCCCTGGTGGGCGTGGCCTTGTGGCTCAAGCGCCGCTGGTTCGATCAGCCATCTGGCGCCTTGACTCAGGAGTAAATCATGACCGAACACCATATCCCGAATATCGACAACGATCTGGTCGACCTGCCGACAGCAGACAAACTGGCAGTCGAGCAAAAGTCCACCCATAACCCTCGCATCCTGCTGCTGTACGGATCGACCCGCGAACGCTCGTTCAGCCGCCTGCTGACGGAAGAAGCGGCACGCCTGCTGGAGCACTTCGGTGCCGAGACGCGGATCTTCAATCCGACCGGGCTGCCACTGGCGGATGACGTGCCCGATGACCACCCCATAGTCAAGGAGCTGCGCGACCTGGTGCTGTGGTCGGAAGGCATGGTCTGGTGCTCGCCAGAGCGCCACGGCGCGATGACTGGCGTGTTCAAGTCGCAGATCGACTGGATTCCACTGAGCATGGGCGCCGTGCGCCCCACTCAAGGCAAAACCCTCGCGGTGATGCAGGTCTGCGGCGGCTCGCAGTCTTTCAACGTGGTCAACCAGCTGCGCGTCCTCGGCCGCTGGATGCGCATGTTCACCATCCCTAACCAGTCGTCCGTGCCGAAGGCCTATCTGGAATTCGACGAGGCGGGTCGCATGAAACCCTCTTCGTACTACGACCGTGTTGTCGACGTAATGGAGGAGCTGGTGAAGTTCACCCTGCTGCTTCGTGATCGCTCCGACTACCTGGTCGATCGCTACTCCGAACGTAAAGAGTCGGCTGAAGAACTATCCAAGCGTGTCAATCAACGATCCATTTGAGGCTTTGTGAGCATGCAATTGCACCCGTATTCAGTGTTGGCTAATTCCGAACTGGTCGGCCAGCTGATCTTCACTCCGTGCCCAGGTACCAAGGAGACATCGGTATCTCAGGCTCTGGCAACGTTGCACGATGCCGGCGCAAGCGCGCTGGTAACCCTGATGCCGAGTGAAGAACTGCTGCAGAACGAGATCGATCTGCTTCCCGAGGAGTGCCAACTGCTGGGCCTCGAATGGTTCCACCTGCCGGTCGAGGATGACGAAGCGCCCGGTGAGCCGTTTGCGGCCGCCTGGAAGGCTCACCGGGAACGCCTGAAAGAGCTGGTGATGACCGGTAAGACGATCGCCATTCACTGCAAGGGCGGCTCTGGCCGCACCGGCCTGTTTGCCGCCCGCCTGATGATCGAGTGCGGCATCCCTGTGCAGGAAGCTGTTTCCCAGGTCCAGGCCCTGCGTCCACGTGCGATCCAGAACCCTGCGCACGTTGGGTATATCAACCAGTTCAGCGACACCCTCTGACCTTTCGCTAATCGCGATTCGAGAAAAAGAACATGGCTATCAAAGTAGGTATCAATGGGTTTGGCCGTATTGGTCGCTTGGCGCTTCGCGCCTCCTGGGACTGGCCGGAATTCGAGTTTGTGCAGATCAATGACCCGGCCGGTGACGCCGAGACCCATGCCCATCTGATCAACTTCGATTCGATCCACGGACGCTGGCACCGTGAAGCCCGCGCAGAGGGCGACGCGGTAGTGATCGAGGGCAAGCGCATCAAGGTCACCGCCAACAAGACCATCGCGGACACCGACTGGTCGGGCTGTGACTTGGTCATCGAGGCCAGCGGCAAGATGAAGTCGGTAGCCGTACTCCAGGCCTACCTGGATCAAGGCGTCAAACGTGTGGTCGTCTGCGCTCCAGTGAAGGAGAAAGGCGCACTGAACGTGGTGATGGGCGTCAACCAGCACCTATTCGACCCGGCGCAGCATCGTATCGTCACCGCCGCTTCCTGCACCACTAACTGCCTGGCCCCGGTGGTCAAGGTGATTCACGAGAACCTGGGCATACGCCACGGCTCGATCACCACCATTCACGACCTCACCAATACCCAGAGCATTCTGGATACACCGCACAAGGACCTGCGTCGCGCCCGAGCCTCGGGCATGAGCCTGATCCCGACCACCACGGGATCTGCCACCGCAATCGCCGAGATCTTCCCCGAGCTACGCGGCAAGCTGAATGGTCACGCCGTACGTGTACCACTGGCCAACGCCTCGCTGACCGACTGCGTGTTCGAAGTGGAACGTGAGACAACGGCTGAAGAGGTCAACGCGCTGCTGAAAGCCGCAACCGAAGGACCGCTGAAGGACATCCTGGGCTACGAAGAACGCCCCTTGGTGTCCATCGACTACCGCACCGATCCGCGGTCCTCGATCATCGATGCGCTGTCCACCCTCGTAGTCAACGGTACCCAAGTGAAGATCTACGCCTGGTACGACAACGAGTGGGGCTACGCCAACCGTGCGGTTGAACTAGCACGCCTGGTCGGCGCAGCGGAGTAAATGGCGATCATGAAGGCGTTGTCAGCCCTGTCTGCGGAAGTGCGTCAGTACCTGCTGGTTACCGGCAATTACTGGGCCTTCACCCTTACCGACGGCGCTTTGCGCATGCTGGTGGTACTGCACTTCCATTCGCTGGGCTACACGCCGCTGCAGATCGCGGCGCTGTTCCTGTTCTACGAAGTGTTCGGCGTGATCACTAACCTCGTGGGCGGCTACCTCGGCGCCCGCCTGGGGCTCAACCGCACCATGAACATCGGCCTTGGCATGCAGGTCTTCGCCCTGCTGATGCTCACGGTACCAGCAGCCTCGCTGACGGTGCCGTGGGTGATGGCGGCCCAGGCGCTCTCCGGCATCGCCAAGGACCTGAACAAAATGAGCGCCAAGAGCTCCATCAAGCTCCTGGTGCCGGACAGCCAGCAAGGCATCCTCTACAAATGGGTGGCCATCCTGACGGGCTCGAAGAACGCTCTCAAAGGCGTGGGTTTTTTCCTCGGGGGAGCATTGCTCGCGTTGCTCGGTTTCACCCAGGCGGTGCTGGCCATGGCGGCGGTGCTGGCCCTGATCTGGATCGGTAGTCTGATGCTGCTGAAAAAGGACTTGGGCAAGGCCAAGGCCAAACCGAAGTTCCGCGACATGCTGTCCAAGAGCCGGGCCATCAACATCCTCTCGGCCGCACGGCTGGTTTTGTTCGGTGCGCGGGATATCTGGTTCGTCGTGGCACTACCGGTGTACCTGAGCTCTGCGTTTGGCTGGGACTTCTGGCTGGTCGGCGGTTTCTTGGCCGTCTGGGTAATCGGCTATGGCATCGTCCAGTCGTTTGCCCCCCATATCACCGGCAAGAGGCGTGGTCATGTACCCGATGGCCGAGCAGCCTTCATCTGGGCAATCGCTCTGGCCGGACTGCCTGCGCTCATTGCCGTGGGCCTGTCGGCAGGCTGGTCGGCAAAGGTAGTCTTGCTCGGTGGGTTGATGCTGTTCGGTGTGCTGTTCGCCGTGAACTCATCGCTGCACAGCTACCTGATCGTCAGTTATGCCAAGGAAGATGGCGTCTCCCTGGATGTAGGCTTCTACTACATGTCCAACGCCCTCGGTCGTTTGGTCGGCACACTGCTGTCAGGTTGGGTGTTTCAGGCCTATGGGTTGGAGGCTTGCTTGTGGGTTTCCAGCGTCTTCGTATTGGTCGCTGCACTCATCTCGATTGCTCTGCCCAGGCACACTGAAATGGCACAGCAGACGCACTGATCTGAGAGGAAATGCGGAAGCCATCAGGCCTTCGCTTTCATCACAAAGTGCTCCATTTCTGCTGCGGTATTTCGGGCCGTGCGGGACACCCCGTTCACAGAACGTGTTGCTTACGCGCCTCCGCCACAGGCGGGACCATCATGACATCGCCCAACCCACCGACTGGCTGGTCAATGACGCGCCCGGGGAGTTTTTCTCTAGCGCAACCGTCCTGGCACAGTTCAATTCTCTAACTCCACTGTCTCCGTTCCAAGCACAAAAGATACCATCATAATTTTTTCGGGTTTTTTCCGAGGCGTACCCCTGCGATTTTTCTCCGGCTGAACCTTTGCTGTGACAACCGTTATTGTTGTGACAACCTTTATTAAACGAAAACCCCCGAGATTTTTTGAAAAGCGATGCTTTGTGACAACCTTTAATTTCGCTTCCACAGGATCAACCTCCCCGCTAGGCCGCGAATTTCCAGAGGTTTTGTGACAGAGTTTATTAATAAGCAACATTCAGTTGGTTTCCGGCAATAAAGTGGTACCGCGACATTAAAAGCGGTCATGCGCGATCGCGGCCTCCTGGTGATCCAGGCTCCGCTCGCGTCCACCACTGGCACTGCCGGGGGGCGCAGTAGCGCCCCAGCCGAGCACCCCATAGAGCGGTGGCAACCACACCAGCACCACGGTCGCGGCTTGGTTGGCTGTGGCCAGCTGTGCGGCCTGGGCAGGCTAAGAAGGAATTTCCGTGCTCCACAGCAACTACCTCAAGCAGTTGGATCTGCAGGACATCGTGGTGTTTCTCAACTTGCTGGAGTTGCGCAGTGCCAAACGCACCGCTGAGCTGATGAGCGTGAGCCAGCCGACGGTCAGTTATTGTTTAAAGCGGCTGCGCGGCTGCTTTGACGACACGTTGTTCTCTTCATCCCAAGGGGTACTGCAACCGACCAGCAAGGCCGAGAAGATCGCGCCTTATTTGCGCGTGGTGGTCGAGTCGGTCAACCGCTGCGCGGAAGACGAATATCAAGCATCTGACCAAGCCGTGCGTAAGATCTGGCGGCTATGCGCGCCGGAGTATTTCGAGTTGTCGTTCCTGCCGCAAGCCCTGGCGATGCTGTCGCACACGCATGCCAATACGTCGCTGCACCTCGACCGCCTGAGCCGCGACCTGCCTGTGGATCAGCTGATGTCAGGGGAAATCGACATCGCGATCGGCTTCGGTCCGGGCTATCACCAGATGCACCCGGAGTTGCAATGGCAAGCGGTGGTCAACGACGACTTTGTCTGCCTGACCAGTCAAAACGGGTTGGCCAACGACGCGGCCATGAGCCTGGATGAATTCTGCGCCTCGCCCCACGTATTCCCCACACCGTGGATTTCGGAAAAGAACATGGTCGACAGCTGGCTGGATAAAGTCGGCCGTTCACGCAATGTGCTGGTGCGCGCCAATGGTTACCAAGCCTGCGTGAACACCGTAGCCGCGGTACCGGCCACGCTCGCACTACCGGCGCGCCTGTTGCCGCATCTGCGCATACCGTCATCAGTGAAAGTCTGTCAGCCGCCGCTGGGTTTCCCAACGTTTACCTTGGACATGATCTGGGCGCGCGACCGTCGGGACAGCAAAGATATCGCCAGCCTGCGCAAGTTGATCGAACAGGTGGCCGAAGTGTTGTTGACGGCACCATGAAACAGGCTTTTAAATTTTCACCACGCTTTTAGATTTCTTAAAATCAGCCAGCCGCTCATTTCTCTTATCGTGTGGTCACCGGGTAGCGCAAGACCTACCTGAGTTCCACGCTTTCACGGAGGAATGAGTCATGCTGGCGTACGCCCACCTGTGGTATTTCCCTTTTTCCAACAACCGACGCCGTGCTACGGCTTCGAGTGTGCCATTGCGGTCGATCGCTACATGCGTGTAAGCGATTCGATCAGCCCTATGCACATCGTGCGCAATTTCTACAAAGGCCGGCACGGCTCGTTGTCTGCAGGAAGCGGCGCGTACCCACTACCTCAGGCACTACGACGCCACCCCCCGAGCCTTCGCTTCGTTTCGTAGCGCCAGCAGCGCCGATCAAGCCCGGGTCAAGGATCCGCAGGTCAATCGGGGTTCCTACCACAAACAAGGCCCTGCCCACTTTCAACCGCCAGGCCTCGGCCTGACCACGACGCGCGCCGGGCATCCGCTGCCCGGTGCGCCGGAGGTAAGCATGAACGCGACCAAGCGTTACGAGAATTTCATTGTCTTCCTGGCGCCGCTGATCAACAGCGTGGGCGGTATCGCCATCGACCTGCACGCGCCGAGTATCCCCTCCATTGGCCGTGAACTGTCAGCCAGCCCGGCGCTGATGCAGAACACCATCACCATCACCCTGATGTTCTACGCACTGGGGCAGCTGTTCTTCGGCATCATGGCCGATGCCCGTGGGCGGCGGCCGGCGGTGCAATTGGGGCTGCTGGTGTTCCTCGCGGGCAGCGTGCTGGCAACCGTGGCCACGTCCATCGAGATGCTCCTGCTCGCCCGCGCCCTGCAAGGCTTCGCCATCGGCGCCTGTCAGGTAGTTGCCCGTGCGCTGCTGGTGGACATCGTCAAAGGGCCGCGTTTCTACGTAGCGATCATCTACCTGAGCCTGGCCTTCGGCCTGGGGCCGGTGATCGCGCCGTACATTGGCGGGGTGATCGAAGTGCACCTTGGCTGGCGCTACAACTTCGTCCTGTACGCCGTATACGCCGTCATCGTGTTGGCCTTCGTGCTGGCAGGGCTCAAGGAGTCGTTGCCCGCAATGAACAGACGCAGCGCCTTGCACACCTGTGCCGGCTACCGCCCGATCCTGGCGGACAGCCGCTTTCGGGCCTCGGTGGTTGTGCTCGGCTCGAGCTTCTCGGCGTTTCTGCTATGGAACGTGTTCGGCCCACACATCGTCCAGGAACGCCTGGGGCACAGCGCGCAATACTTCGGCACCACCGCGCTGGCTGTGGGTAGCTGCTACCTGGTCGGCACTCTGGTCAACCGTGCGCTGATCCGGCAGGTCAAGCCACGGCTGCTGATGTGGGCAGGAATGGCGGTGTTTCTGCTCGGCGTGGTGACCATCGCCACGCAGGCAGAGGACCTACACCTGGTCTCGATCTTGGGCGGCATCATGCTGGTCGCGTTCGGTCAGGGCTTCATCTTCTCCAACGCCATGGCCAACTCGATGTCGCTGTTCCCCGACCGCGCCGGTGTTGCCGCCAGCCTGCAAGGCTGTCTGATGCTGGTATTCGGGTCATTGGCCTCGGCGCTGGTCAGCGCTTTGCCGCTGACCTCGAACCTGGCAATTGCCTGCGTGTTTCTGGTGCTTTGGTTGATCTCGTTGTCGGGCATGCTGAGCGTGCGCGTGCCGCGTCAAGCCTCGGTGGCCTGAAGCCTGCCGACCCCGGCGGTGCAGCGTATCTGTTGCCGGGATCTGCAAGGCAGCGCTGAGCAGTATTCATCAACCAGCAGAATCGAGTAACTGCAACGCACCAAACGCTTGCCTGCGCCGAAGGGGGAAGCAGCGGACGCAAGCTCCCGCTCGCTGTTACCCTCGGCGTAGTCGACTCAAATCTGCATGGCCATGCCATCCACATTCATCGCTGCCTGGCGCAACGCTTCGGAGCGGGTGGGGTGGGGGTGGCAGGTGAGGGCGATATCTTCGGCCGAGGCCGAGAACTCCATGGCCACGCAGAATTCACCGATCATTTCGCTGACGCTCGGGCCCACCAGGTGCACACCCAGCACTTCGTCGGTTTTGGCATCGGCAAGTACCTTGGCGAAGCCTTCGGTCTCGTGGTTGATCTTGGCGCGGCTGTTGGCCGTGAAGGGGAATTTGCCCACTTTGTATTCACGCCCTTCGGCCTGGAGCTGCTCTTCAGTCTTGCCCACGCTGGCCAGCTCCGGCCGGGTATAGATCACGCCTGGGATGAGGTTGTAGTTGACCTCGTGCGGTTTGCCGGCGATGCGCTCGATGCAGGCCACTGCTTCGTCTTCGGCCTTGTGCGCCAGCATCGGCCCGGAAGTGACGTCGCCGATTACCCACAGCCCGGGCACGGAAGTGCGGTGGTGTTCGTTGCCGAGCATGCCGCGCTTGTCGGTTTCCAGGCCTGCGCTTTCCAGGTTCAGGCCTTTGGTATAGGGGCGGCGACCGATGGCGACCAGTACATAATCGGCTTGCAGTGTTTCTGCCGCGCCACCCGCTGCAGGCTCCAAGGTCAAGGCCACGCCGTCGGCGCTGGCGGTCGCGTGGGTCACTTTGCTGCCCAGCTTGAACGCCATACCTTGCTTGGCCAATGCCTTCTGCAGGGTCTTGGCGGTTTCGCTGTCGGTGCCAGGGCAGATGCGATCGAGGTATTCGATGACCGTGACCTGGCTACCCAGCCGGCGCCACACCGACCCCAGCTCGAGGCCGATCACCCCGGCACCGATGACGACCAGGTGCTTGGGCACCTGCGGCAGCGACAGCGCGCCGGTCGAGTCGATGATGCGCTGGTTGTCGATGGTCACGCCTGGCAGCGGCGTCGGCTCGGAACCGGTGGCGATGACGATGTCTTTGGCCTGCAGCGTGGTTTCGCTGCCGTCCTGCGCCTTCACGACCACTTTGCCGACGCCATCCAGGCGGCCCCAGCCCTTGACCCAGTCGACCTTGTTCTTGCGGAACAGGTACTCGATGCCTTTGGTCAGGCCGGCCACGCTCTCGTCCTTCTGCTTCATCATCTGGGCGAGGTTCAGCGTAGGTTTGACTTCGATGCCGAGGTGGGCGAACGCCTCACCGCTGGCGGCTTCGTAGAGTTCGGAAGCATGCAGCAGTGCCTTGGACGGCATGCAGCCGACGTTCAGGCAAGTGCCGCCCAAGGTCGAGCGGCCCTCCACGCAGGCGACACTGAGCCCAAGTTGGCCAGCGCGAATGGCTGCGTTGTAGCCGCCAGGGCCACCGCCGATGATCACCACGTCATAGGTTTTCATGGTTCAACTCCAGGGATGTAGAAACGCGACAGGGGCATTAGGTTAGGCTGAGCCTTTAGAATTGTATACAATTTGCTGCGCATATCAGCGCGGCAGGGTCTAGACCATGGTCTGATCGGGAGGAAACATCCCATGGATGAACTACTCTGATTCGACGACGTTCGAAATTTCGGGCGTCGTGGCCAATTACGGATAGGAGGGTCGTTCATGCTTGCGCAACTTCCACCGGCACTGCAGAGCTTGCATCTACCGCTGCGGCTGAAACTCTGGGACGGCAACCACTTCGATCTCGGGCCCAGCCCGCAGGTAACCATACTGGTCAGAGAACCCCAGTTGATCAGCCAGCTGACCCACCCGAGCATGGACCAGTTGGGCACGGCATTCGTCGAAGGCAAGTTGGAGCTTGAAGGCGATATCGGTGAGGCCATACGCGTTTGCGATGAGCTGAGCGAGGCACTGCTTACCGACGAAGACGACACGCCGCCCCAGCGCCTGGCGCATGACAAGACCACCGACGCCCAGGCCATTTCCTATCACTACGACGTTTCCAATGAGTTCTACCAGCTGTGGCTGGACCAGGACATGGTGTACTCGTGCGCTTATTTTCGCGAGCCGGACAACACCCTCGATCAGGCGCAGCAGGACAAGTTCGAGCACCTGTGCCGCAAGCTGCGGCTCGATGCGGGCGACTATCTGCTCGATGTGGGCTGTGGCTGGGGAGGGCTGGCGCGTTTCGCCGCCCGTGAGTATGGCGCCAAGGTATTCGGCATCACCCTCAGCAAAGAACAGTTGAAGCTCGGCCGCCAGCGGGTCAAGGCAGAGGGTCTGAGCGACAAGGTCGATTTACAGATACTCGATTACCGCGACCTGCCGCAAGACGGCCGCTTCGACAAGGTTGTCAGCGTGGGCATGTTCGAGCATGTCGGCCATGCCAACCTGGCGTTGTATTGCCAGAAGCTGTTCGGTGCGGTGAGGGAAGGGGGGCTGGTGATGAACCACGGCATCACCGCCAAGCATGTCGATGGTCGGCCGGTGGGGCGAGGTGCAGGCGAGTTCATCGATCGCTACGTGTTCCCACATGGTGAGCTGCCCCACCTGTCGATGATCAGTGCCAGCATCTGCGAAGCAGGGCTGGAGGTGGTGGACGTGGAGAGCTTGCGCCTGCACTACGCCAAGACCCTGCACCACTGGAGCGAGAATCTGGAGAACCAGCTACACAAGGCGGCGGCACTGGTCCCCGAGAAAACCCTGCGCATCTGGCGGTTGTTCCTGGCCGGGTGTGCCTATGCGTTCCAGAAGGGCTGGATCAACCTGCACCAGATTCTGGCAGTGAAGCCCTATGCCGACGGGCATCACGACCTGCCCTGGACACGCGAGGATCTGTACCGCTGACACCTACCTCTGGTCGGCGGCACCGATTACAGGATTGGGGATATCAAGCGTGCGATGCGCATCCCCAATTGCTGTAGCCGGTGGGTGTCGCGGCTGTCCTCAACGGTTATTTCTCGCGCCTGCTCGAAGTCTTCATTCAACATACGTTCCACCTGGTCGGCAAAGCCACGGTCGACCGTCAGCAGGGTGATCTCGAAGTTCAGGCGGAATGAACGGTTGTCCAGGTTGGCACTGCCGATTGCGCTGACCTCGTCATCTACCAGTACCACCTTCTGGTGCAGGAAACCCGGCTGGTAGCGGAACATGCGTACGCCTGCGCGTACCGCTTCGAAGGCAAACAGGCTGGAGGCGGCATAGACAACCCGGTGGTCGGGGCGTGCCGGGATCAATACGCGCACATCCACCCCACGCAGTGCTGCCAGGCGCAATGCCGCGAACACCGCTTCGTCAGGGATGAAGTAGGGGGTGGTTATCCACACCCTGCGCGTGGCGGAGTGGATGGCTTCAAGGAAGAACAGTGCGCAGGTTTCCTGTGGGTCCGCTGGCCCACTGGCCAGGGCCTGGCAGAGCACGCCGTCGTCCGGGTAGGCATCTGGCAGAATCAGCGGCGGCAGCTGGCGCGAGGCCCAGTACCAGTCTTCGGCGAACGACTCTTGCAGGCAGGCCAGCACTGGCCCGCCGATCTGCACATGAGTATCGCGCCACGGTGAAAGCTGCGGGTCTTCACCCAGGTACTCGTCACCTACGTTATGCCCGCCGATGAAACCGACCAAGCCATCCACCACCACGATCTTGCGATGGTTGCGGAAGTTGACCTGAAAGCGGTTGAACCAACCACGCCGGGTGGCGAAAGCGTGAACCTGTACGCCGCCATCACGCAGCGCCTGGCTATAGCTGGCTGGCAAGGCATGGCTACCGACACGGTCGTACAGCACAAAAACCTGAACCCCTTCAGCCGCCTTGCGCAGCAGCAGGTGCTGTAACGCCTTGCCGAGTTTGTCGTCATGGATGATGAAGAACTGCACCAGCACCACATCGCGGGCTTTTTCGATGGCCGCGAAAATGGCATCGAAGGTGGCCTTGCCATTGATCAGCAGCTTCACCTGGTTGTTCGCCAGGCAAGGCATGCGCCCCAGTTTGGGCATGGCGCGTAGCGCGGCGTAGCTTTCCGACTCGCGGGCGGTCAGGGCTTCTTCAACCCATGGTCGCCAGTTGAGGTTGGCCATTGCAACGTGCATTTCCTGGTTGGCTTGGCGGCGCGCCTTGATGTACGCATTGAACGAACGGGCGCCGAACACCAGGTACGGTATAAGGGTGAAATAAGGAATGAAGAACAACGGCATCGCCCAGGCAATTGCGCCTTGGGCCGTGCGCACCGTGAACAACGCGTGCAGTGCGGCTACGATACCCAGTAGATGAATCAGGCCAATTACATAACCAAAGAAATAGGGGCTGTGGTAATCCATATGCATCCTGCTCACCGAGTACTGTTGGCTAACAGAACACGTTCCCGGTGCACCTTGCAACCTGCGGATGGTTTTGGCGTCTAAGGCTCAGCCCGGCCCGCTTGGCCGGCTTTTTTCAGGAGTGTTCACCCATGAAGATTCGTCTGCCACTGTTGGCCCTGGTCCTCGGTATGAGCAGCCCGCTGGTGCATGCCCAGATGCTGCAACCCGGTTTGTGGGAGCTGACCACCAGCAACATGCAGGTCGATGGCAAGCCGTTACCTGACATGGGGTTCATGCTGGGGCAGCTCAAGAACCTGCCGCCGGAGCAGCGCGCGATGATGGAAGGCGTACTGGCCAAACAAGGGGTGACGGTGGCTGGTAATGGCGTGCGTTCCTGCCTGACCGCCGAACAGGTGGCGACCAACGACATCCCGCTGCAGGATCCCAAATCCGGTTGCACGCAGAAAATCACTGACCGTACCGGCAACGTGTGGAAGTTCGAGTTCAGTTGCCCGAAGGCACAGGGCAGTGGCCAGGCGACTTTCCTCAGTGATCGGGAGTTCACCACCCAGGTCAGTGGCACCTTCAACGCGTCGGGTGTTCAGCAGCAGGGCAGCATGAACACCCGTGCGGTGTGGCTGGGCAGTGATTGCGGTACGGTCAAACCGCGCAGTTGAGGTCCCACTGCCACTGGCTGGTGGCAACAGCGTCGTGGGCATGCAGGCTTTCTGCATGTTCCACCCGCAGCCTGAAAGCAGCACTCCACTCCAATTGTCGCAGCGCCTGGTGCAGGCGCCGGGCAGCGTCTTCACAGAACATCAGGTTTTGCCCGTTGGCTAAAGCGAAGGCCTGTTCGTCTGCACGCTTGACCGCAGTCTGTACCGCTGTGCCCAAGCTTATTTCGATGCAATCAATCAGCTCGGTAATCGGCAGCTCACGCTGGCTGCTGCGCAGCCGTACCTGAATTTTCGCGCTACTGCGTTGGCTATGTGGGGTAGCGACGATGCCTTCGGCAGTGCCTAGCCAGTTCATTACCGCCGCAGTGTCGACCTGCGATCCGGGGAAGTGCTGTTGGAACTGCTGTTGTATCAGTTGCCTGGCAAGCGCCGCCGAACATGGACAGGTGGACGAATAGGGCACGCACACGGATAGTTCCACGTGGAACACTTCATTCTCGATGCGTGCATCGATGGTCACGGGATAGCTCTTCCAGCCTGCCAATGGGCTGATCAAGGCTGGTCTTTTAAGCAGGTGATCGAAGCCCAGGCGCAGATAAGCAGCGGAAGACAGCCCTTCGTGGCTGGTCAAAAAATCCGCCAAAAGCTGCCGAATTGCCAGCGGCGTAAGGGGCTGGTTTTCCAGGGCCTCCAATGCAAGGTAGAGCCGCGACATGTGGATACCACGTGAATGGCCGTCTATCAAACTGACGCCTGCGTCGACGGTGGCAGCAGCGGGGCGCCCTTCGAACTGCACGGGCAGGGCTATGCCGCACATGCCCACCCAGTTCAGTGGCAAGGCGAACGCATGAGTCTGTGAGGCGATATCGGGGAGCGTGTGCTGGTTCATTGGGGTTTCCACAGAAAAAGGTGTCAGCGGCAGCCGCCGATCATGCTGCAATGCAAATCGAAACGTTGCCCGCTGGAACTGGACACCCGGTTCAACGTGGTCCAGCCTACGCGGCGGCTGTAACCCACCCAGGCTTCGCCGTCACTGGCCAGGCCGGTGAAGAAGGTCAACGAACCGTAACGGCTGTTGGTTTGAGCCCATAGCCGCCGCGTGACCGAGTCGAAACCGCGCAGGTAAAGCTCAGTGCCGTGTGTGCGTACGCTGTAGTAACTCCCTTTGCCGTCCTGGCAGGAGAGCAGCGTGGCGCTGCGGGTACACAACGCCAGTGCAGTGCTCTGCGGCATGGCAACCAGTGAGGTGGGCATGGCGAACAACACCAATGCCATGGCGCGTGACAGTTTCATGTTTTGTCCCTGGTGAGCAGTCGTCCGTCGAGAACGACTTGGCGAAATTGTATTGTTACTTTATAACATTGTGCAATGCATCGTTTCGAATGCGCTCGCCTGAAGGGGTTTCGCCATGTCCAATCGTCTTCCCGTTACTGTGCTGTCCGGCTTTCTGGGTGCCGGCAAAAGCACGTTGCTCAACCATGTATTGCGTAACCGTGACAACCTGCGGGTTGCCGTCATCGTCAACGACATGAGCGAAATCAACATCGATGCCAGCGAGGTGCAGCGCAACGTCAGCCTCAACCGCGCTGAAGAAAAGCTCGTCGAGATGAGCAACGGCTGCATCTGCTGCACCCTGCGTGAGGACCTGCTGGAAGAGGTAGCGCGGTTAGCCGCAGAAGGGCGCTTTGACTACCTGCTGATCGAGTCCACGGGCATTTCAGAGCCACTGCCGGTAGCAGAGACTTTCACCTTCCGCGACGAACAAGGCCGCAGCTTGTCCGACATGGCCCGGCTGGACACCATGGTCACGGTGGTCGATGGCCTGAACTTCCTGCGCGATTACCAGGCTGCAGACAGCCTGGCCAGCCGTGGGGAAACATTGGGCGAGGACGATGAGCGCTCGATCAGCGACCTGCTGATCGAACAGGTGGAATTTGCCGATGTTCTGCTGCTGAGCAAGATCGACCTGATCAGCCAGCATGAGCGCGAAGAGCTCGTGGCCATTTTGCGCAGCCTCAATGCGCGGGCAGAGATCGTGCCGATGGTCATGGGCCAGGTGCCACTGGAGCGCATTCTCGATACGGGCCTGTTCGACTTCGACCAGGCGGCCCAGGCGCCAGGCTGGTTGCAGGAGCTACGCGGCGAGCACGTACCGGAAACCGAAGAGTACGGGATTGCAGCCATGACCTGGCAAGCGCGGCGCCCGCTGCATCCACAACGGTTCTACGACTTTATCCACACGCACTGGACCAACGGCCGCTTGCTCCGTTCCAAAGGCTTTTTCTGGTTGGCCAGCAAGTACCAGGAAGCCGGTAGCTGGTCGCAAGCGGGCGGGATGATGCGCCATGGGCTGGCGGGGCGCTGGTGGCGCTTCGTACCGCGCGACCAGTGGCCTGAGGATGTGGATAACACCAGTGCAATCCTTAAACACTGGACCGCTGAAACCGGCGATTGCCGCCAGGAATTGGTGTTCATCGGGCAGAACATCGACTTTGCCAAGTTATCCACAGCCCTTGACGCGTGCTTGTTGACCGACCAGGAAATGCAGCTTGGGCATATGGGCTGGTTGCGGCTGCCCGATCCATTCGGACCGTGGCATGCGGAGTCCGCAGCATGAGCCTGGCATTAAGGCCTGTGGATATCTTTCAGGTGTTTGGCGAAACGCCGCAAACATTGGCTGAGGTCCTGCAGGATGGTGTCAACCTGGCCGTGTGGCGGCGGCGGCTGCCGGCGCAGTTGCAGGACTTTGCCGAACTGGTACTCAGCCTTGGCCAGCCTTTGACCGACCAACGGGTAATCGAGGTGCACGAGCAACACGCGCCGGTCCTGCCGGACCTGCTGCGCGAAGCCGCTGACCTGCATGGCTATGAGTCATTTGTAGCCGATGTGACCTGGCTGGTCGCGGCCTACACCTGCCTGGTGGGTGCGCGCCGTGTGGGTTTACGCCTGCGCGTGCTGGATGGCCCCATGTGTCCGCGCTTCCATGTGGATAACGTGCCATTGCGCTTGCTCACAACCTACGTGGGGCCGGGCAGTGAATGGTTGCCTGAGGCAATCAGCCCCCGGCGGGAGTTACACACAGCACAGCCCCCTGTGGATAAAATTCAAACCCTGCAAGCCGGTGATGTGGCGTTGCTCAAGGGCGAGAAATGGCAAGGCAACGAAGGCGCAGGTCTGGTTCACCGCTCGCCTTCGGGCCAGCAGGGGCGTCTGCTGCTGAGCCTTGACTGGTTGGCCTGACGGCGCATAGTTAGGCTTTGCCACTGTTTGAACCAGGCCATGCTGCAGAACATACCTACCCACGTGATTGCCGGCCCGCTCGGCGCCGGCAAAACCACCCTGATCCGCCATTTGCTGGCGCAGCGGCCGCCCAATGAGCGCTGGGCGGTGCTGATCAATGAATTCGGCCTGGTTGGCCTGGATGCGGCGTTGCTCAGCCGGGATGAAGACGGTGTTGCCATTGGTGAAGTGGCCGGTGGTTGTCTGTGCTGCGTGAACGGTATGCCGTTTCAGGTCGGGCTAGGGCGTCTATTGCGCAAATCACGCCCTGACCGTTTGTTCATCGAGCCTTCAGGTTTGGGTCACCCGTTGCAATTGCAGGCACAGCTGCAGGCAGCGCCATGGGCTGGAGTGCTGACAATTCAGCCACTTGTCATGGTTTTGGATGCTCAAGCGGTAGTTCGCAACCAGCGGCTTTCCGATGCGCAACAGCAGGCGTTGAACGCCTGCGAATGTGTGATTCTGAATAAGTCAGAGGCTGTGGATGAATCAACTAAGTTGTTGATAAGTAATAAATTTAGGGGCAGGAGGGTGCTGTGGGCGGTACAGGGTGAAGTAGCGTTTCGTGGCCTACCCCAGGCACCTTCACAGATTGTTGACAGCCCGCTTTCCGCCTTCAGGATTGTCGACAATCTGGAAATAACCACAGGGACGGTCTGGGCCGACCCCACCCAGCCGGTCTGCCTGGCCCAGCAAGGTGAGGGTGGTTGGAGTATTGGCTGGCGCTGGCACCCCAGCCAGCAGTTTTATCCACAGCGGCTAAGCACGTTCTTGCAGAATTTACCCTGGCGGCGCGCCAAGGGGGTTATCCACAGCCCGGAGGGGTGGCAGGCTTTCAATGGGCTGAATGGGAGTCTGCCCGCCTGGCAGCCCAGCGAGTGGCGCAGGGACAGCCGCATCGAGCTGATTTTCGATCAGCCACAGTCGCAACCGGCGCTGCAGGCCGGCTTGCGCGAGTGCCGCATCAGCTGATCAGTTTCGCCAGCGGTTGTGTTCCTGGCGCCATTGCTGCATCTCGATAACGTTGTCGGTGCGCGGCGGGGTCTTGATCTCGAACGGGTAGGGTGCCAGTTCTATCTGCACGCTGTGCGCACCGAACTGTGTCACGCTACCGGGGTGGCGCTGCTCGCCAGTGACGGTGAACTCGAAGGCATAGATGCGGGCCAGGCGCTTGCGGCCATTGGCATCGCGCACAAAGCCGATGCGCTTGAGCGCCACGGCGTCGTCAAGCAACTCGAGGTCCAGTTTGGCGCAATGCTGTTTGACTCGGTCCAGGGCTTTCTCGCGCAACCCATGGTTGTGCCACAACCAGGCGCCTGCCGTGGCTACCAGCATCAAGACGAACAGGTTCTCCAGGGTCAACATTTGCTTATGCTCCAAACAGGTAGATCCAGCTTAACTGCGTCCCTGGCCTGTCGTACAGGTGACAATCGAGTTCATACTGCGTCGCGCACCATTCTTTGAAACAGCTTTGGAAAACACCCGCATGAAACGTACTCCGCACCTGCTCGCCATTCAGTCCCATGTGGTGTTCGGCCACGCCGGCAACAGCGCCGCGGTGTTCCCCATGCAGCGGATCGGGGTCAACGTATGGCCGCTCAATACCGTGCAGTTCTCCAACCACACACAGTATGGCCAGTGGGCGGGCGATGTGCTTGCTCCAGCGCAAATTCCTGCGTTGGTCGAAGGTATTTCCAACATCGGTGAACTGGGGCACTGCGATGCGGTGCTTTCCGGTTACCTGGGCAGTGCCGAACAAGGGCGGGCGATTCTGGCCGGGGTACAGCGGATCAAAGCGGTGAACCCCAAGGCGTTGTACCTCTGTGACCCGGTCATGGGGCACGCTGAGAAGGGGTGCATCGTACCGCCAGAGGTCAGCCAGTTCCTGCTCGACGAAGCGGTGGCCAAGGCCGACATCCTGTGCCCCAACCAGCTGGAGCTGGACAGCTTCTGTGGGCGCCGCGCGCAGTCGCTGGAGGATTGCGTGCACATGGCGCGCAGCTTGCTGCAGCGCGGGCCGCAGGTGGTCGTGGTCAAGCACTTGGCCTACCCCGGGCGGTGCGAGGACCAGTTCGAAATGCTGCTGGTGACGGCCCAGCACTGCTGGCACCTGCGGCGCCCGCTGCTGGCGTTTCCGCGTCAGCCAGTGGGGGTCGGCGACCTGACTTCCGGGCTGTTCCTGGCCAGGGTATTGCTGGGCGACAGCTGGGTGCAGGCATTCGAGTTCACTGCCGCCGCGGTGCATGAAGTGCTGTTGGAAACCCAGGCCTGTGCCAGCTACGAGCTGCAGCTGGTACGGGCCCAGGATCGCATTGCCCACCCGCGTGTGCGCTTTGAAGCGCGGTTGCTGGCGTTTTAGATAGCGTCGGTTTTCAGGTCCTGGTAGCGCTTTTCCAGTTCCTGGCGGATCTGGCGGCGCTGCTGCCCCTGCAGGAAGCGGCGCTTTTCTTCGCTGCTTTGCGGCTGACGCGGCGGTACCGGCACAGGGCGGCGATTGTCGTCCACCGCTACCATGGTAAAGAAGCAGCTGTTGGAGTGGCGCACCGAGCGCTCGCGAATGTTCTCGGTCACCACTTTGATGCCCACTTCCATCGAGGTATTGCCGGTGTAGTTGACGGACGCCAGGAACGTCACCAGCTCGCCCACGTGTACCGGCTCGCGGAAGATCACCTGGTCCACCGACAATGTCACCACATAGCTGCCTGCATAACGGCTGGCGCATGCATAGGCCACTTCGTCGAGGTATTTGAGCAGGGTGCCGCCATGTACGTTGCCAGAAAAGTTGGCCATGTCCGGGGTCATCAGGACGGTCATGCTCAGCTGGGCGTTTCCAGGTTCCATAAGGTGCTCACGGTTAGGTTGCGCTGAATCGGGCGAATGGAGGGGGTGATCTGCTGACACGGGTTTTCCCTCTTGTGAATTTGCCTCGTTGCTACGGGACGTTGCCGGGGGCGTAGCGGTCACGCTGATCATGCCATCAGCGGCGCTTTTCCAGCCGATCTGTTTCTGCATATTGCGCCGGCTTTTTGCAGCCGATCGCGATGTTAACCTGAGTACGCCCATGCACCATGGGCGTTCCTGCATTCAATACAGTATGTACTTGCTGCTCGCTCAGGTTTGCCCCGGCAGAGGAGCGGTTTGCCCAGGCATTCATAAAAGACGAGAAAAGGAGTATCACGCCATGCATGCCATCAGCTTCATCCAGGACCTGGCAGTCATCATGCTGGTCGCTGGCGTGGTCACCATCCTGTTTCACCGCCTCAAACAGCCGGTCGTGCTTGGTTATATTGTCGCCGGCTTCATCATCGGCCCGCACACCCCGCCATTCGGCCTTATCCACGACGAAGACACCATCAAGACCCTCGCCGAGCTGGGGGTGATCTTCCTGATGTTCTGCCTGGGGCTCGAGTTCAGCCTGCGCAAGTTGTTCAAGGTGGGCGCCACGGCGTTCATCGCGGCGTTCCTCGAAATTGTGCTGATGATCTGGATCGGCTTCGAGATCGGCCGCTGGTTTGGCTGGAACACCATGGACTCGCTGTTCCTGGGTGCCATCCTGGCCATTTCCTCGACCACCATCATCGTCAAGGCGCTCAACGACCTGAAGATGAAGAACGAGCGCTTTGCCCAGCTGATCTTTGGCGTGCTCATCGTCGAGGACATTCTTGGCATTGGCATCATTGCCCTGCTCTCAGGTATCGCCGTCAGCGGCACGGTCAGCTCGGGGGAAGTATTCTCCACTGTCGGCAAGCTGTCGTTGTTCATGATCGTTGCCCTGGTCATCGGTATCCTGCTGGTGCCGCGCCTGCTGGCCTACGTGGCCCGGTTCGAGAGCAACGAGATGTTGCTGATTACCGTGCTGGGGCTGTGCTTCGGCTTCTGCCTGCTGGTCGTCAAGCTGGAATACAGCATGGTCCTGGGCGCCTTCCTGATTGGCGCGATCATGGCCGAGTCACGCCAGTTGCTGAAGATCGAGCGCCTGATCGAACCCGTACGCGACCTGTTCAGCGCCATTTTCTTCGTCGCCATCGGCTTGATGATCGACCCGCAGGTGCTGGTCGAATACGCTTGGCCGATTGTGGTCATTACCCTGGCGGTGGTATTGGGCAAGATGTTGTCCTGTGGCATGGGCGCGTTCATTGCCGGTAACGATGGGCGTACCTCGCTGCGCGTGGGCATGGGGCTTTCGCAGATTGGCGAGTTCTCCTTCATCATTGCCGCACTGGGCATGACCCTGCAGGTAACCAGCGACTTCCTGTACCCCGTGGCGGTCGCCGTATCGGCTATCACCACCCTGCTTACGCCCTACCTGATCCGCGCAGCCGACCCGCTTTCGCAAAAACTGGGCAATGTCGTGCCCGGGCGCCTGGCGCGGGTGCTGTCGTTGTATGGCGAGTGGTTGCGCAACATTCAACCGCAGGGCGAGGGTGCCATGCTCGCGGCAATGATCCGGCGCATCCTCCTGCAGGTTGGGGTGAACCTGGCGCTGGTGATCGCGATCTTCTTCAGCGGCGGCTATTTTGCCGGGCGCATCGGTGACTGGCTCAGCGAATGGGTCAGCGACATCGGCCAGCAGAAGGCGATGATCTGGGGCGCGGCGTTGTTGCTGTCGCTGCCGTTCCTGATCGCGGCCTACCGCAAGCTCAAGGCGCTGTCGATGCTGCTGGCCGAGATGGGCGTGAAGCCGGAAATGGCCGGGCGGCATACCCAGCGGGTGCGGCGAGTGATTGCCGAAGTGATTCCGCTGTTGTCGTTACTGGTGATTTTCCTGCTGCTGTCGGCATTGTCTGCGAGCATCTTGCCGACCAACGAATTGCTGTTGGTGATTGCCGTGGTCGCTGCGGTGGTGGTGGCCTTGCTGTGGCGCTGGCTCATTCGCGTGCACACGCGCATGCAGATCGCCTTGCTGGAAACGCTGGAGAACAGCCGCGAGAACTCGCACTGAGTGCCACCCGGCCGCAGCGACAGCGGTGCCTACCGGTTCACCACACGCTTGGCCGTTGTGGGTATCTGTAGGCGCCGCTGCACCGGAATCGGTGGGGAAGATCAGCTTTCCAGCCACACATCCCGTGCCCAGTGCCACACCGATTCCCAGCTGTCCTCACCGACCAGCTCTTCCTCGGCATCCCACAGCACCACGGTGCCATCTTCCTCTACGCAGTAGTAGTTGGCGCCGTCCTGGCACAACGGGATCAGCTCACGCGGTACGCCCGCATCCCAGGCATTGGCCGCCACCTCGGGCAGGTAGGTGTGCGACTGTGGATCGGTGCAAGTTACAGGCTCCAGTGAGCCGTACACCACATCGCTCACAGTCAGCAAAAACTCTTTGAACACGTATGGAATGTTGATGAACAGCTGCTCTTCTATCTCTACCAGCTGGTCCTCATCGGGAAGCTCCAAAGGTACCGGCACCGGCTCGTTGGCTTCACGGAGTTGTTCGATCACTTCTTCCACGGTTCACTTCCTCTGACCTAGATGACAACTTTGCGCGTTATACCCTAGTAGGCCACTCTGACAAAAGCAAAAACCCCGGGGCAAGCCCGGGGTTCTTGGTACGGCGCGCAGCGGTTAGCTGTTTTGACGGATACCGGCTACCAGCCAAGGCTGGTTCTCACCTGGTGCACGCACCATGTGCCAGCTTTCGCTGAACAGTTCGCCCTGGTCGAAGCGCGAGTTTTTCGACACGCCGCGGAAGGTCAGGGTGGCGTCGGTGCGGTCTGGGCGGTCATCGACGCCGTCCAGTTGCACTTCGAGGTTATCGATGTAGGTGGACTGGAAGCCATCACCCAACTCGGCGCGCTCACGCTTGAGGAACTCAAGCATCTGCGGCGTGACGAACTCGGCGATCTTGTCCATCTCGTTGGCATCCCAGTGCTGCTGCAGCGACTGGAAGTGGTTGCGAGCGGCAGCCAGGAAGCTCTGTTCGTTGAACCAGGCAGGGGCGTTGATCACCGGGGCGGCGGCAGGCGCGGCCGAACCACCGAACACCGACGGCTGGGCAGGCTGGCCGTGGGCTTCACGCTGCATCGGCGCGTGGCCTGGCATGGCCATTTGCGGTTGTTGCTGGCGACGACGCGCGGCAATGAAGCGGAACACCAGGAAGGCGATGAGCGCCACGATCAGGAAGTCCATGATCTGGAAGCCCTCGAAACCGTCGCCCATGAACATGGACGCCAGCAGGCCGCCGGCGGCCAGGCCAGCGAGTGGGCCCAACCAGCGCGAAGCACCGCTGGCGGCCGGGGCGGCACGACCAGGTGCGGTCGGCGCGGCGGCTGGCGCGGTTGGTGTGGCCTGGCGGGTCTGGTGAATAGGCGCGGAGCCCGAGCTCTTGCCGCCGCCGAAACGCTTGGCGTTGGCGTCCAGGCTCAGCGTCAGGCCGACGCAAAGCGCCAGTGCGATGCTAAGAAAACGTTGCATAATTGGGATATCCCCTGTTGTGGATTGCACGCGCGTCATGGTGCACAGGTTCCCGGGCACATGACCAGCGACATAATGTTTCCAGCTTTTGCCTGAATGTTACAACGCCGGCACCACCGCCCTTGAGCGCGCCCCCAAAAAGGCAGCCGCTGCAAGGAACGGTACTGGCATATGCGTCAGATCGCCTCGAGTTTGGCATACCCCAGCATCAGCCATTTGCTGCCTTCGGCAAAATTCACCTGCACCCGTGCCTGGGCGCCGGAGCCCTCGAAGTTGAGGATCACGCCTTCGCCAAACACCGCGTGCTGCACCCGCTGGCCGAGGTTGAAGGCGGTTTGCGGGATGTTGGCATTGTCGAACAGGTGGCTGTTGGTGGCTGTCTTGGGGGCGCCGAACTGGCGGCTGACGCTGTTGGAAAGGCGTACTTCCTGAACCAGCCCCGGTGGAATTTCGCGAACGAAGCGCGACACCTTGTTGTAGGTTTCGCTGCCATACAGGCGGCGTGTCTCGGCATATGTCATGACCAGTTGGCGCATCGCACGGGTGATGCCGACATAGGCCAGGCGGCGTTCCTCTTCCAGGCGGCCAGGTTCCTCGAGGCTCATCTTGTGCGGGAACAGCCCTTCTTCCATGCCGACCAGGAATACGTAGGGGAACTCCAGGCCCTTGGCGCTGTGCAAGGTCATCAGCTGGATGCTGTCCTCATGTTCGTCCGCCTGGCTGTCGCCGGCTTCCAGCGAAGCATGGCCGAGGAAAGCCGAGAGCGGAGAGAGGTCGGCATCTTCTTCGGTGGATTCGAAGTTGCGCGCTGCGCTGACCAGTTCCTCAAGGTTTTCTACCCGTGCCTGGCCCTTTTCACCCTTTTCTTCCTGGTGATAGGTAATCAGCCCGGACTGCTCGATGGTGGTCTGGGTCATGGTATGCAGCGGCATGTCCGCAACCTTGGCAGCCAGCCCTTCGATCAGTTCGATGAAGGCCCCCAATGCACTGGCGGCGCGGCCTTTCAACGCCTTGGCGGCGATCAGCTGGCACATGGCCCCCCACATGGAAAGCTGGCTGTGCCGGGCGTGCTCGCGGATGGCCTCGACGGTTTTTTCGCCGATGCCGCGTGGGGGTACGTTGATTACCCGCTCCAGTGCGGCATCGTTGCCACGCCCTTCGATCAAGCGCAGGTAGGCCATGGCGTTCTTGATTTCGGCGCGCTCGAAGAAGCGTTGGCCGCCATAGATGCGGTACGGCACGCGTTCGCGCAACAAGGCTTCTTCCAGCACCCGCGACTGGGCGTTGGAACGGTACAGGATGGCAATGTCGTTGCGCGCGTTACCCTGCTTGATCAGGCCTTCGATGGTTTCCACCACGTAGCGCGCTTCGTCGTGCTCGTTGTAGGCCGCGTACAGGGTCAGAGGTTCGCCTTCACCCAGGTCGGTCCACAGCTCTTTGCCCAAGCGCCCGCTGTTGTTGGCAATCAGCGCGTTGGCAGCCTTGAGGATGCCGCCGGTGGAGCGGTAGTTCTGCTCCAGGCGGATCATTTCGGCGTCGGGGAAGTCGGCGGTGTACTGGTGGATGTTCTCGATCTTGGCGCCGCGCCAGCCGTAGATCGACTGGTCGTCATCGCCCACCGCCATCAGGCTGGCGCCACCGCGCGCCAACAGGCGCAGCCAGGCGTACTGCACGGCGTTGGTGTCCTGGAACTCGTCGACCAGCACGTGCTGGAAGCGCCGCTGGTAATGCTCCAGCAGGCCGGGGTGGTCACGCCACAGGTCCAGTGCGCGCAACAGCAGCTCGGAAAAATCGATGACCCCGGCGCGTTCGCAGGCCTGCTCGTAGGCGGTATACACCTCGCGCATGGTGGCCAGGAACAGATCGCCACCGGCCTGGATATGTTGCGGGCGCAGCCCCTCGTCCTTCTGACCGTTGATGAACCACTGGGCCTGGCGGGCCGGCCACTTCTGTTCATCCAGGCCCAGCTCGCGCATTACCCGCTTGATGAGGCGCTGTTGGTCGTCGCTGTCGAGGATCTGGAAGTTCTGCACCAGCCGCGCTTCCTGCCAGTGTGCCCGCAGCAGGCGATGGGCCAGGCCGTGGAAGGTGCCGACCCACATGCCAGCTGGGTTGATGCCCAGCAATTGCTCGATCCGCTGGCGCATTTCCGCGGCGGCCTTGTTGGTGAACGTCACCGACAGGATCGAGTGCGGCGAGGCCTGCTCTACCTGGATCAGCCAGGCGATACGGTGCACCAGCACGCGGGTTTTACCGGAACCGGCGCCGGCAAGCACCAGTTGACGCCCGAGCGCGGCCGCTACGGCCTGGCGTTGGGCATCGTTGAGGGAGTTCAGCAGGAGGGAGAGGTCGTCTGTGTGCATCCGGCCATTCTAGGGCGCGGCAGGGAAGGGGTAAATGGTACTGTATAAATACTCACCTGCCCAAGCGCCGAACGGTGCATGCGCAAGGCCGCCGCGCCGGGCGTGCAAGCCGACGTGGCGGTTGTCAGCGAAATCAAGCAGTGATCAGGATTTCGTCGATCTCGGCAAGCAGCGTGCCTTCGTGGAAAATTTCCACGCTGGCGATGGCTTCAGTGCCGGTTGGCATCTCGAAATGCACCTCCTTGTCACACAACACCTGGATGAAGCTGCCGCCTTCCGATTTCAATTCCAGGTCCAGGGCCAAGGTACCCGGTTGCCCGTCGCGCTTGACCAGCACGGGGTCGACGCCAGGGTTGGCGACGGTCACGGTACCTGCAACCCGCACCCGCGCCCCTGGGGGCATCCTGTCATGTTGGGCTTTCCAGTTCTTGCTGTTGATCATGTCTGCAGCTCCATTAGTGCGAAGGGCGAAATGCGCCTTCCGACCAGAGCGTGCAACAAGCCCCAGCCCAGCCACAGCATGAAACTTTTCAGCTATGCCAGACCCTGCCATGGCGTGCCAGCAGGCTGGTAGCCTGCTCTGGCCCGTTGCTGCCAGCCGCATACGGGCGTGGGGCCTGGAAGTGTTCTTCACAGCCCTTGATCACCGGGTCGATCCAGGCCCAGGCGGCTTCTACTTCATCACGGCGCATGAACAGCGTGGAGTCGCCCTCCAGCACATCCAGTAACAGGCGTTCGTAAGCCTCCCAGCGGCGCGTCTGGCTGAAAACCTGGGCCAGGTTCAGGTCGAGGTCGACCGGCTCAAGGCGCATGCCCTTGCCAGGGCTTTTGGTCATCATGCGCAGGCTGATGCGTTCCTCTGGTTGCAACTGGATCAGCAGCTGGTTCACCTGGCCACCGTTGAACAGCTCATGGGGCACCGGCTTGAACTGAATGACGATTTGCGACGAGCGCCGTGCCATGCGCTTGCCCGTGCGCAGGTAAAACGGCACCCCAGCCCAGCGCCAGTTGTCGATGTGTGCCTCGATGGCGATGAACGTTTCGGTGTCGCTGTCATTGTCGACGTCTTTTTCGAAGTAATAGGCCGGCACCTCCTGGCCGCCGATGCGCCCCGGGCCGTATTGGCCACGGACCGTCTTGTCCTGCACGTCCTGGCCAGTGATCGGCTTGAGCGCGCGCAGTATCTTCACTTTTTCATCGCGTACCGCTTCGGCCTCGAACTGCGCGGGTGGCTCCATCGCCACCAGGCACAGCAACTGCAGCAAGTGATTTTGCAGCATGTCGCGGATCGCGCCAGCCTTGTCGTAATAGCCTCCCCGGTTCTCTACACCCAGGGTTTCGCACACGCTGATCTGCACGTGATCGACCTGGTTGTTGCGCCACACCGGCTCCAGCAGGGCGTTGGCAAAGCGCAGCGCCATCAGGTTCTGCACGGTTTCCTTGCCCAGGTAGTGGTCGATACGAAATACCTGGAATTCTTCGAACACCGCGCCAATCGCTTCGTTGATGGCGGTGGCCGACTCCAGCGAGTGGCCGAGCGGCTTCTCCAGCACGATGCGTGCTTCGCCGTCGGCCAGGCCTGCGGTGTGCAGGTGGTTGGCAATGGGGACGAACAGCTTGGGTGCGGTGGCCAGGTAGAAGATGCGCGTGAGCCCGCCGGGTTCACCCAGGTAGCGCGCCAGGCGGCCGAAATCGGCGCTCTGTGACGCGTCCATGGGGAAGTAGTCGAGGCGTGCGGAAAAACGCTGCCACACTTCTTCGTCAAAATCGGTACGGGCAACCTGTGCCCGGCAGTGGCGCTCGGCGAGCTTCAGGTAGTCATTGCGTGGCAGGTTGCGGCGGGCCAGTGCGATGACGCGTACTGCAGGGTTGAGGCGGGCCTCGCGGAACAGGTGGTAGAGCGCCGGAAGCAGTTTGTGCAGGGCCAGATCGCCGGTGCCGCCGAATACCAGAATGTCGCAAGGAATAGTCAAACCACCACTCTCCACGTTCGTTTAACTGGGCGGGTTGGCGTCCATGTAGTATAACTACAAGAAAGCTACAACCCGGCCAGCCGATCATAACCGAGTCCAGCCCGTGAATCTGTTGCAACATATCGCCCAATCGCGCCACCTGCTGCGCAAATCGGAACTCAAAGTGGCCGACCACGTGCTGCTCGACCCGGCTGCCGTCATGCACAGCTCCATGGCCGACCTGGCGCACAGCGTAGGTATCAGCGAACCCACCATCGTGCGTTTCTGCAGGGCCATCGGTTGCACGGGCTTTCAGGACCTCAAGCTGAAGCTGGCGCAGAGCTTGGCCGCCGGGGCCAGTTTCGGCCAGTTCGCCATCCACGAAGACGACTCGGTCGCCGACTACAGCCTGAAAATCTTCGACACCACCCTGCACACCCTGATGGAGGTGCGCGAGCACCTCGACCCGCTGGCGCTGCAGCAGGCGGTGAGCGCCATGGCGCAGGCCCAGCGTGTGGAGTTCTACGGCTTTGGTGCCTCGGGGGCTGTAGCGGCAGATGCCCAGCACAAGTTCTTTCGCCTGCTGCTGAGCGCGGCGGCGTATTCCGACCCGCACATGCAGGCCATGTCGGCGGTGACCTTGAAGCCGGGCGATGTGGCCGTGTGTATCTCCCAGTCCGGCCGCTCCAAGGACCTGTTGATCACCGCCAACCTGGTACGTGAGAGCGGGGCCAACCTGATTACCCTGTGCCCCAGCCAGACACCGCTGGCCGAGTTGTCGACGGTCAACCTGGCGATCGACGTGCATGAAGACACCGAAATCTATACCCCGTTGACCTCGCGCATTGCCCACCTGGTGGTGATCGACGTACTGGCCATGGGTGTGGCCATGGCGCGTGGGCCGAGCCTGGTCAACCACCTGAAAAGCGTGAAACGCAGTTTGCGTAGCCTGCGTCTGTCGCCCAAGTCGATCAAGGCTACAGACGACTGAATTCAATCTGTACCGGCTTCTTCGCGGGCGCGCCCGCTCCCACAGGTACTGTGCACCTTTTGCAATTGGCGCAATGCCTGTGGGAGCGGCCGGCACCGGCAAAGCAGATTTCACTGTTTTGTCACCATTTCACCGCTAAACCGTAAACCTGCCAGGCCAGTCTGAAACTCCCGCATCCTATCTGGGAGACAGGCAATGGCTCGTGACTTCGACGGTACGTACCAACCCAGCGCCAAGGCTCGCAAGCAGCAGGAAAAGGATCAGCGCCGCATGGAATACCGGCGGGCGATCGAGAGCTATTGCGACCAGCGTCAATTACTCCGCGAGCTGGCGGACTACCCAGACCTGCAAGCGCTCACGGTGTGGCAGGTGTCTGCGGCAGCCTCCCCGAAAAGCGCTCAACAAGCCCGCTGATCAGCGCACGTTCGCCGCGGATGAACGCCAGAAACGCCAAGGCCACCGGCGACTGGCGCTTGGCCTTGGCCTGCACCACGCACCAGCTGCGGTACAGGGGCAGCTCTTCCACCGGCAGTTCGGTCAGCACGCCGGTGGCCAGTTCCAGGTTCACCGCGTGGCGGGTCAGCAACGCCACCCCGAGACCTGCGATAACGCATTCGCGTTGAGCATCGGCCGACGCCACTTCCAGGGTCTGGGTGAAATGCACACGCTTGTCCTTAAAGTACTCCTCGCACGCCTTGCGCGTCCCTGAGCCTTGCTCGCGGACCAGCAGGGTATGAGGTTCCAGATCCTGCAAGCGCAGCTGCTCCAGCTTGCACAGCGGATGCTGTGGCGGCGCCACGGCCACGATCGGGTTGTTGAGGAAGGGCAGAAACTCCAGGCCCATGTCCTGGGGCACCATGGACATGATGATCAGGTCATCGCGGTTGTCGGAAAGCCGCCGAATGGCCTGGGCACGGTTGACCACCGTCAAGGTCAGGTTGACCTCCGGGTGACGTTGCTTGAAGGCCGCGAACAAGTGCGGAACGAAGTACTTGGCACTGGACTCGACCGCCAGCTTCAACTGACCTTGCAATGAGCCCTGCATGTCCGACAGCTGCATGTCCAGGCTCTCCAGCCGGCCGAAGATATCCCGGCTGGCACGCTGCAGGGCCTCGGCTGCTTCGGTCAGGTAGAGCTTCTTGCCAACGTACTCGAACAGTGGCTGGCCTATCAGCTCTTCGAGCTGCCGGATCTGTAGACTAACGGCGGGTTGTGTGAGCGCCATTTCTTCCGCAGCGCGGCTGTACGAACGCAAATCACACACTTCGTTGAAGATCTGTAATTGTCGTAAAGTCATACGCATCAAGGACTTACGCATAGTTGTCGGCTCATCGGCAATACCTTGTTACCCAACTATAAGCTTTTGCTAATACAGCCCCTAACAAATATTGATTTTTGTTTATCAACCCATGGCGCTAGGGTGAATACGCGACTGGCCAGCAACGTCTGGTCACGCGCCGACCGGTAGAACCGGCTCGACTGTTCCTACGGCTTTGGGAAGACTCCAGTGATAAAAAAAATCCTGATCGCCAACCGAGGTGAAATCGCAGTTCGGATCGTGCGTGCTTGCGCCGAGATGGGCATTCGCTCGGTAGCGATCTATTCCGACGCCGACCGCCACGCCCTGCACGTCAAGCGTGCCGACGAGGCGCACAGCATTGGTGCCGAGCCGCTGGCCGGGTACCTGAACCCGCGCAAACTGGTGAACCTGGCGGTGGAAACCGGTTGCGATGCCCTGCACCCGGGCTATGGCTTCCTGTCGGAAAATGCCGAGCTGGCAGAGATTTGCGCCGAACGCGGGATCAAGTTCATTGGCCCGGCCGCCGACGTGATTCGCCGCATGGGCGACAAGACCGAAGCACGCCGTACCATGATCGCCGCCGGTGTGCCGGTAACCCCGGGCACCGAAGGTAACGTTGCCGATATCCACGAAGCCCTGAGCGAAGGTGACCGCATCGGTTACCCGGTCATGCTCAAGGCCACTTCGGGTGGCGGTGGCCGTGGTATCCGCCGTTGCAACAGCCGTGAAGAACTGGAGCAGAACTTCCCGCGGGTCATTTCCGAGGCAACCAAGGCATTTGGCTCGGCCGAAGTCTTCCTGGAAAAATGCATCGTCAACCCCAAGCACATCGAGGCGCAGATTCTCGGTGACAGCTTCGGCAATGTGGTGCACCTGTTCGAGCGCGACTGCTCGATCCAGCGCCGCAACCAGAAGCTCATCGAAATCGCCCCAAGCCCACAGCTCACCCCTGAGCAGCGCGCCTATATCGGCGACCTGGCGGTGCGTGCAGCCAAGGCAGTGGACTACGAAAACGCCGGCACCGTGGAGTTCCTGCTCGCCGATGGCGAGGTGTACTTCATGGAAATGAACACCCGGGTGCAGGTGGAGCACACCATCACCGAGGAAATCACCGGCATCGACATCGTCCGTGAACAGATCCGCATTGCTTCAGGCTTGCCGTTGTCGGTGAAGCAGGAAGACATCCACCACCGCGGCTACGCGTTGCAGTTCCGTATCAACGCCGAAGACCCGAAGAACAACTTCCTGCCCAGCTTCGGCAAGATCACCCGGTACTACGCCCCTGGCGGCCCGGGCGTGCGCACCGACACGGCGATTTATACCGGCTACACCATTCCACCGTTCTACGACTCCATGTGCTTGAAACTGGTGGTCTGGGCGCTGACCTGGGAAGAAGCCATGGACCGCGGCCTGCGGGCCCTGGATGACATGCGTGTACAAGGGGTGAAGACCACCGCTGCGTACTACCAGGAAATTTTGCGTAACCCGGAATTCCGTAGCGGCCAGTTCAACACCAGCTTCGTCGAAAGCCACCCTGAACTGACCAACTACTCGATCAAGCGCAAACCCGAAGAGCTGGCCCTGGCCATCGCCGCTGCCATCGCCGCCCACGCAGGCCTATGAATGCAGCAGCAAGCTGTAAGCGGCAAGCTGCAAGTAGAAGCAGATCAGCTTTTTCTTGCAGCTTGTAGCTTCAAGCTTGCCGCTACGAGGAGATAACAATGTCCAAGAAAATTCACGTAACCGACACGATCCTGCGCGACGCCCACCAGTCCTTGCTGGCCACCCGCATGCGTACCGAAGACATGCTGCCGATCTGCGAAAAGCTCGACAAGGTCGGCTACTGGTCGCTGGAAGTGTGGGGCGGTGCCACCTTCGACGCCTGCGTACGCTTCCTCAAGGAAGACCCGTGGGAGCGCCTGCGCAAGCTGCGCGCCGCGCTGCCCAACACCCGCCTGCAAATGCTCCTGCGCGGCCAGAACCTGCTGGGCTACCGCCACTACAGCGACGACGTGGTCAGGGCCTTCGTGGCCAAGGCGGCAGTCAACGGCATCGATGTATTCCGCATTTTCGACGCCATGAACGATGTGCGTAACCTGCGCGTGGCCATCGAAGCGGTCAAGGCCGCTGGCAAGCACGCCCAGGGCACCATTGCCTACACCGTCAGCCCGGTGCACACCATCGAAGCCTTCGTGAACCAGGCCAAGCAGATGGAGGCCATGGGTTGCGACTCGATCGCGATCAAGGACATGGCCGGCTTGCTGACGCCGTTCGCCACCGGTGAACTGGTCAAGGCCCTGAAGGCCGAGCAGTCGCTGCCGGTGTTCATCCACTCCCACGACACGGCTGGCCTGGCTGCCATGTGCCAGCTCAAGGCAGTGGAAAACGGCGCCGATCACATCGACACCGCCATTTCCAGCTTCGCCTGGGGCACCAGCCACCCAGGTACCGAATCGATGGTCGCTGCGCTCAAGGGCAGTGAGTTCGACACCGGCCTGGACTTGGAACTGTTGCAGGAAATCGGCCTGTACTTCTACGCGGTGCGCAAGAAATACCACCAGTTCGAAAGCGAATTCACCGCGGTGGACACTCGCGTGCAGGTCAACCAGGTTCCCGGCGGGATGATTTCCAACCTGGCCAACCAGCTCAAGGAGCAGGGCGCCCTCAACCGCATGAACGAAGTGCTGGCCGAGATTCCCCGGGTCCGCGAAGACCTTGGCTTCCCGCCGCTGGTCACCCCGACCTCGCAGATTGTCGGTACCCAGGCGTTCTTCAACGTGCTGGCCGGCGAGCGTTACAAGACCATCACCAACGAGGTGAAGCTCTACCTGCAGGGCGGCTACGGCAAGGCCCCGGGCGTGGTCAACGAGCAGTTGCGCCGCCAGGCCATCGGCAGCGAAGAGGTGATCGACGTGCGCCCGGCCGATCTGCTCAAACCGGAGATGACCAAGCTGCGTGGCGATATCGGTGCCTTGGCCCGGTGCGAAGAAGACGTGCTGACCTTCGCCATGTTCCCGGATATCGGGCGCAAATTCCTCGAAGAGCGCGAAGCCGGCACCCTGACCCCGGAAGCCCTGCTGCCGATTCCGGAAGCCGGTGTGGCTGCCGCCCCAAGCGGTGAAGGCGTACCGACCGAGTTCGTCATCGATGTGCACGGTGAAACCTACCGCGTCGACATCACCGGTGTGGGTGTGAAGGCCGAAGGCAAACGCCACTTCTACCTGTCGATCGATGGCATGCCGGAAGAGGTGGTGTTCGAGCCGCTCAACGAGTTCGTCGGCGGCGGCAGCAGCAAGCGCAAGCAGGCCAGTGCCCCAGGCCACGTCAGCACCACCATGCCCGGCAACATCGTCGATGTGCTGGTCAAGGAAGGTGACATGGTCAAGGCCGGCCAGGCGGTGCTGATCACCGAGGCCATGAAGATGGAGACCGAAGTGCAGGCGGCCATCGCCGGCAAGGTCGTGGCCATCCACGTGGCCAAGGGCGATCGCGTTACACCGGGCGAGATCCTGATCGAGATCGAGGGCTGATACAGGCCCTCATCTACAAGCGGTTTACCTCTGGGGAGCGGATGCTCCCCTTTTTTTTTGAGGTTGAATATGCATTTTAATGCAGGAATAGCGTGAATCTTGGTCCATATCTGCATTAAATTGCAGAATTTACACTGAAACATCAGGGAATCTGCACTATGATGCAGATTCATCGACCGAGTCGGTTGTCCGCATGCGGTAAATTGCAGGTGAACCATGTACAGACTCACGCTTCAACTCCATGATCAGGCGCAGTGGCATGATGCTGTTGCCATCGCCTTTGTCGAGCCTGAAAAGGGCCTCTCCAGCCCCTGCGAGTTCGGCTATACCTCCGAGTACGTCAAAACCCATCTGGAGGCATACGACAGCCTGTTCTGCCAGGCGGCAAGCGCGAGGCTGCCGGTGGATTTTAATTCTCATCGTCTGCAGCATGCTCCCGCGTTCCTTTACGACATCGCGCCCGCCGGTGCCGCCAAGCGCTTCCTGCTCCGGCATATCGGCCGTGAGAAACCAGAAGGCATGGGGGATGACCTGTTTCTCCTGGGGCGGTCCACTCCGGCGCCAATCGGCAACCTGCGCATCAAGGAGTCGGCTGAGCTACTGGATTATGCCGACCCCATCGGGTTTGCCCGTCAGGATGTGATCACCCGCGATCAACGGTTTCTCGAATACGCCTATGAGCGAGGTGCGGCCATCGGTGGCGCGATAGGCGCCGGTGGGGAGGCGCCAAAGCTGTTGATGACCGAGGCAGAAAATGGCCTGTTGTATCCCGACGCGGTGCTGGCGGATGAACGTGCCCGGCGTCACTGGTTCATCAAGTTCGCCAGGAACCAGGCACTGGCTGATGATCAGCAGATACTGCGGGCCGAGTATCACTACTACAAGGCGTTGCAGCAGCTTGGCATCGAAAAGGTGGCCACTGAATACATGGCGCTGGAAGAAGGCTCCAAGCCCAGCCTGTGGCTGGAACGCTTCGACCGGCAGGTTTGCGCGCAGGGTGTGCAACGCTTTGCCGTGGAGTCGATGTACTCCCTGTGTGGCGTGACCGAGCCTGGCAGCCGAATGGGGCACCTGGAGGCGATTGAGGCGCTTGCCGTGTTGTGGAAACTGGCCGGGCAGGGGAGGCAGCTGCCTGACCTGGTTGCCGATTATCTGCGGCGCGACCTGATCAACAAGATCCTGGGTAATGCCGATAACCACGGGCGTAACACTGCGATCATCCGTACCCGTGACACCGTGCGCCTCGCACCGATCTACGACCTTGCACCGATGGTGATGGATCAGGAAGGGATAACGCGAACGACGAAGTGGCCAGCCTCGATAGAGCGGGCTGGCGATATCGACTGGCAGGCTGCCTGTACTGCACTGGCCGAATTCGTCGACCCGGGCGAAGCTTTTGAGCGTCTGCGGCGGGATGCCCGGCACCTGTTGGCATTGCCGGATATCTTGTCCGCCCTGGGGCTGCCTGATGCAGTGATGAATCACCCGGCAATTGCGCTGGGCAGGCTTGAGCGCCGGATGGTTGAATGGGGGTTGGCATGACGGTATCCATCGATGCCCGTGGGCTGCTGATCGACGGAGTACGCGAAGGTATCGCCAACGGCAGTCTTGAGCTGGGTGCTGCCGTGCGGCGGCTGCGTGTGGAGGTGGCGAAGATGCAGCAGACTCAGTTTGCACGCATGTGCAAGATTTCCGTGCGTACGCTGATCCAGATCGAGCAGGGCGGTGGTAACCCCACGCTGAACTCGTTGAACGCCGTGTTCAAGCCATTTGGCTTGCAGATGGGAGTCGTCAGGCGCGCGAGTCTGATCAGGTAAGCCACTGCACCGATCATAGGCCCGTGAGCCCGTGACCGGTGGTGCAGGTCAGTTCCTGCGGCAGGCTTCAAGCGTTCGTGCCTGCCCTTGCGGGCGCTGGTTCTCGGCACTCAACCACCGCTCGAAGCCAGCCGCCACCTGCGGCCATTCATCATCGGTAATCGAGTACCACGCCGTATCGCGGTTGTGGTCCTTCACCACCAGGTGCTTGCGGAACACCCCTTCGAAGACGAACCCGAACCGCTGCGCTGCACGCTTGGAGCGGGCATTGGCGTTATTGCACTTCCATTCCAGGCGGCGGTTCCCGAGATCGAAGCTCAGCTTGGCCAGCAGGTAGACGGCCTCGGTACTCCTGGGTGTGCGCTGCATGGGCGCGCCGAAGGCGATGTGGCCGATCTCGATGCGGCCATGGTCGGGCACGATCGACATCAGGCTGAGGATGCCCTGAGCCTTGCCGCTGGCGCGGTCGATCACGGTGAAATACAGCGGGTCGTTGCCGGCGGCGTTACCTTGCAGCCAGCGGTCGAAGGCAGCGCGTTCGGTAAACGGGCCGTAGGGCAGGTAGTCCCACAGTACCGGGTCGGCGCCCGGGCCTTGCAGGGCCACCCAGAGGTCGTCGCCGTGGCGCACCGGGTCGAGTTTTTCCAGGCGGATGAAGCGCCCGTCGATGGGCTCGGCCTTGGGTGATGCGGCGGGTTTCCAGTGCAGTGCGTCAGTCATGTGGCCTACAACCCTTTGCGGAATTGGATGAAGCCCGGGCGCTCGGCAACCTGCTCGTACAGGCTGATGGCGGTGGCGTTGGTTTCGTGGGTCAGCCAGTGCACCTTGCTGCAGTTGTCGGCCTTGGCTGCAGCATAGACATGTTCGATCAACTGGCGGCCGATGCCCAGGCCCCGCTGTGCGCTGTGCACGTAAAGGTCCTGCAGGTAGCAGGCATTTTCGATGCTCCAGTTGGAGCGGTGGTAGATGAAGTTGACCATGCCCACGGCCGTGCCATCTACCCAGGCCAGGGCCGAATGGGTCGGCTCGTTGGGGTCGAGCAGGCGCTGCCAGGTACTGAGGCTGACGTCATCGGCCAGCTCGGTTTCGTAGAAGTGCAGGTAGGCCTGCCACAAGGCATGCCAGGCGGCGTGATCTTGAGCGGTGACAGGGCGCAGGGTAACGCTGGGCATTGGGCTACTCCTTCACAGAAGGCGCATGTGCGCGGCAAGTTGATTGTCCAGGTGATCGGGGCTGGCGCTCAGGCTTTCGCGCACGCCGGCAATGTCCTGCTCAGCGCGGTTCTGGCTCAGCTTGCGCGCGCCTTGCAACCGCTGGATCGGCAGGCGAATGCCAACAATGGCGCGGAGCATGCCGTCGATGTAGTCGGCGGGCGCATCGCTCACCTGCCACGGCTCACTGCGGCCGTGCTCATGGCGGTCGGTGAGCCGGCTGACAATCGCCAGCAATGGCTCGGCGTCGTGGATCACGTCGGGTACCCCATAGGCGTGCACGGCCAGGTAATTCCAGGTTGGCACCACCTTGGGGTTATCGGCCTTGCTTGGGTAGTAACCGGGGCTGACATAGGCATCGGCCCCGGGAAACACCAGCAGCGCTTCGGTCCCCTGCGCCAAGTCCTGCCACTGGCGGTTGGCCCTGGCCAAGTGGGCGTACACGGTGCCGAACTCGCCTTCTGCGGGGTCGAGCAGCACCGGCAAGTGGGTGGCCAGCAGGCCCTGCTCGCCATGGCTGACCAGCACGGCCAGACGCGTGTCGAGCATGTGCCGCTGCAGCCGGGCGAGGTCGTGTTCCTGGTGAGGCTTACTGTTGTACATGGCCTGAGTCCTTGTCGAATGGTCCCATCCTAGGCAGGCTAATGGTTCTGGGTAAGAGCCATTACTGCCTGTTTTCATAGGTCCAATGCCATGCACGAAAAGCCCCTCATCCTGCCTTTCGACCCGGCCGGGATTTCGCTCGATCGGCGCCGCGGGTTGAGCCAGCAGCTTTACCAGGCGCTACGCGAGCGGGTGCTGGACGGGCGGCTGTGCAGCGGCACACGGCTGCCTGCCACCCGCGACCTGGCAGCCGTGCTGGGGCTGTCGCGCAACAGCGTGGTGCGCGCGTATGACCAGTTGTACGCGGAGGGCTATATCGAAAGCCGAGTCGGTGACGGCACCTACGTAACCCGGCTGCCGAAACTATCCACACAACTGTCCACAGGGTTATACCGGGGGTTATCAACAGGTTTATCCACATTTGGCCAGGAAAATACTGAGGATTTATCCAGCCAGCGCAGCTGGAGCGAGCCTTTGAAGCGTCTGAAAAATCACCATCTGCCGCCCCCCAAACAGGGCGCGCCGCGGGCTTTTCGTTTGGGGATACCTGCCTTCGATCTGTTCCCCTTCGACGTTTGGGCCAGGCTGCAAGCGGGTTTCTGGCGTAACGCTGCGCCTGCACAGCTGGGTTATGGCGACCCGGCGGGTGAACCGGCACTGCGCGAGCTGATCGCGGCCTACTTGCGCCGCTCGCGGGGGCTGACCTGTACCGCTGAGCAAATAGTGATCACCAGTGGCGCGCAGCAGGCCATAAGCCTTTGTGCACAGTTGCTGTTGCAGCCCGGCGACCGGGTGGCTGTGGAAAACCCGGGCTACCGTGCGGCGGCGCACGCTTTTTCAGTGGCGGGTGCTGAGGTCGCCGGCGTGCCGGTGGATGAAGAGGGTATGGATTGCGCACGGTTGGGCCAGTTGCCGGGTTGCCGGTTGGCCTATGTCACGCCCGCCCATCAGTACCCGACCGGGGTAACCATGAGCCTGGCCCGGCGCCTGGCGTTGCTGGGCTGGGCAGAACGCAGCGATGGTTGGATCATCGAGGACGACTACGATGGCGAGTACCGTTACAGCGGCGCGCCCCTGGCCCCGCTGGCTGCACTCGACCGGGCCGGCCGTGTGTTGTACGTGGGCACCTTCGGCAAGATCGCCTTCCCGGCGCTGCGCTTGGGTTACCTGGTATTGCCGGCGCAGTTGGCACAGGCCTTCAGCCAGGGTAAGGCGTTGGCAGTACGGCATTCGGAGGTCAGCAGCCAGTGTGTGATGGCCGAGTTCATGGCCCGTGGGCATTTCCAGCGGCATATTCGCCGCATGCGCAAAGCGGCGTTGAGCCGGCGCAATGTGCTCAAGGCCGGCTGGCCTGTGGATATTGCCGGGCTGGGCAGCATGCCCGAAGTGGCTGCTGGGCTGCACGTGAAGGTGTCTGTGGATAACTTTGCGCGTGAACAGGCGTTGGTGGCCAAGGCAGAGGCGGTTGGCGTTGAAGTGGCAGCATTGAGCAATTTCTGGCTGGCCGACAGCGAAGTGCCTGTGGATAAGCGGGCTGGCCTGGTGCTGGGGTTTGCCGCGGTTCCGGAGGGTGAGATTGCCGCGGCATTGATGAAATTGCGCAAGGCGTGGCGCAAGGGTTGAGGCTGCCTGCCTCTTCGCGGGTAAACCCGCCCCCACAGTTATGGCCAGGTGGTTTCAGGTGCGGCGCATATCCTGTAGGAGCGGGTTCACCCGCGAAGGGCGGCAAGGCAGCCCAAATTGCGTCAGGTCCCCGACTTGATCCGCGTCCAGGCCCGGGTTCGCGCCCGCTCGGCATCGCGCTGCAACGGCTTGAGCGTGTAAAGCTTGGCCATCGCCTCCGCCGTCGGGTACAGGTTGGGGTTGTTGCGAATCGCAGGGCTCACCTTGTCGGTGGCATCCTTGTTGGGGTTCGGGTAGCCGACAAAATCGCTGATCGGCGCAATCACCTCCGGCCGCAGCAGGTAGTTGATGAATGCATGGGCGTCTGCCGGGTTGGCGGCATTCTTCGGAATCGCCAGCATGTCGAACCAGATCGGCGCGCCTTCCTTGGGCAGGCGCATGTCGACCGTCACACCATTTTTCGCTTCGCGGGCGCGGTTGGCAGCCTGCGAGAAGCTGCCGCTGTAACCCACCGCCACGCAGATATCCCCATTGGCCATGTCAGCCATGTACTTCGAGGAGTGGAAGTAGGTGATGTACGGGCGAATCTTCAGCATCAGCGCTTCGGCCTTCTTGTAGTCGGCCGGCTTGTCGCTGTTCGGTGGCAGGCCGAGGTACTGCAGGGCCAGCGGCAGGATCTCCGACGGCGAGTCGAGCAGCGCTACCCCGCACTGCTTGAGCTTGGCGATGTTCTCTTCCTTGAAGATCAGGTCCCAGCTGTCCACCGGGGCGTTGTCGCCGAGTGCGGCCTTGACCTTGGCCGGGTTGAAGCCGATCAGCACGGTGCCATACATGTAGGGCACGGCAAACTTGTTGCCTGGGTCGTTGGCCTCGATCAGCTTCATCAGCGCAGGGTCCAGGTGTTGCCAGTTCGGCAGCTTGCTGCGATCCAGCGGCTGGAACACCCCGGCCTCGATCTGCTTGGCGAGGAATACGTTGGACGGCACCACCACGTCATAGCCGGAGTTGCCGGTGAGCAACTTGGCCTCCAGCGCTTCGTTGGTGTCGAAGATGTCGTAGATCAGTTTGACGCCGCTGTCCTTCTGGAAATCGGTCAAGGTCTGCGGGGTGATGTAGTCGAACCAGTTATACACACGCAGGGTGCGCTGCTCGGCGTGCGCCTGCAGGGCACCGGTGAACAGGGTGGCAGCGATGAACGGGGCGAGCAGACGCTTGAGTCGGACCATTACCGGGCTCCTGGCTGGGCGCGCTGGAAACCTTCCAGCACATTGACTGCGTTGATACCAATTTCTTCCACAGCGTAGCCGCCTTCCATCACGAACAGGGTCGGCTTGCCAAGCTGGCCGATACGCTTGCCCATTTCCAGGTAGTCGGGGCTGTCCAGCTTGAATTGCGAGATCGGGTCATCCTTGAAGGTGTCCACACCCAGGGAGACCACCAGTACGTCGGCGTCATAGCTGGCGATGCGCTGGCAAGCCTCTTCCAGGGCAGCGCTCCAGGCAGACCAGTCGCTGCCGGCGGGCAGCGGATAGTTGATATTGCAGCCCTCGCCGGCGCCTTCGCCGGTTTCGTCGGCATAGCCGAGAAAGAACGGGAATTCGTCCTGCGGGTCGCCGTGGATCGAAGCGAAGAACACATCGTTGCGGCGGTAGAAGATGTCCTGGGTGCCATTGCCGTGGTGGTAGTCGACATCGAGGATGGCAACCTTGCGCCGACCCTGGTCGAGGAATGCCTGGGCGGCGATGGCGGCGTTGTTCAGGTAGCAGTAGCCACCCATCACTTCGCCGGCGGCGTGGTGCCCTGGTGGGCGGCACAGGGCAAAGGCGCTGTGCGCGCCTTGCTGGATCGCTGCCTGAGCGGTGAGGGCAACCTGGGCGGCACTGTAGGCCGCCTGCCAGGTGCCGGCGGTGATCGGCGCACCGGCATCGAAGCTGTAATAGCCCAACTCGCCGTGCAGGCCGGTGGGTTTTACCTGGCGCAAGGTGCGTGCAGGCCAGGTGAACGGCAGCAGGTCGCCTTCCTGGCCCAGCGCCGCCCAGCGCGCCCAGGCGCCTTCGAAAAAGTCCAGGTAGTCGGCGCTGTGGATGCGCAGCAAGGGCGCGCGGCCGAAGTCGGTAGGGCCCTGGATGTCACCGAGGTTGCGTTTTTTGACCTGGTCGAGCACATGGTCAGCGCGCGAGGGCATTTCGAAACACGGCATCAGCTTGCCGTCAATCAGCTCGCAGCGGCCATGGTGCAGGCGGTGATCATCGGAATAGATCGTCAGCATTGTTGTTCTCCGGTGGGGACTGGCGTGGGGCCATTTTCAGCGGTGGGCCAGTGGCGGAGAACGACGCAACTGGCCAAAAGGGGATCGATGTGGCCAAGCTCTATGGCCGGTTTTTCCTGTGCTGGCTTCTTCGCGGGCTCGCCCGCTCCCACAGGTATCCCACAGTACTCGGAACTTGTGCAGTTCCTGTGGGAGCGGGCGAGCCCGCGAAGAAGCCAGCACAGGTCAACCGCGGAAATGGCTGGGCGCTACACCACTCCAACGCTGAAAGGCATGCCGGAAACTGGCCGTTTCGCTGAACCCCAGGGTTTCGGCAATGCGGTAGATTGGCATCTGCTCATCGGCCAGCAACTGCTTGGCCCGCTCGAACCGCAGTTCGTCCAGCAACTGCTGGTAACTGCTACCCAGCGCCTGCAAATGCCGGCGCAGCGTGCGCGACGAGCAGTTCATCTGCCGTGCCAGCCCGTCCAGCCCTGGCGCGGCGTCCAGTTGTTGCGTGAGCAACTGGCGAATCCGCCCCAGCCAGGCCTGGCGACCCGTGAATTCGAGGTTCAGGCGCCGGCAGCGTTCGCTCATGGCTTTGTGGGTAATCGGGTCAGCCAACGGCAGCGGCGTATCCAGCCAGCGCCGCTCGAACGCAAAGGCATTGTCTTGCGCCGCAAACGCCACTGGGCACTGGAACGCACCGGCATAGCGTGCATGGTAGTCAGGCCGAGGGTGCTCGAAGCGTGCCCCCAGCAGCGGCAATGGGCGGCCAAGCAGGTCGTCACAGATGACTTTCAGCGAAACCAGGCAGAACTCGGCATTGAAAGCGCTCAATGCCGGGTTGTCGTGGTACTCGCTGGCGCTGAACCAGACGCGTTGGCCATCGTCGCGCAAGCGCAGCGAGAAGACTGTTCCCAGCAGTGCCGGATACTGCAGCGCCAGGCGCAGGGCGTCACCCAAAGTGGCACTGGAGAGCAGGGCGTAACCGAGCATGCCATAGCACGACACATGCATGCGCTGGCCCAGCTCCAGGCCGATGTCTTCGCGCCGGGCCACGGCGTTGGCACACACTTGCAGTTCCTGCTGTGTGGTGATGCGCGCGTCGGCGTGCCCCAGGTCTGCCGGGCCAATGCCGCTACCGGCGAGCAGCGCCGAAGCCTCAGCACCGTCTGCCTGGAAGACGTTGAGTATCAGCGAAACCGCGTTGAGGGTGGTCAGGTGGCTGTGCAGCATGCTGGGTAATCCCGTGGGCCTGGAACACATTATGGAGCAAGTTGTGTGCCGATATTCAAAGGCCGCAGTGCAGCCCCTTTGCGGCGCCAGGCCGCTCCCACGTCTACCGGTGTAGGCAGGGCACGCGCCCGCGCAAGCCAGCAGGCAAAAAAAAGCCCGGTGCATAAGCCCGGGCTTGGAAAGGTTGAGAGGTGTCTAGTCCCTTAACCTGGTGAGACAGTGTGCAGCAGCCGGTTACGCCTTCAGCGGAACCAGGCGTGGCGCGATCATGTTTTCCGGACGCAGGATGTCGTTGAGCATTGCTTCGTCCAGCAGCTTCTCTTCACGCACCAGTTCCAGCACGCCGCGGCCGGTTTCCAGGGCAACGCGGGCGATACGGGTGGCGTTTTCGTAGCCGATGTATGGGTTCAGGGCGGTGACCAGGCCGATCGAGTGTTCGACCAGCTCACGGCAGCGCTGTTCGTTGGCGGTGATACCAACGATGCAGTGCTCGCGCAGCATGTCCATGGCGCGTTGCAGCAGGCGGATCGAGTCGAAGATCTTGTAGGCGATCAGCGGCTCCATGACGTTCAGCTGCAGCTGGCCACCTTCGGCAGCAACGGTCAGGGCCAGGTCGTTGCCCATGATGGCGAAGGCGACTTGGTTGACGGCTTCCGGGATAACCGGGTTGACCTTGCCTGGCATGATCGAACTGCCTGGCTGACGCGCTGGCAGGTTGATTTCGTTGATGCCGGTGCGTGGGCCGCTGGACAGCAGGCGCAGGTCGTTGCAGATCTTCGACAGCTTGACCGCGGTGCGCTTGAGCATGCCGGAGAACAGCACGAAGGCACCCATGTCGGAGGTGGCTTCGATCAGGTCGGCAGCCGGTACCAGCGGCTGGCCGCTGATGATTGCCAGGCGTTGTACGGCCAGGGCCTGGTAGCCAGGGTCGGCGTTGATGCCGGTGCCGATGGCGGTACCGCCCAGGTTGATTTCGGTCAGCAGCTCCGGCGCCAGCGAGCGCAGGCGCTGCAGGTCTTCGGTCATGGTGGTGGCGAATGCACGGAATTCCTGGCCCAGGGTCATCGGCACGGCGTCCTGCAGCTGGGTGCGGCCCATCTTCAGTACGTGGTCGAATTCCTTGCCTTTGGCGGCGAATGCCTGGATCAGGCTTTCGAGGCTGGCCAGCAGGGCGTCGTGACCCAGCAGCAGGCCCAGGCGAATGGCCGTCGGGTAGGCGTCGTTGGTCGACTGCGCCATGTTCACATCGTTGTTCGGGTGCAGGTACTGGTACTCACCCTTCTGGTGGCCCATGGCCTCCAGCGCGATGTTGGCGATGACTTCGTTCGCGTTCATGTTGGTGGACGTACCGGCGCCACCCTGGATCATGTCGACCACGAACTGCTCGTGGTAGTCGCCCTTGATCAGGCGGCCGCAGGCGGCGCTGATGGCAGCATGCTTGGCATCGCTCAGGTGCCCCAGCTCACGGTTGGCGTCGGCAGCAGCCTGCTTGACCATCGCCAGGCCCACTACCAGTTTCGGGTAGTGCGACAGCGGAACACCGGAGAGGTGGAAGTTGTTGGCAGCGCGCAGGGTTTGGATGCCGTAGTAAGCATCGGCAGGTACTTCCAGGGTGCCCAACAGATCTTTTTCGACGCGGAACGATGCAGCAGCGGACATGATGTATATCATCTCGATGTTGACCCGGCACATGCCGGAATGGCGCCAATCCTAGGCCTTAAGGGGATTTTGCGGCCAATGCTGTTGCACGCTAACCTATGCACAAACGGCATAGTGATTCATGTGACGCCAATCGAAATTCGAGCGTGTTCCATTTTGGTGCACGACGGGAGATGTGCTTCGTGAACCTTGAAAGCAAATGGCTGGAAGATTTCAGTGCGCTGGCCGCCACCCGCAGTTTTTCCCAGGCGGCAGAGCGGCGCTTCGTCACCCAACCGGCCTTCAGCCGGCGTATCCGCAGCCTTGAGGCAGCGTTGGGCCTGCAACTGGTCAACCGTTCCCGCACACCGATAGAGCTGACCGAGGCAGGGCAGCTGTTTCTGGTTACCGCGCGCACGGTTGTCGACCAGTTGGGCGAAATTCTCCGCCATTTGCATCACCTTGAGGGTGGCCAGGGGGAGGTGATTCAGGTGGCTGCAGCGCACTCGTTGGCGTCGGGCTTTTTCCCGCGTTGGGTGGCGCAACTGCGTAATGACGGCCTGAATATCGCCACCCGCCTGGTTGCGACTAACGTAGGGGATGCCGTGCATGCACTGCGCGAGGGCGGTTGCGACCTGATGCTGGCGTTCTACGACCCAGACGCCGCCTTGCAGATGGATGCCGAGATTTTCCCGTCGCTGCACATGGGCAATACCGAAATGGTGCCGGTATGCGCGGTGGGCGCCGACGGCAGGCCCATGTTCGACCTGGAAGGTGAAAGTAGCGTGCCACTGCTGGCCTATACCGCCGGGGCCTTCCTCGGCCGATCGGTCAACCTGCTCTTGCGCCAGCGCAATGTGCGTTATACCACCGTTTATGAAACCGCCATGGCGGACAGCCTGAAGAGCATGGCGCTGGAAGGCATGGGCATTGCCTGGGTGCCCCGGCTTTCGATGCGGGGCGAGCTGGAACGCGGTGAGTTGGCGATCTGCGGAGGCAGCCAGTGGCATGTACCACTGGAAATCCGCCTGTACCGCTGCGCGTTAGTGCGCAAGGCCAATGTGCGGCTACTTTGGCGCAAGCTGGAAAATACGCCTGCGCCGGAGTGAGCCTCTTCAGTTACGAAGCGCGTGATCAAGGTGATTGGCGATGGCCGCTCTGTTCTGGTCGCTGTAGCGGTAGCAATTGGCCCGAAGCGAGAAGCGGTCCGGATAGACGAAGGTCTCGCATGGCCATGGGTTGTAGCGTAACTCTGCTGCCTCGTGAGTGGCGTTCATCAAGTGACCCAGTTCATGCCCCAGGGTGCCATAGCTGGTCATTGAGGCGATCGCGTGGGCATAGCCCAATTTGGCCAGGCCAAGGTGTTCTGCGCCTTCGCTGTTGAGGCCGAAACTATCGCGCGTCAGCAAAATCGATTTCTGCCACCTGAACTGTGGATGCGCTGCAGCGCTGAAGACCCTGTGGGTATCTTCTGGAGGCATCTGGCGATAAGGAATATCGGTAATGCCTGCAACATCACGCTTGAAGATGACCTCAATTGAGTGATTGCTGATTCTGCGCATTTCTTCCAGCCACGGCTGCACGTAGTCTTTATCGATCTGTTTGTCGCTCACATCGGCTAGTTCATCGTGCGGATAGATAGTAACCACCAAGGTTCTCGCAGCCCATGTGGGGGAGGCCTGAAGGGCCATCGTCATGCAAAACAGCAGTGAGGTGAAAAATGGTCTGGCCATCTTTTTCTCCAAGAAGTTTGAACAGGGGTGTTCAATCCTCTTGCAACTGTCGTTACGCATCGCAGCCGGAAAAAGTTGTCCCGCGAGACAGCTTGCCCTTTTATCTGTCATGTGCTTGCAGGGGTGGGCGGCCCGCCTGCAAGTACGCTACAATCCCGCGCCTTCGGCCACCGGGCCGATTAGAATCCGTATGACAAGCCACGCCGGCCTACCCGCGTGGCTTGTTGCTTTATAGCGCGCCAGAAGGCGCTTGCAGGAGAGGCTCGACGATGAGTGCACTGGTTGGCGTGATCATGGGCTCCAAGTCCGATTGGTCCACCCTTAGCCACACCGCCGATATGCTGGAAAAACTCGGCATTCCCTACGAAGTGAAGGTGGTGTCCGCCCACCGCACCCCGGATCTGCTGTTCCAGTACGCCGAAGAGGCCGAGGGCCGGGGCATCGAGGTGATCATCGCGGGTGCTGGTGGCGCTGCCCACCTGCCGGGCATGTGCGCCGCCAAGACCCACCTGCCGGTGCTGGGCGTGCCGGTGCAGTCGTCGATGCTCTCGGGCGTCGACTCGCTGCTGTCGATCGTGCAGATGCCAGCCGGCGTACCGGTTGCCACCCTGGCCATCGGCCGTGCCGGTGCAGTCAATGCGGCGCTGTTGTCGGCCAGCATCCTGGGTGCCAAATACCCGCAATTCCACGCTGCGCTGAAGCAATTCCGCACGGAACAGACCGACACCGTGCTGGACAACCCAGACCCGCGCCAGGCTTGAGGCTCAACCCATGAAGATCGGTGTAATCGGTGGCGGCCAGCTGGGCCGCATGCTGGCCTTGGCGGGTACCCCGCTGGGCATGAATTTCGCTTTCCTCGACCCGGCGCCGGATGCTTGCGCTGCGCCTCTGGGCGAGCACCTGCGGGCCGATTACGGCGATCAGGAGCACCTGCGCCAGTTGGCTGACGAAGTTGACCTGGTGACCTTCGAGTTCGAGAGTGTCCCGGCCGAAACCGTGGCCTTCCTCTCGCAGTTCGTACCGGTCTACCCCAGTGCCGAAGCGCTGCGCATCGCCCGTGACCGCTTGTTCGAGAAGAGCATGTTCCGCGACCTGGGTATTCCTACCCCGGCTTTCGCCGACATCCTCTCGCAAGCCGACCTGGACGCCGCAGTCGCCAGTATCGGCCTGCCAGCCGTGCTGAAAACCCGTACCCTGGGTTACGACGGCAAGGGCCAGAAGGTGCTGCGCACGCCTGAAGACGTGGTTGATACCTTCGCCGAACTGGGCAGCGTGCCCTGCCTGCTGGAAGGCTTTGTACCCTTTACCGGCGAAGTCTCGCTGGTGGCCGTACGGGCCCGTGATGGCGAAACCCGCTTCTACCCGCTGGTGCACAACACCCACGAGAGCGGCATCCTGCGCCTGTCGGTGGCCAGCCAGGCACACCCGCTGCAGGCTTTGGCTGAAGACTATGTAGGCCGTGTACTGCAAAAGCTGGAGTACGTGGGCGTGATGGCGTTCGAGTTCTTCGAAGTCGACGGTGGCCTGAAGGCCAACGAAATCGCCCCGCGCGTGCACAACTCCGGGCACTGGACCATCGAAGGTGCCGAATGCAGCCAGTTCGAGAACCACCTGCGCGCGGTGGCCGGCCTGCCGCTGGGCTCCACCGCCAAGGTGGGCGAGAGTGCGATGCTCAACTTCATCGGTGAAGTGCCTGCCGTGGACAAGGTGATCGCCATCGATGGCTGCCACCTGCACCACTACGGCAAGGCTTTCAAGGCCGGCCGCAAGGTTGGCCACGCCACCCTGCGCTGCCACGACATGGCTACCCTCGAGCACAAAATTGCCGAGGTAGAGGCCCTGATCAGCAACTGATCGAACTTCTACCAGCGGCTTGACCTCTGAAATGGCAACAAGCCGAAGCGCTGTCTAGGCTTTGGCTTGTTCCATTTTCACTGCAGAGGGATTGCCATGGGCATCATCGGAACCATCTTCATCGGCCTCATCGTCGGCCTACTGGCCCGCTTCATCAAACCAGGCGACGACAGCATGGGCTGGATCATGACCATCCTGCTGGGTATTGCCGGTTCGCTGTTGGCCACCTATGGCGGCCAGGCGCTGGGCATTTACCAGGCTGGGCAGGCGGCGGGCTTCTTCGGCGCGCTGGTCGGTGCCATTGTCCTTCTGGTGATCTACGGGTTCATCAAGAAACGCTGAATACCGGTTAGAATGCTCGGCAATTCCATCGAGTTGCCGAGCATTGTCATGCGTGCCTTTTTTCTCCTGCCCCTGCTGTTGGCCAGCACCCTGGCCCATGCCGAACTGCCTGAAACCGACTGGCTTGAACTGATGCCCAAGTCGGACCAGAAGGCGCTCGAGCAGATGCCCGAAATCGACCATAACTCGCCGGAAGCCATGGGTACCTTCACCGACAAGGGCGGCCTCAAGCAGAGCAAGGGCCTGCCGGCGGTGATGTATTCCACCAAGACCGTGCCAGCCATGAATGGCAAGGACATCCGCCTGGGCGGTTACCCGGTACCGCTGGAAAGCGATGCCAAGGGTAACAGCACGTTGTTCTTCCTGGTGCCGTACCCGGGCGCGTGCATCCACGTACCGCCTCCGCCGCCCAATCAGCTGGTGCTGGTGCGCTACCCGAAAGGCCTGAGGATCGATGACATCTACACCCCACTGTGGGTCACCGGCAAATTGAAGGTGGAGAAGGTCAGCAATGATCTGGCCGATGCCGCCTATGCGCTGGATGCCGCAAAGGTGAGGGTGGTGGAAGACGCCGACCTCTGAGCCCTCGCCACACAAGGCCGCACCTGCAACGGCACGCGATCGCCAGTAGGAGCAACTGTCTTTC
>NZ_BLJG01000006.1 GCF_009932375.1 Pseudomonas juntendi
GAAAGACAGTTGCTCCTACCTTGAACGCGGTTGAGCGGACCCGGCGTGACCGAGCAAGATAATCAATGCTTGATCATCACATGCCGCACACAGGTGTAGTCCTCCAGCCCATACATCGACATGTCCTTGCCGTACCCCGAGTGTTTCTGCCCGCCGTGGGGCATTTCACTGACCAGCATGAAATGGGTGTTCACCCAGGTGCAGCCATATTGCAGGCGTGCGGCCAGGCGGTGGGCGCGGCCGGTGTCGCGGGTCCAGACCGAGGAGGCCAGGCCGTAGTTGGAGTCGTTGGCCCATTCCAGCGCCTGCGCTTCGTCGCTGAAACGGGTTACCGACACCACCGGGCCGAACACTTCGTTGCGCACGATCTCATCATCCTGCAGGGCGTCGGCCAGCACCGTCGGCTGGAAAAAGTACCCATCGCCCTCGATTGCCTTGCCACCGGTCACCAGGCGAATGTGCGGCTGGGCGATGGCGCGCTGTACCAGGCCGGCGACCTTGTCGCGGTGCTGGGCGCTGATCAGCGGCCCCAGCTCGGTGCCCTCGGCCTCCTGCAGGCCGGGCTTGATGCTGGCGACCGCTTCCCCCAGGCGCTCGACGAAGCGCTCATAGATACCGGCCTGCACATACAGGCGGCAAGCCGCCGTGCAGTCCTGGCCGGCGTTGTAGAAACCGAAGGTGCGAATACCCTCGATCGCGGCATCGATGTCGGCATCATCGAACACCAGGACTGGCGCCTTGCCGCCCAGCTCCATGTGCATGCGCTTCACGCTGTCGGCGGTGGCGCTGATGATATGGGCGCCGGTGGGGATCGAGCCTGTCAGCGACACCATGCGGACCTTGGGGTGCGTAACCAGTGGGTTGCCGACCGTCTGGCCACGGCCAAACAGAATGTTGAGCACCCCGGCCGGCAGCAGGTCCTTGGCCAGTTCCCCCAGGCGCAAGGCGGTCAACGGGGTCAGCTCGGAGGGTTTGATCACCACCGTGTTGCCGGCCGCCAGGGCCGGGGCGATCTTCCAGGCCAGCATCATCAGCGGGTAGTTCCACGGTGCAATCGAGGCCACCACGCCCAAGGGGTCGCGACGGATCATCGACGTGTGGCCCGGCAGGTATTCACCTGCCGCCGAGCCGCCCAGGCAACGCGCGGCACCGGCGAAAAAACGAAACACGTCGGCAATCGCCGGAATTTCGTCGTTGCGCGCGGCACTCAAGGGTTTGCCGCAGTTCTGCGATTCCAGCCGAGCCAGTTCATCGCCATGTGCCTCAATGGTGTCTGCCAGGTTCAACAACGCCTGGGCGCGGTCCTTGGGGCTGGTTTGCGACCAACTGTCGAACGCATGGTCAGCGGCACGCACGGCGCTGTCCACCTGGGCTTCGCTGGATTCGTTGATCTGCGCCAGGGCGGTGCCCAGCGCCGGGTCGAGCACGGTCCAGGTCGGGCCTTGGCCGGCGACCAGTTGGCCATTGATCAGCATCTGCGTTTGCATCGGGTACTCCTCCAGGGTCATTTGCCACTGCCCGCAACGCTGTCGCCGCCACGGGTCAGGTAATAGGCGCCAAGGATCGGCAGCATGGTCACCAACATCACCAGCATGGCTACCACATTGGTCACCGGCACGTCGCGCGGCCGGCTGAGCTGGTTGAGCAGCCAGATCGGCAGGGTGCGTTCGTGGCCGGCGGTGAAGGTCGTGACAATGATCTCATCGAACGACAGGGCAAAGGCCAGCATACCGCCGGCCAGCAGTGCCGAGCCGAGGTTCGGCAGGATGATGTAGCGAAAGGTCTGCCAGCCATCGGCACCCAGGTCCATGGAGGCCTCGATCAGGCTGTGTGAGGTGCGCCGCAGGCGGGCGATCACATTGTTGTAGACGATCACCACGCAGAATGTGGCATGGCCGACCACGATGGTGAACACCCCGGGCTCCATGCCCAAGGTCTTGAACGCCGAGAGCAGGGCGATGCCGGTGATGATGCCGGGCAGGGCGATGGGCAGGATCAGCATCAGCGATATGGCCTCTTTGCCGAAAAAGCTGCGCCGGTACAGTGCGGCCGATGCCAGTGTGCCGAGCACCAGGGCGATCAGGGTCGCCAGGCAGGCGACCTGCAACGACAGCTTGATCGCGTCCAGCACATCGGTGCGGGCGAAGGCCACGGCAAACCACTTCAGGGTAAACCCCGTGGGCGGGAAGCTGAATGCTGCGTCTTCGGTGTTGAAGGCGTACAGGAAGATGATCAGGATCGGGAAATGCAGGAACAACAGCCCGCCCCAGGCCGCCAGGCGCAACCCTACAGAGGCTTGTTCAGAGTGCATCGAAGGCCCCCAGGCGCTTGACGATCGACAGGTACAGCGCAATCAGCACGATCGGCACCAAGGTAAATGCCGCCGCCATCGGCATGTTGCCAATCGCTCCTTGCTGGGCATAGACCATGCTGCCGATGAAGTAGCCGGGTGGGCCAACCAACTGCGGCACGATGAAGTCGCCAAGGGTAAGCGAGAAGGTGAAGATCGAGCCGGCGGCGATACCGGGAATCGACAGCGGCAGTATCACCTGCATGAAGGTTTGCCCGGGGCGTGCGCCAAGGTCTGCCGAGGCCTGTAACAGCGACGGCGGCAAGCGCTCCAGCGAGGCCTGGATCGGCAGGATCATGAACGGTAGCCAGATGTACACGAACACCATGAAGCGCCCCAGGTGCGAGGTCGACAGCGTGCTGCCGCCCACGCCCGGCACCGTCAGCACGGCTTGCAGCAGGGCGTCCAGGTGCAGCTGGTGGACGAACCACTGGGCCACCCCTCCCTTGGCCAGCAGCAGGGTCCAGGCGTAGGTCTTGACGATGTAGCTGGCCCACATCGGCATCATCACGGCGATATAGAAAAATGCCTTGGTCTTGCCGCGGGTGTAGCGCGCCATGTAGTAGGCGATGGGAAACGCCAGTACCGCGCTGGCCAGTGACACCGCCACCGCCATGCACAGGGTACGCAGGATGATGTCGAAGTTCGACGGGTTGAACAGCGCGGCGAAGTTGCCCAGGGTCAGGTCCGGGGTGACCGCCATGGTGAAGTCGTCGAAGGTGTAGAAACCCTGCCACAACAGGTTCAGCAACGAGCCCAGGTAGATGGCGCCGAACCAGGTCAGTGGCGGGATCAGCAGCAGGGCCAGGTACAGGTTGGGGCGCCGGTACAGCACATCGGCCAGGCCTCGGAGCGCGCTCATGGCAATGGCCCTGCGCTTTCCTGCAGCACGGTCATCGCCTCGCGCGGCCAGTGCGCCTGCACCCGCTGCCCGGGTTGCCAGGCCTGGGGCTGTGCCTGCCAGCGGTCGTTGGCCTGGGTTACTGTCAACAGTTGGCCATTGTCCAGTTGCAACTCGTAACGGGTGGCGCTGCCCTGGTACTGCACATCGCGCAGCAGGCCGCTGACCTGTACTTCGTGGCTGGTGACCACCAAGTCGCCCAGGCGGATATGCTCAGGGCGGATGGAAAACGGCGCCGGGTGGCCGTTGAGCGCCCTCGCCAATTCGCCACGCATCACGTTGGACGTGCCGACGAATTCAGCGACGAAGGTGGTGGCGGGTTTCATGTAAAGATTGCGCGGGGTGTCGACCTGTTCGATGCGGCCGCGGTTGAACACCGCGACCCGGTCTGACATCGACAGCGCCTCGGTCTGGTCATGGGTGACGAAGATGAAGGTGATGCCTAGCTGGCGTTGCAGCTTCTTCAGCTCGCCCTGCATCTGTTCGCGCAGCTTGAGGTCCAACGCGCCCAGCGGCTCGTCCAGCAGCAGCACACGGGGCCGGTTGACCAGTGCCCGCGCCAGGGCCACACGCTGGCGCTGGCCACCCGAAAGCTGCGCCGGCTTGCGCGCGCCGTAGCCGGCCAGGGCCACCATGGCCAGGGCTTGCTCGGCACGGCTATGGCGCTCGGCCTTGGCCACGCCTTTCACTTTCAAGCCATAGGCGATGTTGTCGAGCACGTTCATGTGCGGGAACAACGCGTAGTCCTGGAACACGGTATTGACGTCACGCTGGTAGGGCGGCACGCCGGCAGCTTCCAGGCCGTGGATACGGATCGAGCCGCTGCTTGGCTGCTCGAAGCCGGCGATCAGGCGCAGGCAGGTGGTCTTGCCGGAGCCGGACGGGCCGAGCATGGAGAAGAACTCCCCATCGCTGATGTCGATGCTGACCTGGTCTACGGCCTTGACCTCGCCGAAGCTACGGGAAACCTGAGTGAACTGGACGGCTAGGGGCATACGCGGTTCTCTGTTGTTCTCGTATTGCCTGTATCGGCCCTGTCGCCGGCAGCCGGCCCGCACTGGGGTCACACGACAGGGCCGCAACAGGCGAAGAAACCCTCAGCGCCCACCCATGATGGCAATGTAATCTTGAGTCCAGCGGCTATACGGCACGAACTTGCCACCCTGGGCCTGCGGGGTTTTCCAGAAGGCGATCTTGTCGAAGTTGTCGAAGCCGTTGGTCTTGCAACCCTCGGCGCCGAGCAACTCGTTGCCACTGCAGGCTGCCGGCACCGCCGGCAAAGAGCCGAACCAGGCGGCCACGTCACCCTGCACCTTCGGTTGCAGCGACCAGTCCATCCATTGATAGGCGCAGTTGGGGTGCTTGGCGTCGGTGTGCAGCATGGTGGTATCGGCCCAGCCGGTAGCGCCCTCCTTGGGGATGGTCGACGCCACGGGCTGGTGCTCGGCCTTCAGGCCATTGACCATGTAGCCCCACGAACTGGAGGCGACCACGCCTTCGTTCTTCACGTCGCTCATCTGCACTGTGGCGTCGTGCCAGTAGCGGTGGATCAGCGGTTGCTGCTGGCGCAGCAGTTCGAGCACCGCCTGGTATTGCGTCTCGGTCAGTTCATACGGGTCCTGGATGCCCAGTTCCGGTTTGGCCGACTTCAGGTACAGCGCCGCGTCCGCGATGTAGATCGGCCCGTCATACGCCTGTACGCGGCCTTTGTTCGGCTTGCCATCGGGCAGGTCCTGCGGCACGAACACCACGCCCCAGCTGGTCGGTGCCTGCTTGAACGTGTTGGTGTTGTACAGCAGCACGTTCGGTCCCCACTGGTACGGGGTGCCATAGACCTGTTTGTCGACCACATACCAGCCACCGTTCTGCAGGCGCGGGTCGATGTTTTTCCAGTTGGGGATCAAGGCGGTGTTGATCGGTTGCACCCGTTTGCCGGCGATCAGCCGTAACGAGGCATCGCCCGAGGCGGTAACCAGGTCGTAGCCCCCCTTGGCCATCAGGCTGACCATTTCGTCCGAGGTGGCAGCGGTTTTCACGCTGACCTTGCAGCCGGTTTGCTGTTCGAAGCCGGTCACCCAGTCATACGCCTTGTCGCTTTCACCGCGCTCGATGTAGCCGGGCCAGGCGACGATGTCCAGGCGCCCTTCGCCAGGCCCCAGGGCCTTGGGCGGTTCGGCGGCCAGCAGGCCGGTACTGGCCAGCACGGCACAGGTGGTGGCGCCGAGCAATGCGGTCTTGTGCACGGGCATGGGTGTTCCCTCTTGTTGGAGATTGTGGTCGCGGCAGTGGTCGAGTCTAGTTGGCTTTTTGCCAGTCAATGCAACATCCAGAAGCAAATCCGCGCATGGTCCTTTACCGGGCAGGCCTTACTCTGGCGGATGACTTCCCATGCCTGGAGACTTGCACATGAACACCCGTGGCTTGCTGGACCAACTGCTCAAATCTGGCCAGGAGTTGCTGAACAAATCCTCTGCTTCCGGCAAACCCGGCGCTGGCGCCAGCGGGCTAGGCGGCCTGTTGTCCGGGGCCGGTGGTGGCTTGCTGGGCGGTGGCGCACTGGGCGTGCTGCTGGGCAACAAGAAGGCGCGCAAATATGGGGGCAAGGCCCTGACCTATGGTGGCCTCGCGGCACTCGGGGTGCTGGCCTACAAGGCCTACGGCAACTGGCAGGCGCGCCAGCAGGTGGCTGCCAGCGAGCCGCAGACGGTCGACCGCTTGCCGCCGGCCCAGGTCGAGCAGCACAGCCAGGCGGTGTTGCGGGCGCTGGTGGCTGCGGCCAAGTCCGACGGCCATATCGACGAACGCGAACGGGCGCTGATCGAAGGTGAGTTCACCCGCCTGGACAGCGACCGCGAGTTGCAGCATTGGCTGCACGCCGAACTGAACAAGCCGCTGGACCCGGCTGAAGTCGCCCGCGCCGCACAGACGCCCGAGATGGCTGCCGAGATGTACCTGGCCAGCATGATGATGGTCGACCAGGAAAACTTCATGGAGCGCGCCTACCTCGATGAGCTGGCCCGCCAGTTGCGTCTGGACCCGGGTTTGCGCCAGGAGTTGGAGAGCCAGGTGCGGTTAGCCGCAGGCCAGTAAGCGACGCGGTCCTTGTGGGAGCGGCCTTGTGTCGCGAAAGGGCTGCGCAGCAGCCCCAAAGATTTTAGCTTCGCCGCATGAAATGCCGGGGCCGCTGCGCGGCCCTTTCGCGACACAAGGCCGCTCCCACAAACGAAGCGACTTTTCCATGATGGGCTCCGTCCATTAGCGGGGATGCCAGGTTACCCCACATTTCACCCGCAAAAGCGTAAGGCCTCTAGGCTATACTTCGGCGATTTTCCCCGCTCGTTGTGAATTCCTGAGGGCTGAATGTGAAGAACTGGACGTTGCGCCAACGGATCCTGGCAAGTTTCGCCGTGATAATCGCCATCATGCTGCTGATGATCGTGGCCGCCTACTCGCGGTTGGCCGCCATCGAAACCGCCGAAGCCGCCGTAGGTACAGACAGCATTCCCGGGGTCTACTACAGCTCGATGATCCGCAGCGCCTGGGTCGACAGCTACGTCACCAGCCAACAGTTGGTCGGGCTGTCCAACCACCGGGAAATCACACCGGGCGACATGGAACTGTTCAAGAGTTTCGAAGACCGGCTGAAGCAATTCATGGCCAGTTACCAGAGCACCATTCAGGGCCATGACGACCAGGCCCGCTTCGACAGCTTCGTGCAGCTTGAAGAAAACTACATGAAGATTGTCGGCCAGGTGCTCGATGCCTACCGTCAGCGCAACTACGCCGAAGCCCAGCGCCTGATCAACGACGTACTCACGCCCGCCTGGGTCGACGGTCGCAAGCACCTGAACGATGTCATCGAGAACAACCGCGCCTCCGCTGATGCCGCCACCCGCGATATCGTCAGTGCCGTGACCACCGCCAAGGGCAGCATGATCGTCTCGCTGTTGCTGGCCATTGTCGCAGCCGGGGTGTGCGGGCTGTTGCTGATGCGCGCCATCACCGCGCCCATGCAGCGTATCGTCCAAGCCCTCGACAAGCTGCGTTCGGGTGACCTGAGCGTGCGCCTGAGCCTGGAACGCAAGGATGAGTTCGGCGCCATCGAGAGCGGCTTCAACGAAATGGCCGAAGCGCTGGCGAACCTGGTGGCCCAGGCCCAGCGCTCGTCGGTGCAGGTCACCACGTCGGTTACCGAGATCGCCGCCACCTCCAAGCAGCAGCAGGCCACTGCCACCGAAACCGCAGCCACCACCACGGAAATCGGCGCCACCTCGCGGGAAATTGCCGCCACTTCGCGTGACCTGGTGCGCACCATGACTGAAGTCACTTCGGCCGCCGACCAGGCCTCCAGCCTGGCCGGCTCCGGCCAGCAGGGCCTGGCCCGCATGGAAGAGACCATGCACCAGGTGATGGGCGCCGCCGACCTGGTCAACGCCAAGCTGGGCATCCTCAACGAGAAAGCCAGCAACATTACCCAGATGGTGGTGACGATCGTCAAGGTGGCCGACCAGACCAACCTGTTGTCGCTCAACGCCGCCATCGAGGCGGAAAAGGCTGGTGAGTATGGCCGTGGCTTTGCCGTGGTGGCCACCGAGGTGCGGCGCCTGGCCGACCAGACCGCCGTGGCCACTTACGATATCGAGCAGATGGTGCGCGAGATCCAGTCGGCGGTGTCGGCCGGGGTCATGGGCATGGACAAGTTTTCCGAAGAAGTGCGCCGGGGCATGTTCGAAGTGCAGCAGGTCGGCGAGCAACTGAGCCAGATCATTCACCAGGTACAGGCCTTGGCACCGCGCGTGCTGATGGTCAACGAAGGCATGCAGGCCCAGGCCACCGGTGCCGAGCAGATCAACCAGGCGTTGGCCCAGCTCAGTGATGCCAGCACCCAGACCGTCGAGTCGCTGCGCCAGGCCAGCTTTGCCATCGATGAGCTTAGCCAGGTGGCCGCAGGCTTGCGTGGCGGCGTGTCGCGTTTCAAAGTCTGACCGCGATGACCGACACGCAAGCGCCGGCCGCACAGCCGGGCAACGCCAAGGGGGCGCTGTACCTGCAGTTCCGTATCAGGGAACAACGCTTTGCCCTGAGCGTGCACGAGGTGATCGAAGTGCTGCCACTTCGGCCACTCAAGCCGATTGCCCGGGCGCCAGCCTGGGTGGCGGGTATTCTGGCCCACCGTGGCCTGCTCATACCCGTCATCGACCTGGCCGCGCTCAGCTTCGGCCAGCCGGCGGCGCAGCGCACCAGCACCCGGCTGGTACTGGTGCACTACCGGGCTGGGCTGCAGCTGGGGCTGGTGCTGGAGCAGGCAACCGAGACCCTGCGCTGCCAGCCCGATGAGTTCCAGCCCTATGGTGTAGACATGGGCGAAGCCCCTTACCTGGGGCCGGTGCGTCAGGATGCCCTTGGCATGCTGCAGCGCATCGAAGTCAATGACCTGCTGCCCGACGCCGTGCACGCATTGCTGTACACGCAGGGCCCGACCGGGGGGCCGACATGACCGAACAGCGTTTTTTCCGTTTCTTGCGTGAGCGTATTGGCCTGGATGTGGAGTCTGTCGGCACGCCGATGGTCGAGCGTGCACTGCGCCAGCGCAGCGTAGCGGTGGGCGCTGCCGATCTGGACGACTACTGGCTGCGCCTGCAGCAGTCCGGTGAAGAGCAACAGGCACTGATCGAAGCGGTGATCGTGCCAGAGACCTGGTTCTTCCGGTACCCCGAGTCCTTCACCGCGCTGGCGGCCCTGGCGCACAAGCGCCGTGCCGAACTGGACGGCGCGCGGCCGCTGCGGTTGCTCAGCCTGCCGTGCTCGACGGGCGAGGAGCCCTATTCGCTGGCCATGGCGTTGTTTGATGCCGGTATGGCGCCGGGGGCGTTTCTGGTCGATGGCATGGACATCAGCCCCAGCTCGGTGGCCAAGGCCGGGCAGGCCGTGTATGGCCGCAATGCCTTTCGCGGCAGCGAGCTGGGTTTTCGCGAGCGTTACTTCGATGTGGTCGACGAAGGCCACCGCCTGCACGAGCGGGTACGCCAGCAAGTCAGCCTGCAGGTAGGCAATGTGCTCGACCCGCTGCTGGCCAGCCGCGATGGCCTGTATGACTTCGTGTTCTGTCGCAACCTGCTGATCTACTTCGACGTGCCGACCCAGCAACGCGTCTTCGAAGTGCTCAAGCGCCTGCTGCACCCACAGGGGGTGCTGTTCATCGGTCCGGCCGAGGGCAGCCTGTTGGCGCGTCTGGGCATGCGCCCGCTGGGGATCGCCCAGTCGTTTGCCTACGTACGAGACCCAGGCAGCAGCACGCCTGCGCCGGCGGCAGCGGCAGCACCTGCCAGGCGCAGTTGGCCGGGGCCCGGGCCTGCCGGGTATTCGCAGCCGGCCTTGCCGGTGCCGCGGCCGCAGCGTGCGCTGCCGGTGGTGGCCCGGCCAGCGCCGGCCCGCGAGGCTGCGGGTGAGGGCCCCAGCGAACTGCTGGCCGGCATCGCCCGGCTGGCCAATGCCGGCGCCAGCGCACAGGCTCGCCACGAATGCCAGCGCTACCTGGGCCAATACCCGCCGTCGGCGCAGGTGTATTACTGGCTGGGGCTGCTCAGCGATACAGAGGGCGACGCACAGCAAGCGCTGACCCACTACCGCAAAGCGCTGTATCTGGAGCCACAACACCCCGAGGCGTTGCTGCACCTGGCGGCCCTGCTTGCGGCCCAGGGTGACCTGGCCGGGGCCAGGCGCCTGCAGGAGCGGGCGGCGCGGGCTGGGCGGGAGTCTGAACGGTGAACGGTGAATCCGCGATGCAACTGCTGGCCGATGACGATGCGCTCATCGACGACTGCTGGAACCGCATTGGTGTACATGGCAACAAGCAATGCCCGCTACTGGAGCGGCACGTGCATTGCCGCAACTGCGAAGTCTACGCCGCTGCGGCTACCCGCCTGCTTGACCGCTATGCATTGGCGCAGGAGCACTCGGCGGCCGAGCGTGAGCCGCTGCAAGAGCACACCGGTCGCTCCATGTTGCTGTTCCGTCTGGGTGAAGAATGGCTGGCGCTGGCGACCGCCTGCCTGGCCGAAATCGCCCCGTTGCAGGCCGTGCATTCGTTGCCGCACCAGCGCTCGCGGGTGTTGCAGGGGGTCGCCAATGTGCGTGGGGCGCTGGTGCCATGCCTGTCATTGGCCGACTTGCTGGGGGTTCAGGCGGGTGCTGCCGAGCAGCGCAGCGGCCGGGCGATGCCACGCATGCTGATCCTGGCCAGCGAGGGCGGCCCGGTGGTGGTGGCGGTCGAGGAAATCGACGGCATCCACCGGCTCGACCCGCTGTTGCTGGGCAGTGGCCAGGACGCCACCCGCTATACCGCGGCGGTGCTGCAATGGCGCGGGCGCAGCGTGCGGGTACTGGACGATCAACACTTACTGGCTGCCGTGCAGCGGAGCTTGTCATGACCCCAGAGCAAATGCGCGACGCCTCGTTGCTCGAGCTGTTCAGCCTGGAGGCCGAAGCGCAGACCCAGGTGCTCAGCGCCGGCCTGATGGCACTCGAGCGCAACCCTACCCAGGCTGACCAGCTCGAGGCGTGCATGCGCGCGGCCCACTCGCTCAAGGGCGCCGCCCGTATCGTTGGCGTGGACGCGGGCGTCAGCGTCGCGCATGTCATGGAGGATTGCCTGGTAGCCGCCCAGGAGGGGCGCCTGCGGTTGAATGCCGAGCATATCGATGCGCTGTTGCAGGGGACCGACTTGCTGATGCGCATTGCCACACCGGGCGACAGTGCGGCGCAGGCGACCCTGCCGGTGTTTCTTGCGCAGATGGCCAGCCTGCTCGACCCGGGCGGCGCCGGCGTGCCGCCGCTGCCCGTGGCGGCAGGGGCCGTATCGCCGTCGTCGCCGTCGGTCAGCCCGCCGCCGGCACCGTTGGTGCTGCCCAGTGAGCTGTCAGAGCCCGACGCCGAGCCTGAGCCCGAGCCCGAGCCAGCGCTGCGGCGCAAGGTGGGCAAGCGCGTCGGCGATGCAGGCGAACGGGTGTTACGGGTCACTGCCGACCGCCTGAACAGCCTGCTCGACCTGTCCAGCAAGTCGCTGGTGGAGACCCAGCGCCTGAAGCCTTACCTGGCCACCCTGCAGCGCCTCAAACGCATGCACGGCCAAGGGATGCAGGCGCTCGACGGCGTGCGCATGCAGCTGGAAGACAGCGGCCACAACAGTGAAGTGCTCGAAGCCTTGGCGCAAACCCAGCGCCTGCTGGTCGAGACCCAGCAGATCCTGCAACAGCAGGCCGCCGACCTCGATGAGTTCGGCTGGCAGGCCAGTCAGCGTGCGCAGTTGCTGTACGACACGGCCCTGGCCTGCCGCATGCGGCCATTCGCCGATGTGCTGGCCGGGCAGAGTCGCATGGTCCGAGACCTCGGCCGCTCGCTGGGCAAGCCGGTACGGCTGGTGGTGGAGGGCGAAAAAACCCAGGTCGACCGTGATGTGCTGGAAAAGCTTGAAGCGCCATTGACCCACCTGTTGCGCAATGCCGTGGACCACGGCATCGAACTTCCGGAACGGCGCCTGCTGGCGGGCAAGCCAGCGGAAGGGCTGGTGCGCCTGCGTGCCTCGCACCAGGCTGGCATGCTCAGCCTGGAGCTGATCGACGATGGCGCCGGTATCGACCTGGAGCGCCTGCGCGGCAGTATCGTCGAGCGCGCCCTGTCGCCGGCCGACACCGTGGCGCGCATGAGCGAAGCGGAACTGCTGACATTCCTGTTCCTGCCCGGCTTCAGCCTGCGCGACAAGGTGACCGAAGTGTCCGGGCGCGGCGTGGGGCTGGATGCGGTGCAACACATGATTCGCGAACTGCGCGGCTCGATCGAGCTGAGCCAGCAGCCAGGGCAGGGCTGCCGCTTCCATCTGCAGGTGCCGTTGACCCTGTCCGTGGTGCGTAGCCTGGTCGTCGAGGTCGGTGGCGAGGCTTACGCTTTTCCGCTGGCGCATATCGAGCGCACCCTGGACGTCACCGCCGAGCAGATCGTGCAGATCGAAGGCCGCCAGCACTTCTGGCACGAGGGCCGGCACATCGGCCTGGTGGCGGCCAGCCAGTTGCTCAACCGCCCGCTGGGGCAAAGCGACGGCAGCAGCCTGCGGGTCGTGGTGATCCGTGAGCGCGAGCAACTGTACGGTGTGGCCGTGGAGCGCCTGGTAGGCGAACGCGTGCTGGTGGTGATGCCGCTCGACCCACGGCTGGGCAAGGTGCAGGACATTTCTTCGGGGGCCTTGCTCGATGATGGTTCAGTGGTGCTGATCGTCGATGTCGAAGACCTGCTGCGCTCGGTGGATAAACTGCTGAGCACCGGCAGCCTGGAGCGTATCGAACGCGGCAGCGGCGGCACCCGTGGGGTGGCGCACAAACGCATCCTGGTGGTCGACGACTCACTGACCGTGCGCGAGCTGCAGCGCAAGCTGCTCAGCCACCGTGGCTACGACGTGGCGGTAGCGGTAGACGGCATGGACGGCTGGAACGCCTTGCGCAGTGAAGACTTCGATTTGCTGATCACCGATATCGACATGCCACGCATGGACGGTATCGAACTGGTCACCCTGGTGCGGCGCGACCAGCGCCTGCAAGGCTTGCCAGTGATGGTGGTGTCCTACAAAGACCGTGAGGAAGACCGGCGGCGTGGCCTGGACGCCGGCGCCGACTACTATTTGGCAAAGGCCAGTTTCCACGACGACGCGTTGCTGGATGCTGTGGTGGAACTGATCGGGGGGGCTCAGGGATGAAGATCGCCATCGTCAATGACATGCCCATGGCGGTCGAGGCCCTACGCCGCGCAGTCGCCCTTGAGCCCGCGCACGAGCTGGTGTGGGTGGCCAGCAATGGCGCCGAGGCAGTGCAGCGTTGTACCGAGCAGCTTCCGGACCTGATCCTCATGGACCTGATCATGCCGGTGATGGATGGCGTGGAGGCGACCCGGCGGATCATGGCCGAAACCCCATGTGCCATCGTCGTCGTCACGGTCGACCGCAAGCAGAACGTGCACCGGGTGTTCGAGGCCATGGGCCATGGCGCGCTCGATGTGGTGGACACCCCAGCGCTGGGCGCGGGTGATCCCCGCGAAGCGGCGGCCCCGCTGCTGCGCAAGATCCTCAATATCGGCTGGCTGATTGGCCAGCAGCGTGCACCGGTTGCGCGCCCGGTTGAGCTGCCGCTGCGCGAAGCTTCACAGCGTCGCGGCCTGGTGGCGATTGGTTCGTCGGCCGGTGGCCCGGCAGCCCTGGAAGTGTTGCTCAAAGGCTTGCCGCCGGCGTTTCCGGCGGCCATCGTGCTGGTCCAGCATGTGGACCAGGTATTTGCCGCAGGCATGGCCGAGTGGCTCGGCAATGCCGCCAACCGGCAGGTGCGGCTGGCCCGTGAAGGCGAGCCGCCGCAGCCGGGCGTGGTGCTGCTGGCCGGCACCAATCACCATATCCGCCTGCTAAAGAACGGCCAACTGGCCTACACTCCCGAGCCTGTGAACGAAATCTACCGGCCCTCGATCAATGTGTTTTTCGAGAGCGTGGCCCAATACTGGCACGGCGATGCGGTGGGGGTATTGCTCACCGGCATGGGCCGCGACGGTGCCCAAGGCCTGAAGCTGATGCGTCAGCAGGGTTTCCTGACCATTGCCCAGGACCAGGCCAGCAGCGCGGTGTACGGCATGCCCAAGGCCGCCGCAGCCATTGATGCTGCCGTGGAAATTCGCCCGCTGGACCGCATCGCCGGGCGCTTGACGGAAATTTTTGGAAAATGACGACACGTATTGAATCACGCCGCCACGCCGGTAGTGATCGGGTGACCATGTATGGATGATTTACCGATCGAAGGTTTCGCGACCACCAACGAAAACTCGGCGATGGTACTGCTGGTCGACGATCAGGCCATGATCGGCGAGGCCGTGAGGCGAGGGTTGGCCAACCAGGACAACATCGACTTCCACTTCTGTGCCGACCCCCACCAGGCGGTGGCCCAGGCCATGCGCATCAAGCCCACGGTCATCCTTCAGGACCTGATCATGCCGGGCCTGGACGGCTTGACCCTGGTGCGTGAGTACCGCAACAACCCGGTGACCCAGGACATTCCGATCATCGTGCTCTCCACCAAGGAAGACCCTCTGGTCAAGAGCGCGGCGTTCGCGGCCGGGGCCAATGATTACCTGGTCAAGCTGCCGGACACCATCGAACTGGTGGCGCGTATTCGCTACCACTCGCGCTCCTACCTGACCCTGCTGCAGCGCGACGAGGCCTACCGCGCCCTGCGCGTCAGCCAGCAGCAGTTGCTGGATTCCAACCTGATGCTGCAGCGGCTGATGAACTCCGATGGCCTGACCGGGCTGTCCAACCGCCGGCACTTCGACGAATACCTGGAACTGGAGTGGCGCCGGGCCATGCGCGAGCAGCAACAACTGTCGCTGCTGATGATCGACGTGGACTACTTCAAGGCCTTCAACGACAGCTTCGGCCACCTGGCCGGTGACGAGGCGCTGCGCCAGGTGGCCGAGTCGATCCGCGGCTCGTGCTCGCGGCCCAGTGACCTGCCCGCGCGTTACGGCGGCGAGGAATTCGCCCTGGTGCTGCCCAACACCTCGCCTGGCGGGGCACGTCTGGTGGCCGAAAAGCTGCGCCAGACCGTGCATGGCCTGGGGATCCCGCACACTGCACCGGCGGCTGATGCGTTCCTGACCGTGAGCATCGGCCTGGCCACCCAGACCCCGAGTATCGGCAGCCATTGCCGGCAACTGATCTCGGCGGCCGACAAGGGCCTGTACCTGGCCAAGAATGGCGGGCGCAACCAGGTCGGCATTGCCTGACGCGCCGATAGCAGCACCGGCCCTCGTGGTAGCTCATGTACAGGCTACCGCCCGGCGGGTCTGCCGCCCTGCGGCGGACTCGGTTATACTCGCAGGCTTTTCACCGAATTCGTGCGAGTAGCCAGCCCATGGAAATCCAACCGATCCTGAACACCATCAAGGACCTCACCGAGCGTTCCCAGTCAATTCGGGGGTATCTTTGACTACGATCACAAGCATGACCGCCTGATCGAAGTCAACCGCGAGCTGGAAGACCCCAACGTCTGGAACAAGCCCGAGTACGCGCAGGCCCTGGGCCGCGAGCGTGCCATGCTGGCACAGGTGGTCGAGACCCTGGACAAGCTGTCCAACGGCCTGGGCGACTGCCAGGACTTGCTCGACATGGCTGTCGAGGAAAATGACGAAGGCGCCGTCGGCGACGTCGTGACCGAGCTGGAAGGCCTGGAAGAAAACCTGGCTCAGCTTGAGTTCCGTCGCATGTTCAGCGGCGAAATGGACATGAACAACGCCTACCTGGATATCCAGGCCGGCTCTGGCGGTACCGAGGCGCAGGACTGGGCCAACATCCTGCTGCGCATGTACCTGCGCTGGGCCGACAAGCGTGGTTTCGACGCCACCATCATCGAACTGTCCGAAGGTGAAGTAGCCGGTATCAAGGGCGCCACCGTGCACATCAAGGGCGAGTACGCCTTTGGCTGGCTGCGCACCGAAATCGGCGTGCACCGCCTGGTGCGCAAGAGCCCGTTCGACTCCGGCGCCCGTCGCCACACCTCGTTCTCGGCGGTGTTCGTTTCGCCAGAAATCGACGACAAGGTCGAAATCGAGATCAACCCGTCCGACCTGCGCATCGATACCTACCGTTCCTCCGGTGCCGGTGGCCAGCACGTCAACACCACCGACTCGGCCGTACGTATCACCCACGTACCGACCAACACCGTGGTGGCGTGCCAGAACGAACGTTCGCAGCACGCCAACAAGGACACCGCCATGAAAATGCTGCGGGCCAAGTTGTACGAGCTGGAAATGCAAAAGCGCAACGCCGCTTCGCAGGCGTTGGAAGACAGCAAGTCGGACATCGGCTGGGGCCACCAGATCCGCTCCTACGTGCTGGATGACTCGCGTATCAAGGACCTGCGTACCGGCGTGGAACGCAGCGACTGCCAGAAGGTGCTGGACGGCGACCTCGATCAGTACCTGGAAGCAAGCCTGAAGCAGGGCCTGTAAGCCGTACTCCACCGCCGCGCCATCGGCCAACCGCCGCTGGCGCGTGCCCTGCCCGAAAAGGGCAACGAATACCTGATGGAAAAAATGACCAGATGAGCGACCTCAAGACCGAATCGCAAGACCTGCAACAGGAAGAGAATGCCCTGATCGCCCTGCGCAAGGAAAAACTTGCCGCCGAGCGTGCCAAGGGCAATGCCTTCCCCAATGACTTCCGTCGCGACAGCTACTGCAACGACCTGCAGAAGCAGTACGCGGACAAGACCAAGGAAGAGCTGGAAGCAGCCGCGATTCCGGTCAAGGTGGCGGGCCGCATCATGCTCAACCGTGGCTCGTTCATGGTGATCCAGGACATGACCGGCCGCATTCAGGTCTACGTCAACCGCAAGACCCTGCCGGAAGAAACCCTGGCCGCAGTCAAAACCTGGGACCTGGGCGACATCATCAGCGCCGAAGGCACCCTGGCCCGCTCTGGCAAAGGCGACCTGTACGTCGAAATGACCAACGTGCGCCTGCTGACCAAGTCGCTGCGCCCGCTGCCCGACAAGCACCACGGCCTGACCGATACCGAGCAGCGCTACCGCCAGCGCTACGTCGACCTGATGGTCAACGAAGAAACCCGCCACACCTTCCGTGTGCGCTCGCAGGTGATCTCGCACATTCGCAAGTTCCTCATCGAGCGTGACTTCCTCGAAGTCGAAACGCCCATGCTGCAAACCATCCCGGGTGGTGCTGCGGCCAAGCCGTTCGAAACCCACCACAACGCCCTGGACATGGCCATGTTCCTGCGCATTGCGCCGGAGCTGTACCTCAAGCGGCTTGTCGTGGGTGGGTTCGAGAAGGTGTTCGAGATCAACCGCAACTTCCGTAACGAAGGTGTTTCGACCCGGCACAACCCGGAATTCACCATGCTCGAGTTCTACCAGGCCTACGCCGACTACCGCGACAACATGGACCTCACCGAGGAACTGTTCCGCGAGCTGGCGCAGCTGGTTCTGGGCAGCACCGACGTACCGTACGGCGACAAGGTGTTCCACTTCGGCGAGCCGTTCGCCCGCCTGTCGGTGTTCGACTCGATCCTCAAGTACAACCCGGAGCTGACCGCTGCCGACCTGCAGGACGTCGACCGCGCCCGTGACATCGCCAAGAAGGCCGGTGCCAAGGTGCTGGGCCACGAAGGCCTGGGCAAGCTGCAGGTGATGATTTTCGAGGAGCTGGTCGAGCACAAGCTGGAGCAGCCCCACTTCATCACCGAGTACCCGTTCGAGGTGTCGCCGCTGGCCCGTCGCAACGACGACAACCCGGCCGTGACCGACCGTTTCGAGCTGTTCATCGGTGGCCGCGAAATCGCCAACGCCTACTCCGAGCTCAACGATGCCGAAGACCAGGCCGAGCGCTTCCTGGCCCAGGTAGCCGAGAAAGACGCCGGTGACGACGAAGCCATGCACTACGACGCCGACTTCGTTCGCGCGCTGGAGTACGGCATGCCGCCGACCGCGGGTGAAGGCATTGGTATCGACCGCCTGGTGATGCTGCTGACCAACTCGCCGTCGATCCGCGATGTGATCCTGTTCCCGCACATGCGCCCGCAGGCCTGAGTGAGCTGAACGAGCCGCCTTTTCAGGCGGCTTTTCTTTGCGAGCGGCAAGCCATAAGCGGCAAGCTACAAGAAACGGCAGTCCGCGTGCATTCCGCTTTTTCTGGTGGCTTGCCGCTTGTAGCTTGCCGCTTCTTCCGTGAGGTCCCCTATGACACCCGCCACCCCTCACCAGGGCGCCGCCGGCATCGCCACCGCCGTCGCCGAAAGCGTGCAATACCAAGGCCGCAAAGCTGCCCGCCAGGGCAGCGAACAGCGTCGCCAGCAGATTCTCGATGCCGCCATGCGCATCGTCGTGCGCGATGGCGTTCGCGGTGTGCGTCACCGGGCGGTGGCTGCCGAGGCCGGTGTGCCTTTGTCGGCCACCACCTACTATTTCAAGGACATCGAGGACCTGCTCACCGATACCTTCGCCCAGTACGTCGAACGCAGCGCCGCCTACATGGCCAAACTGTGGGCCAACACCGAAGTTGTGCTGCGCCAGCTGCTGGCCCAAGGGGATGGCAGCCCGCAGGCGCGGGCACGGCTGGCTGACGAAGTGGCACGCATGACCGCCGACTACGTGCAGCGCCAACTGCTGAACCGCCGCGACTTCCTGATGGCCGAACAGGCGTTCCGCCAAGAGGCGCTGCTGTGCCCGCGCCTGGCCGAACTGGTCTGTGCGCACGAGCAGATCCTGCTGCACGGCACCCGCCAATTGCTGCAGGTGGTCGGTTCGCGGCAGCCGGAACAGGACGCCCAAATGTTGACGGCGATTATCGAGCAGATGGAATATCAGGGCCTGCTCAAGGATGCCAGCGCGCAAGCCGATGGGCAGATGCTCGCTATGCTTACCCGATACCTGCAACTGGTGCTGGCATCGGCCTGAGCGAGACCGACTTTTCAAGGAGAACCTGATGAAAGCCTGGCGTGTGGTGTTGTTGACTTTGTCATTCCTGCTGCTGGGCGGTTGTCTGGTGACCTTCCATGAGCCATTGCCCAGCAATCAGGCCGCGCCCAAGGCCTTGCTCGGCAAGTGGAGCAGCAAGGACGCCTGGGGTGAGCCATTGAAGCTCACCATCACCCGTAGCAGTGGCAATGCCTACAAGGCGGTCGCCACGGCCAAAGGCAAGGCACCGGAAGCCTACATGTTCACGGTGTCGCGCCACGGTAACCGCTGGTACCTGTCGGCCGGTGTGCCCAAGCGCCTGGGCGGCAATTTCCTGATTGGCGGCTTCGATATCGTCGATGGCAAGGAACTGGTGCTGTACAACCTGGATGTCGAGCAAGTGCAGCAGGCAGTGGACAAACAGGAACTGACCGGGCGCAGTACCGAGGTGCCGGAAGGCAACGGCGATGGTGTGTTGATCGATAGCCCGTCGGCGCGGGTGCTGGCGTACCTGGACGACCCGGCCAATTCGGACCTGTTCGTTGAAGTGGCCCGGTTCCAGCGGTCCGGCAAATGACCGTGCTGGCTTCATCGCCGGCAAGCCAGCTCCCACAGGTACAGCACAGGGCCCCAAGGCAGTGATGAACCTGTGGGAGCTGGCTTGCCGGCGATGAGGCCGGTACAGGTTTTCTGTACTAGAAAGGAGTCCCCGGTGGACGAATACCAGCAGACCATCCGCGCCCTGTCCGACCGCATCGTCGCGGCGCAAACACCGATTCGGGTGCTGGATGCGGTGAAGTGGGACGACAGCATTCGGCAGGGCTTCCTGCAGGGCAAGGGCAAGGAGCCGCCAGCGGTCGACCGCGCCTATTACCAGTCGCGGCCCCTGTCGTTCGACTCCAGCGCCGTCAAGGCCGAGTTTCAGGGGATCGAGCGCGACATCATTCGCCAGCTAGGCCAGTTCAACCCCGTTGGGCAGATCATGAAGCGCATGTGCCGCGAGTACCGCATGGTAGTGCGCATGCTCGAAGCCCGTGGCACCGAGGAGTTCGGCCTGATCTCCCAGGAGTTGTATGGCGCCGCTTCCGACGCCTTTCATGCCGGTGATCCGACCTTGGCCGACCTCGGCCTGATGCTGTCGGACTACCTGAACAACATCGATGGCCGCGGCGACCTGAAGGACGAACCGAAGAACCTGACCGCCAAAGAGGCTGTCGATACCCTACAGCGGCGCTTGAACACGGTGTTCGGTGAAGCCGAAGGCACCATCCGTGTGTTCGAGTCCGACGGCATTGTCGCTGACGCCGCCGCTGGCGCCGACTATATCAAGGTGCGCGCCGATGCCATGTTCAATGCCCGTGACGTGCGGGCGCTGGAAGTGCACGAAGGGCTGGTGCACGTCGGCACCACGCTCAATGGCCTGAACCAGCCGATCTGCACCTTCCTGGCCAAGGGCCCGCCCTCGTCGACGGTGACCCAGGAAGGCCTGGCCATCCTCATGGAGGTGATTGCCTTTGCCTCCTACCCCAGCCGCCTGCGCAAGCTCACCAACCGCACCCGTGCCATCCACATGGTCGAGGAGGGCGCCGACTTCATGCAGGTGTACGGCTTCTTCCGCGAGCAGGGCTTCGAGATGGGGCAAAGCTACAGCAACGCCAGCCGGGTATTCCGCGGCTCGGTGCCCAACGGCCTGCCATTTACCAAGGACTTGTCCTACCTCAAGGGCTTCATCATGGTTTACAACTACATTCAGTTGGCTGTGAAGAAGGGCAAGCTCGAACAGATACCGCTGCTGTTCTGCGGCAAGACCACCCTGGAAGACATGCGCACTTTGCGTCAACTGGTCGAGGAGGGGCTGGTCGAACCGCCCAAGTACTTGCCCGAACAGTTCCGTGACCTCAACGCGCTGTCGGCCTGGATGTGCTTCTCCAACTTCCTCAACCACCTGAGCCTGGATCGCATTGAAGCCGACTACGCGAATATTCTCTGAGTACTGCCGCCCGCTGCTGCTGGGGCTGGTGCTGCTGGCCCTGGGCGGCTGCAGCAGCCTGCTGTTCTACCCCGAGCGCGGGCAGGCGTTCACCCCTGAACGCGCCAAGCTGGCGTACCGTGATGTCACCCTGACCACTGCCGATGGCGTTCGCCTGCACGGCTGGTGGCTGCCGGCCAAGCCGGGTGTCGATGTCAAGGGTACGGTGCTGCACCTGCACGGCAACGGCGGCAACCTGCCCGGGCACCTGGGTGGTAGCTATTGGCTGCCGGAGCAGGGTTACCAGGTGCTGATGGTCGACTACCGCGGCTATGGCCTGTCTGAGGGCAAACCGAGCCTGCCAGAGGTATACCACGACATCGCCGCGGCCATGACCTGGCTGGACCAGGCGCCCGAGGCCAAGGGCAAGCCGCTGGTGTTGCTGGGGCAGAGCCTGGGCGGCGCCATGGCGATTCATTACCTGGCAGGCCACCCGGAGCAGCGCCAGCGCTTCGCTGCCCTGGTATTCGACGGGGTGCCGGCCAGCTACCGGGCGGTGGGGCGCTATGCCCTCAGTACCTCGTGGATGACCTGGCCATTGCAGGTGCCACTGTCGTGGCTGGTGCCCGACGGCGACAGCGCGATCCGCTCGATCGAGCAACTGCGCAGTCCACCCAAGCTGTTCTTCCAGAGCATTGATGACGACCTGGTGCCGCTGGAAAACGGTATCCGCCTGTATCAGCACGCGCCACCGCCGCGGGTGCTGCAACTGACCCGAGGTGGCCATGTGCAGACCTTCGCCGACCCTACATGGCGCCAGGTGATGTTGCGCTTCCTCGATGACCCTAGCCATTTCAACGGCCTGCGGCGGCTCGCCGAAGTGCCTGATTACCCTGACGAGAAGAACACCCAATGAGTGAAGAACGCAACGCCATCCCGCTGATCCTGACGGGTGTGGGCAGCATCATCGTGACGGTGGGCGCCTTGTGGTACTACGGCTACCTGCATTTCGCCAAACCCGAGGATGCCCTGTTGTTGCAGGATTACACCATGCTCAAGACCGTCCCCGGCGAGGATTACAAGGTTTCGCTGGACCCGGCACCGCAAGTGGCGCAGTGCGTGGACGGTGTATTGGTGCTGTTCGATACCCAGCAGAAAGGCCTGACGGGCGTGCTGGTGGACAACCGCAAGCGTGCAGTGCGCTGCATGGGTGAGGAAACGCCGCAGCAGGTACAGTGAGCGGCAGCGAAACAAAAAAAAGCCCCGCGTCGATCGCGGGGCTTTCTCTGTCAGCTGGCCAGTATTACTGCTTGGCCTGGCTCATGGAGCGCGGCTGCACCGGCTGGTTGTCGTTGGAGATGGTCACCTCCACACGACGGTTCTGTGCACGCCCGGAGTTGCTGGAGTTGTCCGCAACTGGGTACTCCTTGCCGTAGCCTTGGGCCACGATGCGCGCTGGGTCTACGCCGGCGCGCACCAGGGCCATGCGTACGCTGTTGGCGCGGCGCTCGGACAGGCTCTGGTTGTAGCTGGCCGAGCCGACGCTGTCGGTGTAGCCCTCTACGATCACCTTGCGCTCAGGGTTTTCCTGAAGGAACTGGGCCAGTTTGGTGATGTTCGGGTACGCGTTGCCTTTCAGCTCGGCCTTGTTGAAGTCGAACAGCACGTCACCGAAGGTCACCAGCGTACCGCGGTCGGTCTGCTTGGCGTTCAGGCTGTTCTGCAGCTTGGCGATCTGGGCATCGCGGGCATCCAGCTTGGCCTGGGCACGCTGGGCGGCTGCGTTCTTCAGCTCACCCTCGGCAGTACGCAGGGCAATGGTCTGCTTGGCCACTTCGACGCGCTGGTTGGTCAGGTAGGCCAGCTGGTCGACTTTCTTCTCGTCTTCACGGTCCATGTAGGCCTTGTCGGCCTTGTTCAGCCAATCCTGGGCATCCTTGGTTTCCAGCGCGGCGACTTTGCTCGCCTGTGGATCGCTCTGCAGGGCCGAGAAGTTGGTGCGGGCGGCTTCCAGGTTGGCGTTAGGGTCGTGCGAGCACGCAGCAAGACCGACGCTCAGGGCCAGCAGGGCGGGAATCATGACGTAATTGCGCATAGTGTTCATCCTTTGATCGTGTGCGAAGGCTAAGGTTGGCGGGGCAGGGCTCACTGAGCGCTGCGCAGGCCTTCCTCACGTACGTCCTGAACGCCCTGGCGGGCATCCTGCACGGCCTTCTGAGCCTTGGCCGCCTGGGCCTTGCGTTCGGCCAGGCGTGCGTCCCATTCGGCCTGTTCGGCCAGGCGCTTGGCTTCGTCGTACTTCTTGTCGTGCATGGCGATTTCAGCCTGCTTGAACTTGTCTTGCGCGGCTTTCATTTCCACGGCGGCGAACTCGGTGCCGCCAGCGCTGACAGCGGAATTCACGGCGGACTGGGTAACCGCATATTGCTCGGTAGGCGGGTTGCCCGCACAGCCGGCCAGGACCAGGCTACTGCCCAGGGCCAGCGCGGCCAGCTTGAACCCGCGCACATGAGTGGATGACGGTTTGCTAGTGCGGGTTTTCATGGTGGTCAGCTCCATTGGATCACTCCTGATAACGATGTCCGTAGCAGTCCATCGCTCATTCCCTGACAAGTCCGCGCGCTTGGAATCAACGGTGCACAACGGCAGGTGTGCAGGGTTTTAGCGTGATGGCTATTAGCTGTGACTCAGAGTTTTTTTGGATAGTTCCGAAAAATTTCTGACCCGGTGGAGGGTTTTTGCAGAGTGCCCGAGGCAATTGAAGCGGGTGGCGGACGGCGCGGCCAATGTTCGTCTCGGCGCATGTGCTGCCCGAGATCAGGCGCCGCGCGGGCGGCGCCTGATCACTCAAGGCTGCGCAAGGCCTACGCCCCTGGCTCTTCACTGCCCTCGGTGGTAAGGCTGTGCAGATGCTGCTTCGACAGCGACAAAAACCGCGGTGTCGGCCCCACATCCTCATACATCGGGTCACCTTCTTCATCGGTGGCGATGACCTGGCGACCGGGCACATAGGGAAAACTGGCTTCCACTTCTTCAAGCGCGGCCGCGACCAGTTCGCCGAGCAGTTCCTCGGCGGTACGTTTGGGGTACATGTCGATCAGCGCGGCCAGGCGCGCTTCGGACTCCAGGTCCAGATGCAGGACATGGCCGGTACGGCTCAAGGTGCCGGCGGCATTCTGTTCCCAGTGCTGGGCGAGTTCACGGATTTTCATGATGACCTCTGGTTACGCCTCGAAGGCTGCATGGCATGGGAGTGCTCAACCTTCACTTTAGTTTGCTTTGGCCGATCCCTGCTTGCCATCGCTGCTTGGCTGGGGGCACTCTTGGGTGAATGTCACCGCCCCAATGTGGGAGCGGGCATGCCCGCGAACACCGGCGAAGCCGGTGCCAGCCACCGCGTTGGATCTTTCGCGGGCATGCCCGCCCCCACAGGAAGGGCGTGGAGCCTGGAAGGGATGCAACGGAGAGAGGGGCCAATGACCGATATCGATGTGCGCTTGCGTGAAGATGTGCATGTGTTGGGTGAACTGCTGGGCGAGACCATCCGCCAACAGCATGGCGATGCATTCCTGCAGAAGATCGAAGCCATTCGCCACAGCGCCAAGGCCGACCGTCGCGGCCCCGGGGAGCAACTGAGTTCGACCCTGGCAGACCTTGCCGAAGAAGACCTGCTACCCGTGGCCAGGGCCTTCAACCAGTTCCTCAACCTGGCCAACATGGCCGAGCAGTACCAGTTGATCCGCCGCCGCGATGCCGACCAGCCCGAGCCGTTCGAAGCGCGGGTTTTGCCCGAGTTGCTGGCGCGGCTGAAGCAGGCCGGGCACAGCAACGATGCCCTGGCCCGGCAGCTGGCCAAGCTGGACATCCAGCTGGTGCTCACGGCACACCCCACCGAAGTGGCGCGGCGCACGCTGATCCAAAAGTACGATGCCATTGCCGGCCAGCTGGCTGCACAGGACCACCGCGACCTGACCCCGGCAGAGCGCGAGCACGTGCGCGAACGCCTGCGCCGGTTGATCGCCGAGGCCTGGCACACCGAGGAAATCCGGCGCACCCGGCCAACCCCGGTCGACGAGGCCAAGTGGGGCTTCGCCGTGATCGAGCATTCGTTATGGCACGCCATCCCCAGCCACCTGCGCAAGGTCGACAAGGCCTTGTTGGACGCTACCGGGCTGCGCCTGCCGCTGGAGGCCGCCCCTATCCGCTTTGCCTCGTGGATGGGCGGGGACCGCGACGGCAACCCCAACGTGACCGCCGTGGTGACCCGCGAGGTGCTGCTGCTGGCCCGCTGGATGGCTGCCGACCTGTTCCTACGCGACATCGATGCGTTGGCCGCCGAGTTGTCCATGCAGCAGGCCAACGCCGCCCTGCGCCAGCAGGCCGGCGACAGCGCTGAACCCTACCGGGCGGTGCTCAAGCAGTTGCGCGACCGCTTGCGCGCAACGCGTGCCTGGGCGCACTCGGCGTTGAACAGCAGCCAGCCGCCCAGCGCCGAGGTGCTGGTCGACAATCGTGACCTGATTGCCCCACTGGAACTGTGCTACCAGTCCCTGCATGAGTGCGGCATGGGCGTTATCGCCGAGGGGCCGCTGCTGGACTGCTTGCGCCGCGCGGTCACATTCGGCCTGTTCCTTGGTCGGCTCGACGTGCGCCAGGACGCGGCCCGGCACCGTGACGCCCTGACCGAAATCACCGATTACCTGGGCCTGGGCCGCTACGCCGACTGGGATGAAGAGCAGCGCATCGAATTCCTCCAGGCCGAGCTGAAAAACCGCCGGCCGCTGCTGCCGGCACACTTCAAGCCGCAGGCGGATACGGCCGAGGTGCTGGCCACCTGCCGCGTAGTGGCGGGTGCACCCGCTGCCTCGTTGGGCTCTTACGTCATCTCCATGGCCGGGGCTGCCTCGGATGTGTTGGCGGTACAACTGCTGCTCAAGGAAGCTGGCCTGACCCGGCCGATGCGCGTGGTGCCATTGTTCGAAACCCTCGCCGACCTGGACAACGCCGGGCCGGTGATGCAGCGCCTGCTGGGCCTGCCAGGTTACCGTGCAGGGCTGCGCGGCCCGCAGGAGGTCATGATCGGCTACTCCGACTCCGCCAAGGACGCCGGGACCACGGCAGCGGCCTGGGCGCAGTACCGTGCCCAGGAAAACCTGGTGCGTATCTGTGCCGAGCATCAGGTCGAACTGCTGCTGTTCCATGGCCGCGGCGGCACTGTGGGCCGTGGCGGTGGGCCTGCCCATGCGGCGATCCTGTCACAGCCACCGGGCTCGGTGGCTGGGCGTTTCCGTACCACCGAGCAGGGCGAGATGATCCGCTTCAAGTTCGGTTTACCGGGCATTGCCGAGCAAAACCTCAACCTGTACCTGGCTGCCGTACTCGAAGCCACGCTGTTGCCACCGCCGCCGCCGCAGCCGGCCTGGCGCGAAGTCATGGACCAGCTGGCCGCCGATGGCGTCAAGGCGTACCGCAGTGTGGTGCGGGACAACCCGGACTTCGTCGAGTATTTCCGCCAGTCGACGCCGGAACAGGAACTGGGGCGCCTGCCACTGGGCAGCCGCCCGGCGAAACGCCGCGCCGGTGGCATCGAAAGCCTGCGGGCCATCCCATGGATCTTCGGCTGGACCCAGACGCGGCTGATGCTGCCGGCCTGGTTGGGCTGGGAAACCGCGCTGAGCAATGCCCTGGCGCGTGGCCAAGGCGAACTGCTGGCGCAGATGCGCGAACACTGGCCGTTCTTCCGCACCCGCATCGACATGCTGGAAATGGTACTGGCCAAGGCGGATGCGCAAATTGCCGAGGCCTACGACGAACGTCTGGTGCAACCGCAGCTGCTGCCTTTGGGGGCGCACCTGCGCGACCTATTGTCGCAGTCTTGCCAGATAGTGCTTGGCCTGACCGGGCAGCCGGTGCTACTCGCGCACAGCCCCGAGACACTGGAATTCATCAGCTTGCGTAACACCTACCTGGACCCGCTGCACCGCCTGCAGGCCGAATTGCTGGCGCGCTCGCGCAGCCGCGAAGCCGCTCTGGACAGCCCATTGGAGCAGGCCTTGCTGGTAACGGTGGCGGGCATCGCCGCCGGCTTGCGCAACACCGGTTGAGCGCAGGGCCGGGTGCGGCAGTCGGTATGCCATAACGGCTGTACGGCAGCAGCGAAAGGGTGGTTGCGCCGGGCGCAACCACCTGCCTGCTTGGTCGCAAGTGGCGCATTCCTGCAACTTTGGGACGCTTGTCTGGCTGCCGGGCGCTGTGTATCTTGAGCAGCCCTCTGACCGAATTATGGTCATACCCGATTTTCCGGACTTGGCCCTGGTCGCCGAATCCATTGAAGTTCATAAAAAAATTTGAGGAGCACAAGATGCGCGTTATTCTGCTGGGAGCTCCCGGGGCCGGTAAAGGTACTCAGGCAAAGTTCATCACCGAAAAGTTCGGTATCCCCCAAATTTCCACCGGTGACATGCTGCGTGCTGCCGTCAAGGCCGGCACCCCGCTGGGCCTGGAACTGAAGCAAGTCATGGATGCCGGCCAACTGGTGTCCGACGAGCTGATCATCAGCCTGGTCAAGGAGCGCATCGCCCAGCCGGATTGCGCCAACGGCTGCCTGTTCGACGGCTTCCCACGGACCATTCCACAGGCCGAAGCCATGGTTGCGGCCGGTGTCGATATCGACGCCGTGGTTGAAATTGCCGTCGACGATGAAGAAATCGTGGGTCGCATGGCAGGTCGCCGTGTGCACCTGGCCTCTGGCCGTACCTACCACATTCAGTACAACCCGCCGAAAGTGGAAGGCAAGGACGACGTCACTGGCGAAGACCTGATCCAGCGCGACGACGACAAGGAAGAAACCGTTCGCCATCGCCTGTCGGTCTACCACAGCCAGACCAAGCCGCTGGTGGACTTCTACCAGAAGCTGTCGGCGGCCAATGCTGGCAAGCCGAAGTACAGCCACATCGAAGGCGTAGGCTCGGTTGAAGCCATCACTGCCAAGGTCCTGGCAGCCCTGAGCTGATCCAGCACCTGGCGCACGGTCCGCTTTTTGTGGGAGCGGCCTTGTGTCGCGAAAGGGCTGCACAGCAGCCCCATCAATTTTTGCCACGTCGCTGACACCCTGGGGCCGCTTTGCGGCCCTTTCGCGACACAAGGCCGCTCCCACAGGGCCCACACAGCGGCCCCTTGGGACACAACGGCGCAGCTGCTCTATAATGCCGCTCTTTTTCTTCGCACCTGGATACCCGTTCGATGACCACCCTGTTGGCCCTGGATACCGCCACCGAAGCCTGTTCCGTCGCGCTGCTGCATGACGGCAAGGTAACCAGCCATTACGAGGTAATCCCGCGCATGCATGCCCAGAAGCTGCTGCCGATGATCAAGCAGTTGCTGGCCGATTCCGGCGTGGCACTGAATGCGCTCGATGCCATCGCCTTTGGCCGGGGCCCGGGTGCGTTCACCGGTGTGCGTATCGCAATCGGTGTGGTACAGGGGCTGGCGTTCGCCCTCGAGCGCCCGGTGCTGCCGGTCTCCAACCTTGCCGCGCTGGCCCAGGGCGCGTTGCGCGAACAGGGCGTGCAGCAGGTCGCCGCGGCCATCGATGCGCGTATGGACGAGGTGTACTGGGGGTGCTACCAGGCCACGGCGGGGGAAATGCGCCTGGTCGGCAATGAGGCCGTGTTGCCGCCCGAGCAGGTGGCGCTGCCGTTAGAGAGCACCGGTGCCTGGTTCGGTGCCGGCACGGGTTGGGGTTATGCCAAACGCCTGGCAGTGAAAGTCGCGGCCAGCGATGCCCAGGCCCTGCCCAGCGCTGTGGACGTACTGGCCCTGGCCGGTTTTGCCTGGGCGCGTGGCGAGGCAGTTACCGCCGAACAGGCGCAGCCGGTGTATCTGCGCGACAATGTAGCTACCCCGAAGCAGCAATGACTGCTGTCCGTCGGTTATTGCCGATCACACTAAAACCTTTTGCGCAATCTGTGGTCCAGTTATCAATGAAGCATTAGCGACGGAGCTCTGATGCTGCTAAATTGCCATCATTGATCCCGAGTGCTCATGCCATGCGTATCGACGGTTTCTCATCGCAGTACCCGATCAAGCGCACGCCGCGCAAGGCCGCGGTGCGCGAGGATGCGGTCGATGATGCAGAGGTCGTCGATGACCTTGAAGCCGCGCAACCTGAGCCCGCCGCTCGCCGCCTTGGCGCTGGTCTGCCAGCCCGCCAGCAGGACATGGTTTTCCCTCGCGCCCGTGACCGGCGTACCGCCAATGCCTTGGCCAGTTACCTGAGCACCGCCGGTTTTACCGACTGGGACATGGAAGTACTAGGGCTCGACCTGTACATTTGATGGATGAGTCCATCACCCCTGCCTTACTTTCTCGGTTGCCCGTCATGGAGTGAAAACGCCTGGCGCGACTACCTGTACCCCGCCGACGCCAGCAGCGGCCAGATGCTGGGCTTCTACAGCCAGGTGTTCAACGCGGTAGAGGGCAACACCACCTTCTACGCCCGGCCTGCCCCTGGCACCCTTGCCCGCTGGGCACAGGTAATGCCCGCACATTTCCGGTTCACCGCCAAGTTCCCCCGCGACATCAGCCACGCTGGTGACCTGCGCGACCAGCTGGAGCCTGCCTTCGATTTCACCCGGTTGATGGCACCGTTGGGCGGGCGTGTGTATCCCTACTGGTTGCAATTGCCGGCCCAGTTCGGCCCTGCGCGCCTGGGCGAGCTGTGCCATTTTCTGGATGAGCTGGCGGTGCCCGTGGCAGTTGAAGTGCGTAACCAGGCGTTTTTTGCCAAGGGTGAAGAGGAGCGCATGCTCAACCGGGTGCTGCACGAACGGGGCGTCGAGCGTATTTGCCTCGACCCGCGCGCGCTGTTCAGCTGCACTTCGCGTGACCCTTCCGTGCTGCATGCGCAGTCAAAAAAGCCCAAGGTGCCTCCGCGCCCGGCCGCCTTTACCCAGCACCCGCAGGTCCGCTTCATCGGCCACCCGGAACTGCAAGCCAACGACGTGTTTCTCACCCCGTGGGTAGACAAGGTGGCCAGCTGGATCGAAGAAGGCCGCAGCCCCTATATCTTCCTGCATACCTCGGACAACCGCCTGGCGGCGGCACTTGCCCGGCATTTTCACCAGCGCCTGATGCTGCGTTTGCCGGGCCTTGCCGCGCTGCCGGAATTGCCGCGCGCCCCCGAGGTCGAACAACTGGGGCTACTGTGACCCTTCCCTGACTGCCGGAGGTTCCACCATGGATGTGCAAACCCTGCGAGCCGAAGCCTTCAAGGCCTTGCACCAGCGTGACGGTGCATTCGTCATCCCCAACCCGTGGGATGCCGGGTCGGCCAGGCTGTTGGCGAGCCTGGGCTTCGAAGCGCTGGCCACTACCAGCGCCGGCCTGGCCTTCAGCCTGGGCCGCCCGGATGCCGAAGGGGCCCTGAGCCTGGACGACACATTGGACAACGCCGGTGAAATCGTCGACGCTACCGCGTTGCCGGTGGCCGCCGATCTGGAAAACGGCTTCGGCGACCTGCCCGAGGACTGCGCGCAGACCATTCTGCGCGCCGCCGAGGTTGGCCTGGTGGGTGGGTCTATCGAAGACGCCAGCGGCCGCCATGATGCGCCCATCTATGATATCGGCCTGGCGGTGGAGCGTGTACGCGCCGCAGTGCAGGCTGCCCGGAGCCTGCCGTTCCCGTTCACCCTGTGCGCCCGTGCAGAAAACCTGCTGCACGGGCGCATGGACCTGGACGACACCATCCTGCGCCTTCAGGCCTACGCCGAAGCGGGGGCCGATGTGCTGTATGCGCCTGGCCTGCGAACGGTGGAAGAAGTGCGCGCGGTGGTGCAGGCCGTGGCCCCGCGGCCGGTGAACGTGCTGATGGGCATGGCCGGCGTGGCGTTGAGCGTCAACCAGTTGCAGGACCTTGGCGTGCGCCGCATCAGCCTTGGCTCGTCGCTGGCCCGCGCGGCCCTGGGTGCGTTGCAGCGGGCCGCACTGGAAGTCCATGACCAGGGCACCTTCGGCTACGCAGACCAGGCTTTGCCGTTCGCTCAGCTCAACGACCTGTTCCGCCGTTGATGCGGGCCGTGACGCTGCTGGCCGGCCTGCTGTTTTTGGCCGTGCTTGCCTGGCAACAGGGCTGGCGCCTGCCCGCGCCGTGGAACCCCTGGGCGCCGTTGGATGTGCGCCAACCACCCAATTGGCTGACCCCCTACAAGCTGGCGCGGCTGCGGGATGACCCCGCGCTGTGCCGCCAGGCACTGGCCACCAGCCAACTGCGCTACCGGGCACAGGCCGACAGCCCGGCCTCGGCCAACTGCCCGCTGGAAAATGTGTGGCGTATCGAAGCCGGCAAGGCGCGCCTGAGCAGCAGCTTTCTGGCCAGTTGCCCGCTGGCGGTGGCGTATGCACTGTTCGAACACCACGCCTTGCAGCCTGTCGCGCAGCGGGTGTTGGGCCAGCCGGTGACCCAGGTCGACCATTTGGGCAGCTTTGCCTGCCGCAACGTCTACCACCGCAAGCAGGGCCGCCTGAGCCAGCACGCGACGGCCAACGCCCTGGACATCAGCGGCTTTCGCCTGCAGGACGGTCAGCGCATCGTTCTGGCGCGTGACTGGCAGGCGGGTGGGGCCAAGGCGCAATTCCTGCGCGAGGTGCAGCAGGCTGCCTGCCAAAGCTTCAGCACTGTGTTGGGGCCCGACTACAACGCCGCGCACCACAATCACTTCCACCTGGACATGGGCCGCTGGCAGGTCTGCCGCTAAGGTCAGGCGTAGGCGCGCACGTTGTTCAGCACCACCGGGCGCGTCCAGTGGAGGTCGAATGCCAGGTCGGTCTGCTGCTTGCTCAGCGTGGCATCGTCGAACGGTTCGGCGGCGGGTGGCAACAAGTCGCTTTCCAGTTCGGCGATGGGCAGGAACAGCGGGCGTGGGCTAGGGCCCGGTCCGGGCTCGGGCAGCGGCTGACCCTGGCTCATCACCACCGGGCGCAGCCAGCTGTTGTTGATGTCGAGCTGGCGCTGCTGTTCGATCAGTTCCATGGCGCTGAAAGGCTCGGGGGCCGGCGGCAAGAGGCTGGCTTCCAGCTCGGCCTTGGGTAGAAACAGCGGCTCGGGTGGGACTACGCGGGTATCCTGCACCGGGCAGGCGCGCTGCGCGTCGATCATGGCCAGCGCGCGGGCGCCGCCGATCGGTTCGCCGCTGTCCTGGTCGTACTGCACGAACGACTGGCTGATGCTGTCTACTGGCTCTTCCTGGCGCGCGGCCATGGCCCGGGCGAAAAAATCCTGCCACAGGTGGCTGACGCCCCCGAGTGCCTGGGTGTTGTGCTGACTGTAGTTGCCGACAGGCGACAAATAGGTCAAGCCGATGGGAAGAGTATCTGACATGGCAGTCGCGCGCGTTGTGCTCTGGCAGAATAGCGGGATATTGCCTGTATCGGCCGTGGCGGCCGATACCTTAACGGCTGGGTTCAATTTCTAGGTGTTGAAGATGGAAGAGCAGGGCGCAGGTATCCGGGTCGAGGCGCTAACGGCCGAATTCGCAGCACAGGCCGCTGCATGGGCCGAGCGCCTGGCGCTGCCGTTGCAGGGCGATGAGGCCGGGTTTGCCGTGCAGGTGGGCGTTGATGGCTTGCAGATCCAGCAATTGGGCCCGCAGGCACCGGGGCCGGTGCGGGTGGACTTTGTCGAAGGCCAGGCCGCGCACCGGCGCCAGTTTGGCGGTGGCAACGGGCAGATGATCGCCAAGGCCGTGGGCATCGCCCAAGGCGTGCGACCGCAGGTGCTGGATGCCACGGCGGGGCTGGGCAAGGACGCGTTCGTGCTGGCCAGCCTGGGCTGCCAGATGACCTTGATCGAACGCCAGCCGCTGATAGCCGCGCTGCTGGAAGATGGCCTGGCGCGCGCCCGGCTGGATGAAGAAGTGGGGCCGATTGTCGGGCGCATGCGCCTGCTGACCGGCAATGCCATCGAGCGCATGCGCGCCTGGAAAGGCGAGGCGCCGCAGGTGATCTACCTCGACCCGATGTTCCCGCATCGCGACAAGAGTGCTTTGGTGAAGAAGGAGATGCGTGTGTTCCGGCCCTTGGTCGGTGACGACCTGGATGCCCCGGCCCTGCTCGAAGCCGCCCTGGCGCTGGCCAGCCACCGGGTGGTGGTGAAGCGCCCACGCAAGGCGCCGATCATTGACGGGCCGAAACCGAGCCATAGCCTTGAGGGCAAGTCGAGCCGGTACGACATCTACCCGAAGAAAGCGCTTAAAGCCTGACCTTTATCTGACCGGCTATTGCGGCCGATGTGGGAGCGGGCGAGCCCGCGAAGCAGGCACCGCAGTGGTTGGCACGGGCTGCGCCCGTGTTCGCGGGCCTGCCCGCTCCCACAGGCATTGAGCGAGATTCAGCATTCGAGACAACAGGGTTGCCGCCAAATGCCCGCGTCTGCTTCACGGCTGAAACGCCCGCAAGAACACCCCAACCACCTCGCGCACATGCGCTTCTGCCTCATCACCTTCCAGCGGCCCCGCACAGCCGAGCAATAGCCGGTAATCCGGGGCCCCCTTGACCAGGCAGAAGAAGTGCTCCGCTGCCCGCAGCGGGTTGTCGATACGCAGCAGCCCACGCTCATCCGCCTCGCGCAGCAGCGCTTCCATCCCGGCCAGCACACGCTTGGGCCCGGCCTCGTAGAAGTACTCGCCAAAGCTTGCATCCAGGCTGCCCTGGGCCATGATCAGGCGGCTGAGCTTGACCGCTTCGTCACTGCTGATCAGCGCCTGGAAACCACGGGCGATGTTCAGCAGCACGTCTTCGACCTGCGCACCCGCGGGGTACTCGAACAACAGGTCCGGCAGCTGAGTCTGGCAGGTGGCCATGACCGCTGCACAGAACAGCGTCTGCTTGTCGGTGAAGTGGCTGTACACGGTGAGCTTAGAAACACCTGCCGCCGCAGCGACCGCATCCATGCTGGTGTTGGCGTAGCCAAGGCTTAAGAACAGCGACTTGGCAGCTTCGAGAATCGCCTCGCGCTTGGCCAGGTCCTTGGGCCGGCCTGGGCCGATGGGTGCGTCGTTGGGCATTGTGGTCTGCATGTGGTTGATCAAGCTCCCATATTACCGGCTGGAGCGGTTTCCAGCAGTGATCGTAGCCATCGTCAGGCGATTTCTTATCGACGCTGGCTTCTCGGCAGCAGTTCCCTGACTTAATATACCCGCCAGTACAAATATTCGAAGTACCCTCTGCGAAAGGATTCATCATGTTGCGCCAGGCCTTGTCCATCGCGTTGCCCGCCGCCGTCGCCGTGCTTCTGGCGGCGTGCGAACAGGAAGCCGCCGCCCCCGCCGCCCCGCGCCCGGCGTTGGTGGTGCAGCCGCAGCCAGCCGAAGCGGGGGCCGCCAGTTACCCCGGTGAGGTGCGTGCGCGCTTCGAGCCGGAACTGGCGTTCCGTATTGCCGGCAAGGTCAGCAAGCGGCTGGTCGAAGAAGGGCAGCGGGTCAAGGCCGAGCAACCGCTGGCCGAGCTGGACCCGCAGGACGTACGCCTGCAACTGGAAGCTAACCGCGCACAACTGGCCGCCGCCGAAGCCAACCTGGCACTGGTGCGCACCGAGCGTGATCGCTACCAGAAGCTGCTGGACCGGCAGATGGTCAGCCATTCTCAATATGACAATGCCGAAAACCTCTACCGTGCCGGCCTGGCCCGCCTGAAGCAGGCCAAGGCGCAGTTCGACGTGGCCGGGAACCAGGCAGCCTATGCCGTATTGCGTGCGCCCCAGGCCGGGGTGATTGCCAAGCGCCAGGTGGAAGTGGGCCAGGTGGTGGCCCCTGGGCAAACCGCCTTCACCCTCGCCGCCGATGGTGAGCGCGAGGTGGCCATCGCCCTGCCAGAGCAGCAGTTCGCCCGGGTCGCCATCGGCCAACCGGTGAGTGTGGAGCTGTGGTCGCACCCGCAGGCGCGCTTCCAGGGGCGCATCCGCGAGCTGTCACCCGCGGCCGATCCGCGCTCGCGCACCTTCGCCGCCCGCATCGCCTTCACCACGTCGGCTGCCCCGGCCGAACTGGGCCAGAGCGCCCGGGTATTCATTGCTACCGAAGGCCTGATCCCATTGTCTGTACCGCTGTCGGCGGTCACCGCCGAGGACGGCCAGGCCTATGTCTGGCGGGTGAACAAGGACAGCCGCCTGGAGCGGGCCGTGGTGCGCCTGGGTGCGTACGGCAACGATAGCGTGCCCGTGCTCGAAGGGCTGGCCGCCGATGACTGGGTGGTGGCCGCCGGTGGTCATGTATTGCGTGAGGGGCAGCGGGTACGCCCCGTCGACCGCAGCAACCGCGTAGTGAACCTGACGGCCAAGGAGTAAGTCCCGATGGGTTTCAACCTTTCTGCCTGGGCGCTGCGCAACCGCCAGATCGTCCTGTTCCTGATGATCCTGCTGGGGGCCATTGGCGCCATGTCCTACACCAAGCTGGGCCAGAGCGAAGACCCGCCGTTCACCTTCAAGGCCATGGTCATTCGTACCCTGTGGCCCGGTGCCACGGCCGAGGAAGTGTCGCGCCAGGTAACCGAGCGCATCGAGAAAAAGCTGATGGAAACCGGTGAGTACGAGCGGATTGTCTCGTTTTCCCGGCCTGGCGAATCGCAGGTCACGTTCATGGCCCGCGACTCGCTGCACTCCAAGGACATTCCCGAGCTGTGGTATCAGATCCGCAAGAAGGTCGCGGACATTCGCCATACCTTGCCGCCAGAAATCCAGGGCCCCTTCTTCAACGACGAATTCGGCACTACCTTCGGCAATATCTATGCACTGACCGGCAAGGGCTTCGATTACGCCGTGCTCAAGGACTATGCCGACCGGATCCAGATCCAGCTGCAGCGGGTCAAGGACGTGGGCAAGGTCGAGCTGATCGGCTTGCAGGACGAGAAAGTCTGGATCGAACTGTCCAACCTCAAGCTGGCTACCCTGGGGGTGCCGCTGCAAGCGGTGCAGAACGCCCTGCGCGAACAGAATGCAGTCAGCACCGCCGGCTTCTTCGAAACCCCCAGCGAGCGCCTGCAACTGCGGGTAAGCGGTCGCTTCGACAGCGTCGAGCAGATTCGCCAGTTCCCGATTCGGGTGGGCGACCGCACCTTCCGCATTGGCGATGTCGCCGAAGTGTACCGTGGCTTCAATGACCCACCCGCACCGCGCATGCGCTTCATGGGCGAAGAGGCCATTGGCCTGGCGGTGTCGATGAAGGATGGCGGCGACATCCTGGTGCTGGGCAAGGCGCTGGAAAGCGAGTTCGAACGCCTGGCGCACAACCTGCCGGCCGGCATGGAGTTGCGCAAGGTCTCGGACCAGCCCGCGGCGGTCAAGGCGGGTGTCGGCGAGTTCGTGCAGGTGCTGGCCGAGGCGCTGGTCATCGTGCTGCTGGTCAGCTTCTTCTCCCTGGGCCTGCGGACCGGCCTGGTGGTGGCGCTGGCCATCCCCCTGGTCCTGGCCATGACCTTCGCAGCCATGCATTACTTTGGCATCGGCCTGCACAAGATTTCGCTGGGGGCGCTGGTACTGGCCCTGGGCTTGCTGGTAGACGATGCGATCATTGCCGTGGAAATGATGGCGATCAAGATGGAGCAGGGCTACGACCGCCTCAAGGCGGCCAGTTACGCCTGGAGAAGCACGGCCTTCCCGATGCTCACCGGCACCCTGATCACCGCAGCGGGCTTCTTGCCCATCGCTACGGCGGCCTCCAGCACCGGCGAATACACCCGCTCGATCTTCCAGGTGGTGACCATTGCCTTGCTGGCATCGTGGCTGGTCGCCGTGGTGTTCGTGCCTTACCTGGGCGAGCGCCTGCTGCCCGACCTGGCCCGGCTGCACGCCGCCCGTCATGGCCAGGCGCCAGACCCTTATGCCACGCCGTTCTACCAGCGTGTGCGGCGGGTTGTGGCGTGGTGTGTACGGCGGCGCAAGACGGTGATCCTGCTGACCATCGCGGCCTTCATCGGCAGCATCCTGCTGTTCCGCTTCGTGCCCCAGCAGTTCTTCCCGGCGTCCGGGCGCCCGGAACTGATGGTCGACCTGAAGCTGGCCGAAGGTGCATCGCTGGCCAATACCGCCGAGCGCGTCAAGCAATTGGAGGCGCTGCTCGCGCAGCAGGATGGCATCGACAACTATGTGGCCTACGTGGGCACCGGTTCGCCGCGCTTCTACCTGCCACTGGACCAGCAACTGCCGGCCGCCAGCTTCGCCCAGTTCGTGGTGCTGGCCAAGTCGATGGACGACCGCGAGCGCCTGCGCAGCTGGCTGATCGCCACGGTGGACCAGCAGTTCCCCGAGTTGCGCGCCCGGGTCACCCGCCTGGAAAACGGCCCGCCCGTGGGTTACCCGGTGCAGTTCCGGGTCACGGGCGAGCACATCGAGAAGGCCCGTGCGCTGGCCCGTGAGGTGGCCGCCAAGGTGCGCGAGAACCCGCATGTGGTAAATGTGCACCTGGACTGGGAAGAACCGAGCAAGGCGGTGTTTCTGAGCATCGACCAGGACCGTGCCCGTGCGTTGGGCGTGAGCACCGCGCACCTGGCGAGTTTCCTGCAAAGTTCGCTGACCGGCACCACCGCCAGCCAGTACCGCGAAGACAACGAGCTGATCGAGATACTGCTGCGCGGTACGCTGCAGGAGCGCAGCGAGCTGGGCAACCTGGGCAGCCTGGCGTTGCCGACCGACAACGGCCAGAGCGTGGCGCTGTCGCAGGTCGCGACCCTCGAGTATGGCTTCGAGGAGGGCATCATCTGGCACCGTAACCGCCTGCCGACGGTGACCGTGCGGGCAGACATCTACGACAAGGCGCAACCTGCGACACTGGTGAAGCAGATTCTGCCTTCTTTGCAGGGCATTCGCGCCAAGCTGCCCGACGGTTACCTGTTGGAAGTGGGCGGCACGGTGGAAGATGCCGAGCGCGGGCAGAAATCGGTGAACGCCGGCATGCCGCTGTTCATCGTGGTGGTGTTGAGCTTGCTGATGATCCAGCTGCGCAGCTTCTCGCGCACGCTGATGGTGTTCCTGACCGCGCCACTGGGGTTGATCGGCGTGACCCTGTTCCTGCTGGTGTTCCGCCAGCCGTTCGGCTTTGTCGCCATGCTCGGCACCATTGCCCTGGCGGGGATGATCATGCGCAATTCGGTGATTCTGGTTGACCAGATCGAGCAGGACATTGCGGCAGGGATGGACCGCTGGCAAGCGATCATCGAGGCCACGGTGCGGCGCTTCCGGCCGATCGTGCTGACCGCGCTGGCCGCGGTGCTGGCCATGATCCCGCTGTCGCGTAGCGTGTTCTACGGGCCGATGGCGGTCGCGATCATGGGTGGCCTGATCGTGGCCACGGTGCTGACGTTGTTGTTCCTGCCGGCGTTGTACGCGGCCTGGTTCAGGGTAAAGCAGCGTTGAAGACCCAGGCGCGAGCGTGCAGGCAGCTTGCGCCCTGGGTGTTGAAGGCGCCGGCCCTTACCAGCTCAGGCAGCTGTTGGTGCGGCCTTTGCACGGGCCGTGGCCGCTGACGGCGGCAGGTGCTATGCGGGCCTGGTCCTGAGCGACGAAAGTCTCTTTCCAGGCCAGGCGCTTGCCGTGCGGGTTACCGTTGGTGGCCTGGTAGCGCAGGCTTACCTGGTAAGCATGGCCTTCCTTGAGCGTTGCCCCATCGATCATGAAGCTGAAGGTCTGGGGCAGCGCCAGTTCGCCTTGCTGCTCGATGGTCAGCACGGGCTGCAGGACGGAACTGCCTTTGGCAGCGCCGAAGCCCTCCAGTTTTTCACTCAGGACCAATACGTAACTCGCCGAAGCGTCCGGTGTTATCCGGTCTTGGCTTTCGCAGTCGATGAATATCTGGAAATGTGGGGTGGAGGGCATAGCGGAAACTCCTCGTCGAAAAGAGCCGCCATCCTGCACCCTGCTGTTGGCCGAGGGAGCGGGGAAAGGCGGTACAGGCAAAACGACGCAGAGGCAGCGGCCGCGCGGGTTCAGGCAGACCGCTGCTGTGGCACCACGCGTTATCAGAGCGTGCCGAAGACCTTCTTGGCCAGGCTGGTAGCTGCGGCGGCCGGGTTCTGGCGAATGTTCTGCTCTTGCTTGCCGATCATCTCGAACAGACCGTCCAGCGCCTTCTCGGTCACGTAGTTCTCGATGTTGGCGTCATCCTTGACCAGCCCCAGGCCTTTGGCCTGCGCGGCGAAGGCGTTGTACTGCTGAGCCACGCCAACCTGGTCGGTGGCCTGCTTGACGACCGGCAGGAACTTGGCCCGAATCTGCTCGCGGCTGCTCTTGTTCAGGTACTGGGTGGCGGAGTCGTCACCGCCGCTGAGAATGCCCTTGGCGTCGGTCACGCTCATGTTCTTCACGGCGTCTACCAGAATCGCCTGAGCCTGCGGCACGGCCTTTTCGGCGGCCTTGTTCATGCTAGCTTCCAGGGCTTCGACCTGTTCGCCCTTGCCGAACATCTTCATCGCTTTGGCGGCCTTGCCCAGGTTGCCCGGCAGTTCGATACGCACGTCCGGGTTGTTGTTGAAGCCGCCTGGGGTGCTGAGCTGCTTGACCGCCAGCTGCGCGCCTTGGGTGAGGGCATCTTTCAGGCCGCCGGTGGCGTCCTTCTGGCTCAGGTCGCCCAGCGACAGGGCCAGCGCGCTGGCCGACAGCAGCAGGCCGGCGCACAGGGTGGTGAAGCGCAGGGAAGTGCGGATCATGAAGCGTTCCTTGTAAACAGATGAATACGGGTATCAGCGAACCTGGTCGAGCTTGACGCGCACGGGTTGCGGGTCGGAGCCGTCGAGCAGCACGCCATGGTGTTCGGTATTGATGAACAGCAGTTTGCCGCCCAGCTCGATGCGCGCGCTCAGCGCATAGCGGTGGCCGGGTTTGACCTGGCGCGGATCGTAGCTGAGGTGGAACGGCAGCGGCACGTTGCCTTTGACCGGGCCGGCCTGGCGGGCCAGGGTCACGGCCGGGGCGTCCAGCAACGACACGTCCTGCAGTTCGACGCTCAGGGTGGCGGCCGGGGGCAGGGCAATGCGCTGCAGGTAGAAGACTTCGCCATCCAGGCTGGCCTGGGCGGGCGGGGTTTGGCTGGAGCAGGCTGCGAGCAGGGATGCGCAACACAGCATAAAGAGCTTTTTCATGGAATCTCCGTTGTCCTTGGAGCCGGCTTGTGGCCAACCCCAGGGACTTTAGCGGATTTTCCCTAATCAATCATGGAGCACGACCAGGGGCGTCGCCACGTTATCGACCACCACGCGTTCGGTGCCAGACAAGGTGTGAGGGTTTACGGCGTGGTGGGTGGTGTTGATGAACTGCAGTTGCCCGTTCTGCTCGATGCGCACGGCCAGCACGTAGCTGCCGCGCGGGTCGAGCTGGCTGAGGTCGCAGGCCAGTTGCAGCTTGATCGGCAGTACACCGGCGCACTGAAGGCGCAGCTCGGCCTGGCTGACGGCCGGCGCGTCGGCACGGGACACGTCGAGCAGGCTCAGTAGCACCTGGGCGGAGGCTGGCAGGTAGTTGTCGCTGGAAGAAAAGATTTCGACGTCGATCGATTTGATCTGGTTCATGGTAGTGCTCCTTGAGAGGGGGAAAGCACGGCGATGCTGTCCCCTCTCAAGGCCTGGCGGCAGACAGAAAAGCTACCCTTGCACCACGTCTGAAGGCTCGTCGCGATGCAGCGCCACCTGGCGGATGGACAGGCGCAGCTCGGCCGACAGCACGCGCTTGGCCACGCCCTCGGCCAGTTCGCCGAGCTTGTCGTGGTAACCCAGCTTGCCTTGGGCATCGGCATGCAGCACGCCTTGCTGGAGCAAGGTCTGGATGAAGTGGCGGAACAGCGTCTTGTCGAAGAACTCCGGGGCATTCAGGCCATGCAGGATCGACAGGCGCTGGGCCATCATCACACACAGGTCTTCCAGCGCTTCGGCGCTGAGGCTGTTCTGCCCGCTGTTGAGCAGCAGGGACGTGGCCATGTAGAAACGCTGCAGCGTCTGGGTGATGGTGCGGGCGAGCAGGGTCAGCAGCACGAACTGCCGCGAGCTGGGCGGCGGGCGCACATAGATATCGTTGTCCTGGCGCAGCAGGCCTTGCTCGACCAGCGCCGCCAGCCACTGGTCGATGACGTCGTCCAATTGCTGCGGCGCCCAGCGCAGGAACAGTTCGGCCTGCAAATACGGGTACAGCGCGTGCACATATTGCCCCAACAGTTCGCGGCTCATGCGCGAGCTGCTGAGGAAGAAGCTGGCCAGCAGCGCCGGCAGGGCGAAGATGTGCAGCACGTTGTTGCGGTAGTAGGTCATCAGCACCGCATTGCCTTCGTCCAGGTACAGGATGCGGCCCAGGGCGTCCTTCTGCTCGGCGACCAGGTTCATGCCGCGCACGTGTTCGATCAAGGCCTGGCCGTCACCCTCGGGCAGGGTGATGTGCGGCGAGTAGGGCACCTGGCGCAGCAGGGCCAGGTACAGGTCGAGCACGCGGACCAGGGCGCGTTCATCCAGGGCCAGGCGGCTGGTGGACAGCAATGCCATGGCCACCAGGTTGACCGGGTTGATGGCCGCCGCCTCGTTGAGGTGGCGGGCCACGGTCTCACCCAGGCGATGGGTAGTGGCGTTGAGCCAATCCGGGCGGTATTGCGGGCCATGCTCCTGCTCACGCCAGCCGGGTTGTTGCTCGTCGAGGAAGCCGGCCAGGCGGATCGGCTCGCCAAAGTTGACCGACACCTGGCCAAAGCGCTGCCTCAGCGCGCCGAACACCGTGAAGATATCGAATATCGACTCTTTCTTCTTGCTGGCACCGCGCAGCTCGCCCAGGTAGGTGCGGCCTTCGAGCACGCGCTCATAGCCGATGTAGACCGGCACGAACACGATGGGCGTGCGCGACGAACGCAGGAAGCTGCGCAGGGTAATCGCCAGCATCCCGGTGCGCGGTTGCAGCATGCGCCCGGTACGGGAACGGCCGCCTTCGACGAAGTACTCCACCGGGAACCCCTTGGTGAACAGGGTGTGCAGGTATTCGTTGAACACCGCGGTATAGAGTGGGTTGCCCTTGAAGGTGCGGCGCATGAAGAACGCCCCGCCACGGCGCAGCAGGTTGCCGACCACCGGCATGTTGAGGTTGATGCCCGCGGCCACGTGCGGTGGCGTGAGGCCGTTGCGGAACAGCAGGTACGACAGCAGCAGGTAGTCGATATGGCTGCGGTGGCAGGGCACGTAGATCACTTCGTGGCCGGGCGCGATGCCCTGCACCTGCTCGATGTGGTTGACCTTGATGCCGTCGTAGATCTTGTTCCAGAACCAGCTGAGCACCACCTCCAGGAAGCGGATGGCAGTGTAGGTGTAGTCAGAGGCAATCTCGTTGCCGTAGCGCAAAGCCTGGGCTTCGGCCTTGGCCAGCGGCAGGTTTTCGCGCTGCGCCTCTTCGGCGATGGCCTGGCGCACCAGCGGTGCATGAACCAGCCCCTTGACCAGGTTGCGCCGGTGCGAAAGGTCGGGGCCGATGACCGCGGTCTTGAGGTTGCGAAAATGCACGCGCATCAGGCGCTGGGCCATGCGCACGGTGCGTTCGTGGCCTTTGTTGTGCTGCACCAGTTCGCGCAGGTGGATGGGGGCAGAGAACTGCACGCGGGTTTTGCGCCCGAGTATCAGTACGGTCAGCAGCCGCCGCAAACGCCCGGTCACTGCCCAACTGTCGGCAAACAGCAGTTTCCACGGGCTGGACTCGCTGGCCGGGGTCTGGCCCCAGAACACGCTGACCGGAATGATCTGCGCATCTTCCTCGGCATGCTGGGTAACGGCAGCTACCAAGCGCTCGAGGGTGGGCGGGGCGCCACGCTTGTCCTGGCGGCCCAGCCAGTCGGGGTCGGGGGTCAGGTAGAAGAACGCAGCGGGTTCCTGCAGCGGACCGACCGTTACCGGCAGCACCGGGCGCGGCAGCCCTGCCTTGGTGCACTCGTGGTCGAGTACGACCAGGTCGGTGAGCGCCGGCGTAGGCAAGGCATAGATCACTGGCCGGCTGCGGTCCAGGTTCAACGACATGGCCGACTGGTTGATGGTTTCGGAGCGCACCCACAGGTACAACAGGCGACGCAGGGCGCCGAAAATCAGGCGGCGCAGGGGGGAACGGGTCATGGGGTGTGTGCCCTGGGTGTGATGTTCAGGTGAGTATCCAGTTAATTAGTCTGCCGTATGTGCGTAAGTTCAGCAAAAATCGGCCAACAGCGGGACCGTCATCAATTTTTTTTGTGCTGTGGCATATACTCGGCCTGCCACTTGCAGGTTATTTCGGCAAGCGGCGTTGGCACGGGGCAGGTAAGCCCATGCCTGCACGGCGATCTTCACAATAAAAAACCGGAGTAGTTCAGATGTCGTCTCGTGAGACTGGGAATGTAAAGTGGTTCAACGATGCCAAGGGTTATGGCTTCATTCAGCGCGAAGGTGGTGCGGATGTATTCGTCCACTATCGGGCGATTCGCGGTGAGGGGCATCGTACCCTGGTCGAAGGGCAGCGGGTTGAATACGCTTGCGTGCAGGGCCAGAAAGGCCTGCAAGCCGAAGACGTGGTAGGCCTCTGAGCCTTAAGCTATAAGCTTCAAGCTGCAAGTGACCGTGTACTTGCAGCCTGATGCGAGCCTTCTTGAAACTTGCAGCTTGAAGCTTCAAGCTCAAGACGTACGCCAGGTGATTTCCTCTTCACCGTCGGCGCTGATGCGGACCCAGCGGTCGGCATCCTCCTCGCCGTCTTCCTCGACCCAGCCACCCGGTGCGCAGCGTACTTCCACGCCCAGTGCGGCGAATGCAGCGCGGGCGCAGGCAATATCGTCGGCCCAGGGGGTCTGGTCGCTTTCCAGGTACAGGCTGTTCCATTTCCCTACAGCCTTCGGTAACCAAGTGACCGGAATGTTACCGGCCTGGCATTTGAAGGTCTGGCCTTTCTGCTTCCATTCGCTGCACGGGCCGATCGCCTGGGCAAGCCACCCGGCAATCTGTTTGTGGTCGACGTCGGCGTCCTTCAGGTAGATCTCGATATCAGGTTGGCGCATAAGGGCTCCGGGTGTGCTCAGTCTTGGCGCACAAAATAGTCATAACGCATGGAAACCGTTACCTCGAACGGCTCGGGCTGGTCGATTACCCGTGCACGTTTTTCGGCGCTGGCGCGCCAGCCGTGTGGGGTCATGGCCAGCAGGTCGGCGCGGGCCTTGGGGGCGGCCAGGCTCAGGCGCAACGCCAGGGTTTCGCTGTGGGCATGGGCCATGCCCTCGGGGACCAGGGCCAGGTGCTTGTCGTCGGCGTAAGGGCGTACTTCATCGTAGAGCACTTCGCGCAGTTCCATCAGGTGGCCGCTGGTCGGGCCTACCCGCATCAGGCCACCGCCGGGGCTGAGCAGGCGTTTGGCTTCGGCCCAGTCCAGCGGGCTGAATACGCTGGCGATGAACTGGCAGCTGGCATCGGCCAGCGGCACGCGGGCCATGCTGGCGACCATCCAGGTGACAGCCGGTGCGCGGCGGCAGGCACGCTTGACCGCCTCGCGGGAGATATCCAGGGCGTAACCGTCGGCAGCGGGCAGGGCCTGGGCCAACTGCGCGGTGTAGTAGCCCTCGCCGCAGCCAATGTCCAGCCACGCACCGGGCTGGCGCTCGGCGGCCAGTTCGGCCAGGCGCTGGGCCACCGGCGCGTAGTGGCCGCCGTCGAGAAAGTCGCGACGTGCCTCGACCATGGCCTGGTTGTCACCCGGGTCACGGCTGTTCTTGTGCTGCACCGGCAGCAGGTTCAGGTAGCCCTGGCGGGCCCGGTCGAAGCGGTGGCCTGCCGGGCAGGCCACGCCGTTGTCGACTTGCGCCAGCGGCGCCTGGCAAAGGGGGCAGGCAAGCATCAGGCGAGCAACCGGACCAGGGTCTGGTAGTAGATTTCGGTCAGCAGGTCGAGGTCGCTGGCCAGAATCCGCTCATCCACCTGGTGGATGGTGGCGTTGACCGGGCCCAGCTCGACCACCTGGGTGCCCAGGGTGGCGATGAAGCGGCCATCGGACGTGCCGCCGCTGGTCGATGGTTGGGTGTCGCGGCCGGTGACACTTTTGATGCTGGCCGAAACGGCACCCAGCAGCTCGCCCGGCTCGGTGAGGAACGGCAGGCCTGACAGCGCCCAGTCGATCGACCAGTCCAGTTCGTGCTTGTCGAGGATCGCCGACACCCGCGCCTGCAGGCCTTCGACGGTGGACTCGGTGGAGAACCGGAAATTGAACAGCGCAGTCAGCTCGCCCGGAACCACGTTGGTGGCACCGGTGCCGGAGTTGAGGTTGGAGATCTGGAAGCTGGTCGGCGGGAAGAATGCATTGCCTTCGTCCCAGTGCTCGGCTGCCAGCTCCGCCAGGGCCGGTGCGGCCAGGTGAATGGGGTTGCGCGCCAGGTGCGGGTAGGCCACATGGCCCTGTTTGCCGCGCACGGTCAGCTTGGCGCCCAGCGAGCCACGGCGGCCGTTCTTGACCACGTCACCCAGCAGGGTGGTGCTGGACGGTTCGCCGACGATGCACCAGTCCAGGCGCTGGTTACGTGCTTTGAGGCGTTCGACCACAGCCTTGGTGCCGTGGTGGGCCGGGCCTTCCTCGTCGCTGGTGATCAGGAAGGCGACCTTGCCGCGGTGGTCGGGGTAATCCTGCACGAAGCGTTCGCTGGCAACCACCATGCAGGCCAGGCTGCCTTTCATGTCGGCTGCGCCGCGGCCGCAGAGCATGCCGTCGGCGTCGATCAGCGCATCGAACGGTTCATGTTGCCATTGCTGCACGGGGCCGGTGGGCACCACGTCGGTGTGGCCGGCGAAGCACAGTACCGGGCCTTCCTGCTGGCCATGGGTCGCCCAGAAATTGTCGACGTCTTCGATGCGCATCGGCTCGAGCTGGAAGCCCACGGCGCCGAGGCGGTTCATCATTTGCGCCTGGCAATCGGCGTCGACGGGGGTGACGGAGGGGCGACGGATCAGGTCGCAGGCCAGTTGAAGGGTAGGCGAGAGCTCGGCAGGGGCCGTCATGGGGAACTCCGGGGCAAGGCAAGGCGGGGAAATCTGAGGGGCGTTATCTTATAGCAAACCAGTCGCGAAAGGGGCGCCAAGCGCCCCCAACATCTCAAGCCTGCTGCGCCTCGGCAGCCTTGTGCGCAGGCTTGGGCAGCGACGACAGCAGCGCCATCACCAGTGCCGCCACGTACGGCAACGACTGCACCAGCAGCATGGCCATCCAGAAGCGCATGTCCGAACTCGGCAGCCCCTGCACCAGGTAGATACCCAGCGCTGCGCCCCACAACAGCAGCATGATGAACAGTTCCTCGCGCGCCTCGGCAATCGCCACCAGCAAGCCATGGCTGTCGGCATGCTTTGGCGTGCGGATGAACGGCATGCTGCTGGTGAAGAACCCGTACAGCACCGCTTTGGCGATGGTATGCGACAGCGCCAGCCCTGCCAGCGCCGCCGCGAAGGCATCCTTCATGTTCACCCCCACCGCACGCCGGTAGAGGAACAGGATCTTGCCGACCTTGAAGAAGAACAGCGCCAGCGGCGGGATGGCGAAAATCATCAGTGGCGGGTCGACCCGGTGCGGCACGATGATCATCGCGGCCGACCACAGCAGCGCGCCGATGGTGAAGAAAATGTTCATGCCATCGGCGATCCAGGGCAGCCAGCCGGCCAGAAAGTGGTAGCGCTGGCCGCGCGTCAGCTGGCTACCCGTGCCGCGCAGCAGGGCGCCGGCGTGGTGCTTGATGATCTGGATGGCACCGTATGCCCAGCGGAAGCGCTGTTTCTTGAAATCGATGAACGTGTCGGGCATCAAGCCCTGGCCATAACTGTTGTGGGCGTAAGCCGCCGACAGGCCTCTCTCGAACACGCGCAGGCCCAGTTCGGCGTCCTCGCAGATACACCACTCGGCCCAGCCCAGTTCTTGCAGCACGCTGCGCCGGGTCATGGTCATGGTGCCATGCTGGATGATCGCGTCACGGTCGTTGCGGGTGACCATGCCGATGTGGAAGAAGCCCTTGTATTCGCTGTAACACAGCTTCTTGAATGCACTTTCGTGTTGGTCGCGGTAGTCCTGCGGCGACTGCACCACGGCAATTTTCGGGTCGGCGAAGTGCGGCACCATGTGCTTGAGCCAGTTGCGGTCGACGCAGTAGTCCGAGTCGATCACCGCGATCACTTCGGCGTCTGGCGCGGTGTGCGGGATCAGGTAGTTCAGCGCGCCGCCCTTGAAGCCAGCCAAGGGTGCGACGTGGAAGAACTTGAACCGTTCGCCCAGTTTCTCGCAATGGGCCTTGAGCGGTTCCCACACGGCCGGGTCCTTGGTGTTGTTGTCGATCACCAGCACTTCATAATCGGGGTAGTCCAGCGCGGCCAGGGCGTCGAGGGTCTGCTTGACCATTTCTGGCGGCTCGTTGTAGCACGGTACATGCACCGACACCTTGGGCCGGTAGGCGCTGTCGGCCTGTACTGGCAGAAACTCGCGGCGGCGCTTGTGGATCCACACCGCCTCGGCCAGTTCATGCGCCTCGGTGAGCAGCACGATGAACACCCCCAATGCGCCGAGCGCCAGCAACACGCCGACGGTCAGGCTGAACCAGGTGCTGTATTGCTGGCTGTAGTCGTAGGCGATCCACACCAGCACCGACCCGCACAGGAAGGTGATGAACGTCAGGAAGGTCCGGCCGCGTTGGCGCAAGGCCGAGCCGTCGATGAACAGCACCATCAGCGCGATCATGGCCAGCACCACCGACGCGACCGCCAGGGCGCGCCACTGCGGAATCGCCACCACGGGCCCCTCGAAATTGAACTTCTGCTGGCGCTCGGCGTTGTAAACGCCCCAGTAAGCGCCTACCGAGCCTTCGTCACTGGCCTTCCAGGGCTGGTCATAGGCTTCGATGACAAAGTAGTTGTAGCCACGGCGGTTGAGCGTGTTGACCAAGGTGCGCAGGTAGATGGCCTGATCGGCCTGGGTGGCATCGGCACCCCCGCGCATGCGGCCATTGCTCGGCCAGCCGACCTCCGACAGCAGCAGCGGCTTGCGCGGGAACTGCTGCTTCAGCTCGCGGGCACGGTCGAGCACGAACTCCACCGAGTCTTTCATCGGCACGAATTCCCAATAGGGCAGGATGTGCGCGGCAATCAGGTCGACGTGCCTGGCCAGCTCCGGGTGTTCCTTCCAGATATGCCATTGCTCACTGGTGGTTACCGGGACCTTGACCGCGGCACGTACCCTGTCCAGGTACTTGATGAGGTTTTCCGGTGTCACTTCTTCGCGGAACAGCGCCTCGTTACCCACCACTACGCGCACCACGCTGCGCGAGGTATTGGCCAACTCGATGGCGGTGGCAATTTCCCGCTCGTTGCGTTCGAGGTCGGGGCTGATCCAGATGCCCAGTGTCACCCGCAGGCCGAACTCCTCGGCCAGCCGTGGGATGTCTGCCTGGGTGCCTTCCACGGTGTAGATGCGGATGCTGTCGGTCAGTTTGCTCAGTTGCTCCAGGTCCTGACGCATTTCTTCGTCACTGGGGTACTGGCCCTTTTGCGGGCTTTCACCCAGGCGGAACGGCGAATACGAGAAGCCAGAGATTTGTTCTGGCCAGGCGGGCGCGGAAACCGGGCGATTGATCAGCGCCCAGAAGCCGGTGAACAACGCAGCGATGGCCAGCACCACAACCAGGTTCAGGCCGAATTTACGTGAAGACATTGTCGTCCATTTCTGTCGAAGTGATAGGACATTAAAGCAGGGTTAGTAGTCCATTTCCTAACGGTGCAGGCCTTGGGCTCGCTGGCATATAATGCGCGCCGGTTTTTTGGGGTATGAACATGAGTACAGAAGATCCACGCTTCGCCGGCGTTGCCCGGCTGTACGGCGACCAAGGCCTGCAACGCCTGGGCCAGGCCCATGTGGCGATAGTCGGGACTGGCGGGGTGGGTTCGTGGGTGGCCGAAGCGCTGGCGCGCAGTGGCGTGGGCGAAATCACCCTGTTCGACCTGGACGATGTCTGCGTCAGCAACACCAACCGCCAGGCCCACGCCCTGGAAGGGCAGGTGGGGCGCCCCAAGGTCGAGGTCATGGCCGAGCGCCTGCGGGCGATCAACCCGGCCTGCACGGTGCATGCAGTCGCCGATTTCGTCACCCGCGACACCATGGTCGAGTACATCACCGAACACCTGGACTGCGTGATCGACTGCATCGACAGCGTCATGGCCAAGGCCGCGCTGATCGCCTGGTGCCGCCGGCGCAAGATCGCCATCGTCACCACCGGGGGGGCCGGCGGGCAGATCGACCCCACGCAGATCCAGATCGCCGACCTCAACAAGACCTTCAACGATCCGCTGGCCTCGCGGGTCCGCTCCACGTTGCGGCGTGACTACAACTTTTCGCGCAATGTCAGCCGCAACTATGGCGTGCCATGTGTGTTTTCCAGTGAGCAGCTGCGTTACCCCAAAGGCGATGGCAGCGTGTGCCTGCAGAAAAGCTTCGTTGGCGAAGGCGTGCGGCTGGATTGTGCCGGCGGCTTTGGCGCGGTGATGATGGTGACCGCCACCTTTGGCATGGTGGCAGCGAGCAAGGCGATAGAGAAACTGGTGGCCGGTGCGCGACGGCCATCGGAGCGGGTCAAGCCCGTGTAAATCCCTGTAGGAGCGGCCTCGTGTCGCGATGGGGCGCGCAGCGCCCCCAACGATGTTGGCCCCCACCCCAGTTAACGTTTGACCACCAGCTCTGCCATGCGCTGCAACACCGCATGCAGCCCGTTGCTGCGCGACGGCGACAGTTGGCGCTCCAGCCCCAGCTGGCTGAACCACCCCCGCAGGTCGAGCGCCAGCAGTTCACCGCTGGTCAAACCCTGCACCCGCACCAGCAACAATGCCAGCAGCCCGCGCAACAAACGGGCATCGCTAGCGGCCTTGAACCGCCATGCGCCATCGGCCTGCTCGGCCACCAGCCACACCAGGCTTTCGCAACCGTGCACCCGGTTGGCCTCGGTTTTTTCGCTGGCAGCCAGCGGCTCCAGCCGGTCGCCCCATTGCATCAGCAAGCGAGCACGCTGTTCCCAGCCCTTGCCCTGTTCGAACGCGGCCAGCGCCTGTAGCGCCTGTTCCGGCAGGCTCATCGCAACAACTCCAGGCCTTGGTCCAGCGCGTCGAAGAAGCGCTGCAGGTCGCTGCTGTCGTTGTACAAGCCCAACGACACACGGATCGCACCCTCCAGGCCCAGCCCCTTCAGCAGCGGCATGGCGCAGTGGTGCCCGGCACGCACGGCAATGCCCTGCTCGGTGAGCAGGTGGGCGATATCGGCATTGTGCACGCCCTCGATGACGAAGCTGGCCAGCGCCGCCTGTGGCGTGCCCAGCACCCGGATACCCTCGCGGTCGGCCAGGCCGCGCAGCAGTTGCTGATGCAGGCTGGTTTCGTGGGCGGCGACCGCGTGGCTATCGAGGCTGGCCAGGTAGGCAAGGGTCGCGCCCAGGCCGATCACCCCGGCAATGGGCGGGGTGCCCGCCTCGAAACCCAACGGCGCCGGGCGGAAGCTGGCGCTATGGTAGTCGGCGAGCTGCACCATCTCACCGCCAAACTGCCAATGGCGCAGCAGCTCGAAGGCCTGGCTGCGGCCGTAGAGCACGCCGACACCGTCCGGGCCATACAGCTTGTGGCTGGAAAACACATAGAAGTCGCAGCCCAGCTGCTGCACATCATGACGCCCATGGACCACGCCTTGGGCGCCGTCGACCACGGTCACCGCACCTTGCGCACGGGCATGGGCCAGCAGGGCAGGCAAGGGCTGCCAGGTGCCCAGCACGTTGGACAACTGGCTGACGGCCAGTACCCGGGTGCGTGGGCCTACCAACTGCAGGGCCTGGTCCAGGTCGATGTGGCCGTGAATGTCCAGCGGCAGTACCACCAGGCGCAGGTCGTGCCGCTGCGCCAGTTGCTGCCAGGGCAGCAGGTTGGCATGGTGCTCCAGCGCGCTGACGGCAATTTCGTCGCCCGCCTCGAAGCGGTGCTCCAGGCCATAGGCCAGCAGGTTCAACGCCGAAGTGGCGCCATGGGTAAACACGATTTGCCGGGGATCGGCGGCGTTGAGCCAGGCGGCCACCTTGTTGCGGCTGGTTTCAAAGGCCTGGGTCGCCAGTGCACCGGGCAAGTGCTGGGCGCGGTGCACGTTGGCCGCGCCATGGGCGTAGTAATGGCCCAGGGCATCCAGCAAGGCTTGCGGCTTCTGGGTGGTGGCGGCGCTGTCCAGGTAGGTCTGGTGCTGCCGTTGCAGGGCGTCGATGGCGGGGAAATCGGCACGCCAGGGGGAGGGCTGGAACATGATCGCGGGGCCTGGAATGAAAAACGGGTCTGGCGTGTTGGCGCCAGACCCGATGTTAACACCTCAAACCGTGCAAGGTTCTCAGTTGTGGGCGTGCAATGCTTCGTTCAGCTCGATGGCCGACTTGTGGGTCTTGCATTCCACTGCGCCGTTCAGCGAGTTGCGGCGGAACAGCAGGTCGGTCTGGCCTGCCAGGTCACGCGCCTTGACCACCTTGACCAGTTCGTTGTTCTCGTCCAGCAGGTTCACCTTGGTGCCGGCAGTGATGTACAGGCCCGCTTCGACGGTGTTGCGGTCACCCAGCGGGATACCGATACCGGCGTTGGCGCCGATCAGGCAGCCTTCGCCGACCTTGATGACGATGTTGCCGCCACCGGACAGGGTGCCCATGGTCGAGCATCCGCCGCCCAGGTCCGAGCCCTTGCCGACGAATACGCCAGCGGAAACCCGGCCTTCGATCATGCCCGGGCCTTCGGTGCCAGCGTTAAAGTTGACGAAGCCTTCGTGCATGATGGTGGTGCCTTCGCCAATGTAGGCGCCCAGGCGCACACGGGCGGTGTCGGCGATACGCACGCCGGCCGGGACCACGTAGTCGGTCATTTTCGGGAACTTGTCCACCGAGAACACTTCCAGCAACTCGCCTTTGAGGCGTGCCTCGAGTTGCAGTTCGGCCAGTTCGCTCAGGTCGACCGCGCCCTGGTTGGTCCAGGCCACGTTCGGCAGCAGCGGGAAGATGCCGGCCAGGCTTACGCCGTGTGGCTTGACCAGGCGGTGCGACAGCAGGTGCAGCTTGAGGTACGCCTCTGGGGTCGAAGCCAGCGCAGCGTCTTCGGCCAGCAGGGTGGCGACCAGCGGCTTGTGGCTTTCGGCCAGGCGGGTCAGCAGCGCGGCCTGGGCGGCATCCACGCCTTTCACCGCTTCGGCCAGTTGGGCGGCCTGGGCGTTGCTGAAGGCGATGGCCTGGTTGCCACCCTGGTAACCAAGAACAGGCGCGACTGCGGCGACCAGTTCGGCGCTTGGGTTGAGCAGGGGTTGTGCGTAGAACACTTCCAGCCAGGCGCCCTGGCGGTTCTGGGAGCCGACACCGAAGGCCAGGCTGAACAGGGTATTGGACATGTGATTACCTCGTGCGAAATAGGGTAGGGGCTCAGGCGAAGGCTGCGGCGTACAGGTCAGGCTTGAAGCCGACCAACGTGCGCGCGCCAAGGTCGAGCACCGGGCGCTTGATCATCGACGGCTGGGCCAGCATCAGCTCGACGGCCTTGGCCTGGTCGAGGTCTGCCTTGCTGGCGTCGTCCAGCTTGCGGAACGTGGTGCCGGCACGGTTGAGGATGACTTCCCAACCGTGTTCGTCGCACCAGCGGTTCAGGCTGTCACGGTCGATGCCTTGGGTCTTGTAGTCGTGGAATTCGTAGGCGATGGACTGGTCTTCTAGCCAGGTACGCGCTTTTTTCATGGTGTCGCAGGCTTTGATGCCGTAGAGCGTGTAGGTCATTGTGTGCATTGGGGATCACAGGTTGCCCCAACCTCTCCGTTTTTCGATTTCAGTCGCGGGATTATGCGGGAAGCAACCTCGCGGCGCCACGCCTGAGACGTCCATGTCTATTGATCAAGGCGTGTTCAGGCGACCAGGCGCTGTACCGCCCCGATGATCTCTTCACCGTGTCGCTGTTCGGCGGTGCGCAGATCGAAGGCGGTCTGCAGGTTGAGCCAGAACTCGGGGGTAGTATCCAGGCAAATGGACAGACGCAGCGCCATATCGGCGGAAACACCGCCCCGTTCGCGCAGGATATTGTTGACGGTTGGAGTGGCGACGCCCAGCGCCCTGGCCAATGCCGCAGCACTGAAGCCCATTTCTTTCTGGAAGTCCTCACGCAGGACTTCACCGGGATGGATTGGACGCATACCGTTCTTGAGCATGATGCACCTCAGTGGTAATCGATAATTTCAACGTTGGCCGGCCCGTTGTCGGTCCAGGTGAAGCACAAGCGCCATTGGTCATTGACGCGAATGCTGTGCTGACCGGCACGGTTGCCGCTCAACGCCTCAAGGCGGTTGCCAGGTGGCGATCGCAGGTCTCGCAGCTCTGTTGCGGCATCGAGCATGGCCAGTTTGCGCTCCGCGACTGATTTGATATCTGACCAACGTCGCGTTTTTCCAGTAACAAATAGTGCTTCCGTGTCGGCACAGCTAAAGCTTTGAATCATGAGATTGAATGCATAACGTTATTCGTTACGCTTGATTATACGATCTCATCGCGGTAGTTCAAGGGCTTCGCTGCACGTTGCTCGGGTAACGCCGGCCATGATTGCTGGGTATCATCATGTTACATATTCATCCGCCACCTGCGACTATCGTGCAGCGGCCCTGGTTCGCCGATCGCCGCTAACATATTGTTTCAATGGCGATGTTTCGCCCTGTTGTCGTTTCTGGTTCACAAAGGAAGCCTTACCGGATGCAGTCCGCCTACACCGTCCTCATCCTGTTGACCTTGGTCAGCCTGTCGAAACTGGTCGGTCGCCTGATTCCGCTGCCCTTGCCGCTGGTGCAGATCGCCGCTGGCGCCTTGCTGGCGTGGCCGACCCTGGGCCTGCATGTGGCGCTGGACCCCGAGCTGTTCCTGTTTCTGTTCCTGCCGCCACTGCTGTTCGCCGATGGCTGGCGGATTCCCAAGCGCGAACTGTGGCGCCTTCGAGGGCCGGTGGTGGCGCTGGCGGTAGGGCTGGTGCTGTTCACTGTGGTCGGGGCCGGTTACTTCATTCACTGGCTGATGCCCAGCATCCCGCTGCCGGTTGCCTTCGCCTTGGCCGCCGTGTTGTCGCCGACCGACGCCGTTGCCGTATCGGCCATTACCCAGGACCGCCTGCCCACCCCGCTGATGCATATGCTGCAGGGCGAGGCGCTGATGAACGACGCCTCTGGCTTGGTGACCTTCAAGTTCGCCCTGGCGGCGGCAATCACCGGGGCCTTCTCGCTGGCCGACGCCAGCTTCAGCTTCGTGCTGGTAGCACTGGGGGGCCTGGCAGTGGGCGTGGCCCTGAGCTGGCTGATCGGCCGCCTGCGCATGTGGATGATCACCCGGGGCTGGGACGACCCTGCGACCCATGTCGTGTTCATGCTGCTGTTGCCGTTCGCGGCTTATGTACTGGCCGAGCGGCTGGGCGTGTCGGGCATTTTGTCGGCAGTGGCCGCTGGCATGATGCAGAGCTGGCTCGACCTGCTGCCACGCCAGACCAGCACCCGCCTGCTCAACCGCAGCGTCTGGTCGCTGCTGGAGTTCGCCTTCAATGGCCTGATTTTCCTGCTACTGGGCCTGCAGTTACCGGACATCATCAAGGCTGTGGTCAGCCACGAAACCACCGTGTGGCCGACCCTGGCCTACCGCTGCCTGGATGTGCTGGCGATTTTTGCCGCGCTGATCCTGCTGCGTTTCATCTGGGTGCAGAGTATCTGGCGCGCGATCGGCGTGCTGCGCCGCTGGCGCGGTAAGCCGGCGCTGGTGCTGGTGCCTACGGCGCGCTCCTGCTGGCTGCTGACCTTCGGCGGCGTGCGGGGTGCAGTGACCCTGGCGGGTGTGATGTCGGTGCCATTGCTGATGGGGGCAGGCAAGGCGTTCCCGGAACGGGACCTGCTGATTTTCATCGCGGCAGGGGTGATCCTGCTATCGCTGGTCAGCGCCTGTATCGCCTTGCCGCTGTTGCTGCGCGGGGTGACCAAAAGCGCCGACGAGCGCTTGCAACAGGAGGTGCAGGAAGCCTGGCGGCGCACGGCAGAAGCGGCGATCCATGCCTTGGAGGCGGAGGAAGTGATCGACAGCAATGCGCCGCAGGATGCAGACCAGGCAACCATGGCCACGGAACTGAAGGCGCGCCTGATGGCGGAGTACCGGGATGAGCTGGACAGTTATAACGACACGGCCGAAGCCAAGGCACTGGCCGAGCAGATGGATTTGCTGGAGCGCCGCTTGCGCCTGCGGGCGCTAAGGGCGCAGCGGCTGGAGCTGTACAACCTGCATCGTCAGCACGAGGTGGGCGATGAGGTGGTGCGGCAGGTGCTGGGCGAGCTGGACATGAGTGAGGCGAACCTGGGGCAGGTCAAATAAAGCGCTGGCGCTGCCTTGCAGCAACAGGTCTCTCACCTACCCCGGTAGGAGCAACGGTCGTACTGCAAATTTGAAAAGCCTGCGC
>NZ_BLJG01000007.1 GCF_009932375.1 Pseudomonas juntendi
CTCCCACAGGGATCGCAGCAGGGCTGCCAAGCAGCCCCCGGGGCGCGTCAGGCCGCCACCTCACTGTGCGGCTCGAAGCTGTCGGCCCTGGCCAGCTGCCACATGCGCGAGTAGAACTGGCCATCCACCTCGCCGGTGAGCAGCTCGCCCGGCTTGAGGAACACATGCATCTGCGAGAACAGCTTGATCTCGGTGGCCGAGATGCGGCGCACCAAGTGCTTGGCCTCCAGCTGTGCAGGGTGTTCCAGGCCAGCCGCCGCCAGCATTTCTGCCAGCGCGCGCAAGGTGTTGTGGTGGAAGTTCAACACCCGCTGGGCCTTGTCCGGTACTACCAGTGCGCGTTGGCGCAGCGGGTCTTGCGTGGCCACGCCAGTGGGGCATTTGTTGGTGTGGCAGCTTTGCGACTGGATGCAGCCAATGGCGAACATGAAGCCGCGCGCCGAGTTGGCCCAGTCGGCGCCAATGGCCAGTACGCTGGCGATATCGAAGGCGCTGACGATCTTGCCGCTGGCGCCCAGCTTGATCTTGTCGCGCAGGTTCAGCCCGACCAAGGTGTTGTGCACGAACAGCAACCCCTCACGCAGGGGCACGCCAATGTGATCGGTGAATTCCACCGGCGCCGCGCCGGTGCCGCCTTCCTTGCCATCGACGACGATGAAATCCGGCAGGATACCGGTCTCCAGCATGGCCTTGGCGATGCCCATGAACTCCCACGGGTGGCCCAGGCAGAACTTGAAACCCACCGGCTTGCCGCCGGACAGTTCGCGTAGCTGGGCGATGAACTGCATCATCTCGATGGGGGTGGAAAAGGCGCTGTGCCGTGATGGCGAAATGCAGTCTTCGCCCATCAGCACGCCACGGGTCTCGGCAATTTCCTGGGTGACCTTGTGCTTGGGCAGGATGCCGCCATGGCCAGGCTTGGCGCCCTGGCTCATCTTCACTTCGATCATGCGCACCTGCGGGCTACGGGCTTGTGCGGCGAAGCGCTCAGGGTCGAAACGCCCGTCCGCGGTGCGGCAGCCAAAGTAGCCGCTGCCCAGTTCCCATACCAGGTCACCACCGTGTTCACGGTGGTACGGGCTGATGCTGCCTTCGCCAGTGTCATGGTGGAAGTTGCCCAGTTTGGCGCCCTGGTTGAGCGCGCGGATAGCGTTGGCGCTGAGCGAGCCGAAGCTCATGGCCGAGATGTTGAAAATCGAGGCCGAATACGGCTGGCTGCACTGCGGCCCACCAATGATGATGCGGAAGCTGGCCGGGTCGGCCAACGGTGCCGGGCGCATGGAGTGGCCAATGAACTCGAAGCCGGACTGGTACACATCGATCAAGGTGCCGAACGGTTTGTCGGAAGCTTCGTTCTTGGCCCGGGCATACACCAGCGAGCGCTGCGCACGGGAGAACGGCAGTGCGTCGCTGTCGGACTCCAGCAGGTACTGGCGGATCTCCGGGCGGATGGCCTCTACCAGGTAGCGGATGTTGCCCAGGATGGGGTAGTTGCGGCGCACGGCGTGGCGCTGCTGCAGCAGGTCGAACAGCCCGATCAGGCTGAGAACGCCGGCGGTCAGGGTGAAGGGCCACAGCCATTCATGCTGGCTGAAGGGCAGGCTCGCCAAGGTGAACAGGACACAGGCGGCGAAGAAGGCATAGCGGCTGAGAAGTGACAGGCTCATACGGGGTCCTTGCGATGGCGCGGTCAGGCTCAGGGCCTGGGGGCAAACCCCGACCATAGCCAAGTTGCCGGGCGCTGCAAATTAAAATCGGGGTAGCGAAAATCATTCTCGCCACGCCAAGCCTCAGCAGCCCTGGCCCATGCTCGGCAGGGCAGGCTGTTTACGGTGCCCCGCGCAGCAGCTTCTGTCGCCAGCTTTCCTGCTCGTGCACGGGCGCCTCGCTCAGGTACACAGGGCGCCCGGCCACGCGCTTGGCCACTGGCACGCCGTCGCGGTACAGCAGGCGGTTGCCGCTCACCGCCGGCACCTTCACCCCCGGCAGCAACGAGCCGATCAGGTTCAGCGGGTCACTGGCACTGACCACCTGCAGTGCGCCGTCCGCCTCGCGCCGGCGTACCTGGCGCAGTAACCCGACCGCCTCCGGCAAGGCAAATTGTTCACCGGCCAACCCGGCAATGAAGCGCCCCCCGCGGATCTCACCGCGTGCCTCCAGCCGGTGGTAGCAGCGCAGCAGTTCCCGCCACGGTGGCAGTACATCGCTCTCGCGCTCCAGCAGCCGCCAGCACACCACGCCATAGCGCCTTAGCAGGGCGTGGGCGATGTGCTCCAGGCGCTGGCTGTCATCCGCCGTGCCCTGGCGCAGCAATGCCCAGCGCCCGGCATGGGACATGCTGCTGGACAACGGTGCATGGCCGCGCCAGCGGGTGCGTGAAGCGCGTTTCGCCGCCGGGGCGATCAGGCTGCGCAGGCCAGTGAAGCTGTCGGCACCTACCAGGCCGGCACCCACCAGTTCCTGCAACGCTGTTTCCAGTTCGCTGGGTAGCAGGCGGGCATCGTGGGTCAGTTCGTCGAAGAACAACGCGCCCTGAGCCTGCAGCACCTCATGTACCCGCTGCGCCCGTGCGCCAAGGCTCTGTACGGCAGGCGCGGGCGCCAGGCTGCGCCACAGCCCCAGGTGCTCCCGAGGCAGCAACACCAGCGGGGTGCTCGACAAGGTGCTGCCTGAGCGGCTCGCGGCCAGCCGGCTCCAGGCGAATTGCCCGCTGCGGCACGCATCATCGAGCCAGTGGGGGCTGTAGTCGTGGATGCGTGCGGGCAGCAGTTCGGCCTCCCAGGCTGCGGCTGCACTGGGGAAGCCCTGCAACTGCCCAAGCACCTCGGCTACAGCCTGCGGGCCACGCAGCCGCGTGTCAGGTGCCAGGTGCTGCCAGTCGAACAGAAAACGCATGAAGTCCTGCAGGCTGACCGGCTCGATTTCGCGACGCAAGCGCTTGACCGTGTAGCGGTGGATGCGTGCCAGCAAATGGCGTTCGCACCATTGCAGCTCGCTGGCGGCCGGGCTGAAATAGCCGCGCAGCACATAACCTTCGGCTTCCAGGCGGGCCAGGGCCTGTTCGACTGCCTGCGGCGGCATGCCCAACGGCGCGGCGATCTGTACCAGCGTCTGTGGGCCATGGGCGCTCAGGCGGCCACGCAGCAGTTCGCCCAGGGCATTGTCGGGCTCGATGGGCTGGTCGAAGCCAGGCAACTGTTCCAGCGCCGGTTCGAGGGGCGTCGCCGGGTAGATCGCCTGCAGCAGGTTCAGGCGCTCGCGGGCCAGCCACAACTGCTCTCGGGGCAGGCGCAAGGCGCGGCCGGCCTTGGCCAGTTGCCTGAGGAACAGGTTCCAACCAGGGTTGGCGCTGACCTGCGCCTGGCTGATGGCGCCCAGGCTCATCAAGGTTTCGTGCATTTCGTCGCTATTGCGCGGCTGCGGCCAGGCCTCGGCGGCCACGGCAGCGATGGCGTCGGCGTCCAGTGCGCCCAGGTCGTCACTGCTGTGCACCTCGTTCCAGCGCCGGTTGAGCACCGCCTGGGTACGCCGCTCTTCCAGCGGTGCGTCGTCGAGGAACGTATAAGGCCGGGCATTGAGAATGGCCGACGCCAGCGGCGATGGCGCAGGCAGATCGCGGCACAGCAGGCGTACCGCCCCGCTTTCCATACGCCTCAACAGGGCCAGCCAGCCCGTGCAATCCAGGGCCTCGTGCAGGCAGTCGTCGAGGGTCTGCTCGACCAGCGGGTGCTCGGGTATCTGCCGCTCGCCGGCGATATTTTCCAGGCAGGCGATCTGGTCGGGAAACACCGCGGCAACCAGGTCTTCGCTTTTCATGCGCTGGATTTGCGGCGCTACTTTGCGCCCGCCCACGAAGCGCGGCAGGGCCATGGCGACACTGGCGTTCCAGCGCCAGCGCACACCGAACAGTGGCGCTTCGAGCACGGCCTGTATGAGGAGGGCTTCTGCGGTGCCGCTTTTCAGGTAACGCCAGACCTCGTCGAGGTCGAAACTGTGGCTGGTGGACAGCGACAGCACGATGGCGTCCTCGCTGGCGGCCGCCTGCAGTTCGAAATTGAAGGTACGACAGAAGCGTTTGCGCAAGGCCAGGCCCCAGGCGCGATTGATGCGGCTGCCGTAGGGCGAATGGATGATCAGCTGGGTGCCGCCGGAGGCATCGAAGAAACGCTCCATCACCAACGTTTCCTGCGAGGGCAGGGCACCGAGCACGTCGCGGGTACGGGCCAGGTAGTCGAGCAACTGCTCGGCGCAGTCTTCGCCCAGCTCGAACGTACCCTGCAACCATGCCGACACCGCGCGGGTATCGCCGTCGGCCAGCGTCAGCTGCTGGTCAAGCTGTGCCTGCAGCCTGGCCACGGCAGCGGACAGTTCGTCGCTGCGGCCAGGGGCCTCGCCGAGCCAGAACGGAATGGTGGGCGGCAGCCCTTGGGCATCCTCCACCCGAACCCGGCCCGACTCGACGCGCAGAATGCGGTACGAGGCATTGCCCAGCTGGAAGATGTCGCCTGCGATGCTCTCCACCGCGAAGTCTTCATTGACGCTGCCAATGTTCAGCGCCTGCGGCTCCAGCAATACGCTGTAGTCGGCATTGTCCGGAAGGGTGCCGCCACTGGTCAGCGCGGTCAGCTGGCTGCCGCGGCGGCCCCGCAATGTGCCGCTTACCGCATCGCGGTGCAGGTAGGCACTGCGTACGCCCTGGCGGCCGTTGTAGCCCTCGGCAAGCATGCGCAGCAAGGCCTGGTAGTGCTGCTGGTCGAGGTGGGCATAGGGTGTGGCCTGGCGCAGGCAGTCGAACAACGCCTGTTCGTGCCACGGCTGGTTGCAGGCTTCGGCGACGATCTGCTGGGCCAGCACGTCCAGGGGCGCCCGGGGTATGTGCAGCGCCTCCAGTTCCCCCCGGCGTACGCAGTCGAGCAGGGCCACGCACTCGATCAGGTCGTCACGCGATGTCGGGAACAAGCGCCCTTTGGGCACGCCATCGACCTGGTGGCTGGCGCGGCCAACCCGTTGCAGGAAGGCGGCAATCGAACCCGGCGAGGCAACCTGGCAGACCAGGTCGATGTCGCCAATGTCGATGCCCAGCTCCAGTGACGCGGTGGCCACCAGCACCTGCAACTGGCCGTGCTTGAGCCGTTGCTCGGCGCTCAGGCGCAGCTCCTTGGCCAGGCTGCCATGGTGCGCGGCCACGACATCCTTGCCCAGGCGGTCGCTGAGGTGGCGGGTGATGCGCTCAGCCAGGCGCCGGGTGTTGACGAATACCAGGGTGGTGCGATGCTCGCGGGCCAGGGCTGCCAGGCGGTCGTAGACCAGGCCCCAGACATCGGTGGCCATGACCGCCCCCAGCGGTACCGGCGGCAGCTCGATGGCCAGGTCGCGTGGCCGGGCATGGCCAACATCGACAACCGCGCAGGGCCGGCCGCTCCCGACCAGAAACTGCGCCACCCGCGCCACCGGGCGCTGTGTGGCAGACAGGCCAATACGGCGCAAGGGCCGGCCTGCCAGGGCCTGCAAACGTTCCAGGGTCAGTGCCAGATGCGCCCCGCGCTTGTTGCCGGCCAAGGCGTGGATCTCGTCGACGATTACCGTATGCACGTTGCGCAGGCCTTCACGACCAGACGCCGAACCCATCAGTACATACAGGGATTCAGGGGTCGTTACCAGAATGTGCGGTGCCAGCTTGCGCATGGCGGCGCGTTCTTTTTGCGGTGTATCGCCGGTGCGCACGGCGGTAGTGATGCGGGGTGCAGCCAGGCCCTGTTCTGCCAGGGCCTGGCTGATACCCTCGAGCGGGGCTTGCAGGTTGACGCGGATGTCATTGGACAGCGCCTTGAGCGGCGAAACATAGACCACCTGGGTCTGCGCCGGCAGCTGGCCCTGCTGCGCCAGGCCCTGGCAGAACAGTTCATCGAGCACGGCCAGGAACGCGCTCAGGGTCTTGCCCGAGCCGGTGGGTGCGGCCAACAGCATCGACTGGCCGCCATGGACCAAGGGCCAGGCCTGGGCCTGGGCATCGGTAACGGTTGCGAAGTGGCGGCCGAACCAGGTGCGTACGGCGGGGTGGAACAGTTCGAGCACCGGGTGCTGTTGGGCGGGCAGGTTCATGGGTTGGTTATGGAGGGGCACGGGCGCTTTGGCAAGGGGCCGTTCGTCTGGCCGGCACACGCGACAATGGCCTTGTCAGCCCAAGCGAGCCCGTGGGATCCTCCCCGGCCATTGTTGCCAGCGAGTTCAGCCCATGCCCAATACCATTCGCATCGCCGCCGCCCTGTTGCTCGACCCGCAGGGGCGCACCTTGCTGGTGCGCAAGCGTGGCACCGAAGCCTTCATGCAGCCGGGGGGCAAGATCGATGCGGGTGAAACGGCGCTGCAGGCACTGGTGCGCGAACTGCACGAGGAATTGGGCCTGCACATCGACCCGGCCCAGGCCGTGTACCTGGGCCAGTTCAGTGCCACGGCCGCCAATGAGCCCGGCTTCGAGGTGCAAGCCGAGCTGTTTCGAGTCGACAGCGCCGCTGCCGTGGTCCCGGCGGCAGAAATCGAGGAGGTGGTATGGCTGGCTGCAGATCAGGCGCCAGACCAGCCACTGGCGCCCTTGACCCGCGACCTGATCCTGCCGCTGTACCGCCAGTTGCTCAACGCACCGCGCTGACGCCGTCGAGGGTGGCGAAGGAGGTGTCCTTGGCGGTCAGCAGAAAGTCGCGCATGTACGGCGCATCGAGCATGTCGGTGCGTACAGCGGCGTAAAGCGTGGCAAACAGGCCTTTCTCGCCCAGGCGCTTGCCTTTCACATAACCCCGCGCGCTGTACTCATGCAAAGCCCAGTGCGGCATGCCGCAGACGCCCCGGCCGCTGGCGACCAGTTGCATCATCATTACCGTCAGCTCCGAGGTGCGCACAGCGGCCGGCTCGATGTCGGCCGGTTCCAGGAAGCGGGTGAAGATGTCCAGGCGGTCGCGCTCCACCGGGTAGGTGATCAGGGTCTGGTCGAGCAGGTCCTGGGGCACGATATACGGCTTGCTGGCCAGCGCATGCTGGTTGGCGACCGCCAGCATGGCTTCGTAGGTGAACAGCGGCACGTAGGTGATGCCGGCCAGGTCCACCGGGTCGGAGGTCACCACCAGGTCAAGGTCACCACGGGCCAGGGCTGGCAAGGGTGCAAAGGCGAAGCCGGAGGCCAGGTCCAGCTCGACTTCCGGCCAGGCATCGCGGAACTGGTCGATGGTCGGCATCAGCCACTGGAAACAGCTGTGGCATTCGATTGCCATGTGCAGGCGCCCGGCCGTACCGCCGGCCAGGCGTGCGATGTCGCGTTCGGCACCCCGTAGCAACGGCAGGGTGGCATCGGCCAGTTGCAGCAGGCGCAGCCCGGCGCTGGTAAAGCGTATCGGCTTGCTCTTGCGTACGAACAGCGGCAGGCCCAGGCGTTCTTCCAGCTCCTTGAACTGGTGAGACAGCGCCGACTGGGTCAGATGCAGGCGCTCGGCGGCTTCCACAAGGCTGTCGGCCTCGCGCAAGGCATGAAGGGTTTTCAGGTGGCGGATCTCCAGCACTGCTGACTCCGGGGTGTGAATGGGGTGAACGAAGCAATGAGTTGAGTTTCGCTCATGTTGGCAACGCTGTCGACTGGGCGTAGCGCCGCACCGCCTGCGGCTGGCCCCACACCCACTGGGGCCCGAGTACCCGCGCCGCAGGCGCTTCACACCGTTGTTGAGGTCAACCGAGGCCGTATTTTTTGACCTTGTCGAACAGCGTGGTCTTGGCCATGCCCAGCTCCTGGCTGGCCTGGCTGAGGTTGCCGCCGGTGCGTTGCAGCGCATCGCTGAGCAGGTTGCGTTCGAACGCCTCCACTGCCTCGGCAAAGCCCAGGCCTTGGCTGGCCCCCCCGCTGGGCCCTTTCTTGAACGCCGGCAGGCCCAGGGCGTAGCGTTCGGCCACGTTGCGCAGTTCCCGCACATTGCCTGGCCAGTCGTGGGCGAGGAGGCGGGACAGGGTCTGGCTGTCCAGGGTCGGTGTTTCCCGATCGAAGCGCAGGGCCGATTGCTGCAGGAAGTGCTCGAACAATTGCAGGATGTCTTCGCGGCGCTCGCGCAGCGGTGGCAGCTCCAGGGTCACCACGTTCAACCGGTAGTACAGGTCGCTGCGGAACTGACCGCTTTGGCCCAGGCTATCGAGGTCGGCCTTGGTTGCCGCAATCACCCGGCAATCCACGGCAATGCTCTGGTTTGACCCCAACCGTTCCAGGGTGCGCTCCTGCAAGACGCGCAGCAGCTTGATCTGCAGGTTGATCGGCATGCTCTCCACCTCGTCGAGGAATAGCGTGCCGCCATTGGCGTGTTCGATCTTGCCGATACGGCGCTTGCCGGCACCGGTGAAGGCGTTGGCCTCGTGGCCAAAAATCTCGGTCTCGAACAGGTTTTCCGGCAGGCCGCCGCAGTTCAGTGCCACGAAGGGCTGGCCCTGGCGACGGCTGAAGTCATGCAGGCAGCGTGCGACCAGTTCCTTGCCGGTGCCGGTCTCGCCCTCGATGAGCACGTTGGCCGAGGTGTCGGCCACATTGGCAATCAGCTCGCGCAGGTGCTCCATGGCCGGCGAGCGGCCGATGATACGGCCTTCCAGGCTGCTCTGTTCGGCCAGCTGGCGGCGCAAGGCAACCACTTCGCGCGACAGCCCCCGTTGCTCCAGGGCGCGGCGCACCACGTCGACCAGGCGTTCCGGGGAGAACGGCTTTTCCATGAAGTCGTAGGCACCATTGCGCATGGCACCAACGGCCATGTCGATGTCACCGTGGCCGGTGATCAGTACCACCGGCAGGCTGCGGTCGCGGGCCTTCAGGCGGTTGAGCAGCTCCAGGCCGTCGATGCCGGGCAGGCGGATATCGCTGACGACGATACCAGCGAAATCGTCGCCGATGCGCTCCAGCGCCTGCTCGGCACTGCCCACACCTTCGCAGGCGATGTCCTCCAGGGCCAGTGCCTGCTGGCAGCCGAGCAGCACATGCGGGTCGTCTTCGACGATCAGGACGGTAAGAGGCGCTTGGTTCATGGGTGCTCTGCCGATTCGTTAGGGGGCGAAACCAGGGGCAGGGCCAGGACGAAGGCGCTCCCGCCGGTGACGGGGTGCTCGACGTTGAGGCTGCCCTTGGCCGCAGCCGCAAGGCTCGCCGACAGGGTCAGGCCCAGGCCCAGGCCGTGTTCGCCCGGTTTGGTGGTGAAGAAAGGTTCAAACAGGTGCTTGCGCGCCTCGGCGTCGATGCCGTGGCCATTGTCACGCACCTGCAAACGGTATTTGTCGCCCTGCACTTCGCCCTCCAGCCACAGTTCGGGCTGTGGCTGCGCAGCCATGGCATCGAGGGCGTTGCCGATCAGGTTGACCAGGATTTGCTCCAGTCGGGTCTGGTCGATGGCCAGTTGCTGGTCCTCGTAGTGGTTGTGCAGCTGCAAGTGGCAGGCGCTGATGCGGTTGCCCAGTACTTGCAAGGCGGCTTCAATCGCCTTGGCCAGGGAAGCCTGGCCACTGTCGTCGCTGCGCCGGGCGAACGAGCGCAGGCTGGCAGTGATGCGGCCCATGCGGTCAATCAGGTCGTTCATGGTGCGCAGGTTGGTGCTGGCGGTTTCCAGCGCCCCGCGTTCGAGGAAGCGCACCGTGTTGCCAGACAGCGTACGCAAGGCAGCCAGCGGCTGGTTCAGCTCGTGGGCGATGCTGGTGGACATCTGCCCGATGGCTGCCAGCTTGCCGGCCTGCACCAGCTCGTCCTGGGCGTGGCGCAGCGTTTGTTCGGCGTGCCGGCGCTCGCGAATCTGGCCTTTCAGGCGTTCGTTGCTGGCACGCAGGTCGGCGGTGCGTTCGGTAATCCGTCGCTCCAGCTGGCTGTTGGCTTCCTCCAGCGCCTCGCGTGCGGCCAGGCGGGTGGCGATGACTTTGCGCCGCTCGTTCCAGGCGATGCCGAGGATGGCCAGCAGGGCGAAGGCGACCCCCACCAGAATGCCCTGGACCATGGATTCGCGGCGCAGGTCCTGCAGCGGGGTGAGCAGGGTGAAATGCCAGGGCGTGTCGACCAGCCGGCGGGTCTGGGCCAGGTAGGCCACTTCGTGGGGCTCGCCGTGGGCAGTCTCGCTGTTGGCGGGGAAGGTCAGTTTTTCCACGCCATCGGCCAGGGTCTCGCGGGCCAGGGGCTGCAACTCGTTCAACGGCCACCAGTAATACTGCAGGCTGCGCGCCAGCCGTTCCTTGGTTTGCGCGGTCAGCGGGCGTACCGACTTCAGGCGCCTGGCAGGGTCGCTGGAAAGGATGATGATGCCGTTCTCGTCGCTGACGAATGCCTCCAGGCGCGCCCGCTGCCAACGCTCTTCCAGGGTATCCAGGCGTACCTTGATCACTGCCACGCCAATGATCTTGCCGTGTTCCTCCAGCCCGTGGGCCAAGTAGTAGCCAGCCTCGCCCGTGGTACTGCCGATGCCGTAGAAGCGCCCAGGTTCGCCGCGTACGGCAGTCTGGAAATAGGCGCGGAACGACAGGTCTTCGCCCAGGAACGAATCGGCATCGCGCCAGTTGCTGGTGGCCTGGACCCGGCCATTGGTATCGAGCACGAAAATTGCCCGGCTGCGGCTGCGCCGGTTCAGGCCTTCGAGGTATTCGTTGACCGCCTGGCGCGAACCGCCATCCGGGTCGGTGAGCAGGTGCGAGACGCTGTCTTCCAGCTCCAGCAGGCTCGGCAGGTAGGTGTATTTGCTGATCTCGCTTTCGACCGTGCGCGCGTGCAGCTCCAGCTGGCGTTCACCGTTTTCGCTGAGGGTGCGGATACCGTTGCTCTCGCTGATCAGGTAGCCAGCCATACCCAGGCCGACCATCAGCAAAATGATCAGTGGTGGCAGCAGCAATTGGCGGAGCAGGCGGGATTTCACGGCAGGCTTGGCAGGGAGAAGAAGCGAAGGATCGCATTTCATCACAGTGGCCTTGTCACGACCAGCGCCTGCTGCCCGATTGGGCAGCGGCGCCGACCGGTTCAATGAAGCAAAATCAGTGTTGCAGGATCTTGCTGAGGAAGTGCTGGGTGCGTTCGTGGCGGGCAGTCGGGTCGCCGAAGAACGCCTCCTTCTGGCAGTCTTCGATGATGTGGCCCTTGTCCATGAAGATCACGCGGTTGGCCACTTTGCGGGCGAAGCCCATTTCGTGGGTCACGCACATCATGGTCATGCCCTCGTGGGCAAGCTCCACCATCACGTCCAGTACTTCGTTGACCATCTCCGGGTCCAGCGCCGAAGTCGGCTCGTCGAACAGCATGACGATCGGGTCCATCGACAGTGCACGGGCAATCGCCACGCGCTGTTGCTGGCCACCCGACAGCTGGCCCGGGTGCTTCTTGGCATGGGCGCCAAGGCCGACGCGGTCGAGCAGGGCCAGGCCTTTCTTGGTGGCCTCCGCCTCACTGCGGCCCAGTACCTTGCGCTGGGCGATGGTCAGGTTTTCGGTGATGCTCAGATGGGGGAACAGTTCGAAGTGCTGGAACACCATGCCCACCCGCGAACGCAGCTTCGGCAGGTTGGTCTTGGGGTCGGCGATCGAGGTGCCATCAACCACGATATCGCCTTTCTGGAACGGCTCCAGGGCATTGACGCACTTGATGAGGGTGGACTTGCCCGAACCCGATGGGCCGCACACCACCACCACTTCACCTTTCTTGACCTCGGTGCTGCAGTCGGTCAGTACCTGGAAGTCCCCGTACCACTTGTTGACGTTCTTGATGGAAATCATACGGTGATCCTTTTTTGCAGGCGCTTGACCAGCCACGAAGCGGAGAAGCTGATGAGGAAGTACACGACCCCGGCGAAGATCAGGAACTCATGGGAGCGCCCGATGATGTCGCCGTTGGAGCGTGCCGAGTTGAGGAAGTCCACCAGGCCCACGGTGTAGACCAGCGAGGTATCCTGGAACAGGATGATGCTCTGTTGCAGCAACAGCGGGGTCATCTTGCGAAACGCCTGCGGCAGGATGATCAGGCGCATGGTCTGGCTGTAGGTCATGCCCAGGGCCTGGGCGGCGCCCATCTGGCCCTTGGAGATCGATTGCACGCCGGCGCGGACGATTTCACAGAAGTAGGCGGCTTCGAACATCATGAACGCCACCACGCACGAGGTGAAGGCACCCACCGGGGTGTCCTCGCCGGTGATCCAGCGCAGAACGAACGGTACCGCCAGGTAGAACCAGGTGATCACCAGCAGCAGCGGGATCGAGCGGAAATAGTTGACGTATGCCCCGGCCAGCCGCGACAGCAGCTTGCTCGATGACAGCCGCATGAGCGCCAGGATGGTGCCCAGCACGATACCGCCCACCACACCCATGACCATCAGTTGCAAGGTCATGAGCATGCCTTCCCACAGGGCGGGCAGGGCCGGGATGATTTCGCTGAAATCCATGTCCATTTACTTGCCCCCCACGGAAATCAGGCCAGGCACGGCGACTTTCTTCTCGACCATGCGCATCAGCAGCATCAGCCCCATGTTCAGGGTGAAGTAGATCAGCGTGGCCAGGGTGAACGCCTCGAACAGGTTGGCGGAAAATTCGGCGGTCTGTTTGGTTTGCGCCAGCAGCTCCATCAGGCCGATCAGCGAGGCCACCGAGGAGTTCTTGAACACGTTGAGAAATTCGGAGGTGAGCGGCGGAATGATGATCCGGTAGGCCTGGGGCAGCAGCACGTTGGTGTAGATCTGCGGCAGGCTGAAACCCATGGCGCGGGCCGCGGATTCCTGGCCGCGCGGCAGCGCCTGGATGCCGGTGCGCACTTGCTCGCAGACACGGGCGGCAGTGAACAGGCCCAGGCAGATGACCACACTGATCAGCGCCGAGGTGGTCGGGTTGAGGTCTTGCTTGAACCATTCCTGCAGGCCTTCGGGCAGCAGGTCTGGCACCAGGAAGTACCAGATGAACAGCTGCACCAGCAGCGGCACATTGCGGAACAGCTCCACGTAGATGGTGGCGATGCCCGATACCAGGCGGTTCGGCACGGTGCGCATGACGCCGAGCACCGAGCCCAGCAGCAAGGCGATGATCCAGGCGGAGATGGCGATGGCGATGGTCCAGCCCAGGCCGGTGATGTACCAGTCGAGATAAGTCTCGCTGCCCACGCCGGTGGACTTGAAGAACACGCTCCAGTCCCAGTTGTAATTCATCGGGATTTCCCCTCAGACGGTTGTTTCACGGGCACCTTGGTACATCCGGGGGCGCTGGGCGCCCTCGGATGAAAGGTTAGACACTAATGAGTGGCCTGCAGGGTTTGATTCGTGCTGTCGAGCACCAGGCCGTTATCTGAGGATCAGGACTGCTTCTCGTCCGCGGCCTTGTCGGTAGGCTCGGCGATCAGTTTTTTCAGCTCATCGCTCATCGGGAACTGCAGGTTCAGGCCTTTTGGCGGGATCGGTTGCTGGAACCACTTGTCGTAGCTCTTGTTGACTTCGCCCGACTTGAAATAGGCAACGATGGCATCGTCGACCGCTTTCTTGAACGCCTCGTCACCCTTGCGCACCATGCAGCCGTAGATTTCATACGACTGCGGGGTACCGGTGATGACCCAGTCTGCCGGCTTGCGCGCCTTGGCCATTTCACCGGCGAGCAGGGCGTCGTCCATCATGAAGGCTACGGCGCGGCCGCTTTCGAGCATGTTGAAGGCTTCACCGTGGTCCTTGGCGGAAATCACGTTCATCTTCATCTGCTTGTCGGCGTTCATCGCCTTGAGAATGCGCTCGGAGGTGGTGCCGGCGGTGGTCACCACGTTCTTGCCAGCCAGGTCCGGGAAGTCCTTGTATGCAGGTTGACCGTCCTTGACCTTGGTCAGCAGGCGGGTACCGACTTCGAAGATGCCGACCGAGAAGCCGACTTGCTGCTGGCGCTCGACGTTGTTGGTGGTGGAGCCGCATTCCAGGTCGACGGTGCCGTTTTGCACCAGCGGGATACGGGTCTGCGAGGTGACCAGGTTGTAGCGGACCTTGATGTCCGTGCCCAGTTGTTTTTTCAGGGCATCGACGACAGCCAGCTGAATGTCATGCGAGTAGCCCACGGGCTCGGGTTTGCCGGCCAGGTAGGAAAATGGAATGGAAGAGTCGCGGTGGCCCAGGGTGATGGTGCCCGAGTCCTTGATCTTCTTGAGGGTGCCGGTCAGTTCTTCGGCCATGGCTGGCGAAGCAATGATCGCAGCGGCAATGGTGGCGCCCAACAGATGACGAACGATACGCATCAAATTTTCCTCGACGTGTTTGTTTTTTTTATGGAGCCGTTGGCGGACTCTTTCGTTCAACGAATACAGCGAAGCGCTGTGCATTCGATTGAAGAGTGTAGAGCATGAGTCGTGCCAAACGGGTTTGACGAGCAAAAAACCTGATCGTCCGGGCGCTCGGGGCCCTGGCGGAGTGCGTCTACCTCGGGCTTTCGTTCGGTTTTCCGAACTATCCTGGTTGCTACGGTCGGAAAACCGATTGTTTGCTCAGGCGGGCTCGCTGCACGAACCCAGGTTGGGGCTATGGGTGTACCTCAGCCTCTGGCTGGAGGGCTGGTTGACTCGGCGCCCTTGTCGCTGGAGCTGAACCGATGACCGAGCCATTGTTTCCCGCTGAATCGATCGATACCCTGATTGCCCGGCGCCTGCCTGCATGGCTGGTGGCCCATGGCAATATCGACTGGCTGCTTGCCTTGCGCCGCGCGCTGCACGCCCAGGAAGAAGCGACCCATTCGCTGTACCGAATCCTGCAAGCCATTCCGGCATTGGATGAGTTCGCAGCTACCCGTTTGAACCAGGTATTGAACCGTGCCGACCTGACGATCACGGACTTGCGCCGTAGCCATGTGGGTATCGAGCGCACCGTTACATTGCCGCCGATGGCGCCGGGGTGGCCCATTCGCCGGCACATGCAACGATCTTCCACGCCGTTGCTGGCGGCGGTACTGCACAATTTCCATATCGTCGACACGCGCCCGTCGCCCAGCCGCCGGGGCTGGCTACTGGACGCAAAGGGCGAGCACGTGCCGGTGGGTTACGAGGTATTCGCCGGGCGCTGCCGCGAGGCCGATGTGGGCGGGCGCTACCAGGCCATCTTGCGCCAGTGCCTGGCGCCGGACGATGCCCCAGGTGCTGCACCTGGCTCGGCCAAGGCCGCTGTACACCGGTGTTTCGAGGAAAACGCCCGCGCCGACCTGGAAGTGGCAGTGCGCTGCGCATTGCTCAAAGGTGACTTGGACGAGAACAGCTACCGCTTGCTGTTGCCCTGTATTACCGCCTTACCCACGGTGCCGGCGGTGCCGGGTGAGGTCGCACCACGCCAGTTGTACCTGCTGGGCAAATGTGTGCGAGGCGTGGTGACACTGGAGCTGCGGCCGGCGGTGGGTGCGGACCTGCAGGGTGTATGCGTCTGGGTACCGAATGACCCGCAGTCTCCGGTTCGCGTCTATCGGTCCTGGGAAGACGTGTTCCGGGCATTGGCCCGGCGCCTGACGACGGCACCCTACCGCCGGTTCTTCAGCCGCTTCATCAGCGAGCGCGACCGGGTTGGCTTTCAGCAACTGCTCGAGGAGCGGATAGAGGCAAGTGCGGCGCACCAGGTGCCTGAGCTCGATGGCAGGCACCTGGCCATCGACACATCGCTGTTCAGCCATCTGCGTGGGTTGCAGATAGACAAACTGCTCGATGATGCCCACGTGCTGGCCGTACCTACCGCAGACCTCGATGAACAGGAGCGCGATGCTCGGCTGCACGCCTATCGGGAACTGGGCCTGAACCTCTTGAACCTGGCAGGCATGTTCGTTCCGGTGCTGGGCGAGGGCTTGTTGGCCTACACGGCGGTGGAGTTGGCCGGGGAAGTGTACGAAGGCTACCAGGACTGGCGTATCGGCGACCGGCAGGGTGCCATGGATCATGTGTTCGGTGTTGCGCAAACCGTGATTGCGGGTGCGCTGATCGCCACCGGGGCTTCCGTGGTGCGGCACTACCTGCAGCGCGTGCCGTTCGTGGACGCGCTGCAGCCGATGCGTGACCAGGCCGGAAAGGCTGGTTTGGTTGCAGCGAACTTGCCGGGGTATTCGATTGACTGGAGCCCTGGAGATGACCTGCATGAGTGGGTATGGCACCTGGACGGGGCCATGTACCGGGTGAGCGAGGATCCGGTGCATGGCAGCACGCGAATTCGCCACGCATCGCGTGGCGAAGCCTGGCAGCCCAGGCTCGAAAGTAACGGTGGCGATGGTTGGCGCCATGAGCTGGAGCGGCCAGGGGACTGGCAGGGGGCCGGCCAGTTGGTCAGGCGGCTGAGTTCAAGGCTTGCCGGCGTACCCGATGCCGCTGCGGATTACCTGTTGCAGGCCACGGGGTTGAGTGAAGCCCGGCTGCGGCGCCTGCATCTGGAACAGGTGGATGCCCCGGCACGGCTGTATGATGCGCTGGATGTCTACCGGGCCCATGAGCGCTTCCCCGACCTGGCCGGCCCGGCCTTGGAGCAGCAGCTTGCCGATAGCGTGGCGGAGCACGGCAGCAGCCTGTTGGCCAGGGCGTTCCCCGGTTTGTCGAGGCGTCAGCTGGTTGAGTTGATGGCGCAGTGCAGCGGCGTCGAGCGGGAGCAATTGCTGGAACGGCAACGCATGCCGTTGGCGCTGGCCGAGCGGGCACGCTGGCAACTGCGTGAACGCCGGCTGGACCGCGCGTGTGCCGGCTTGTACCTGCCGCGTGCAGTCAACGCCGACAGCGAGCGGATCGCTTTCGGGGTCTTGGGTGAACGGCTTGCCTGGCCGCCGACGCTAAGGCTGGAGCTTCGTGAGCGCACTGCGCGGGGGGCGCTGCTGGCCAGTGCCGGCAGTGAGGGCGCCGAGCAGGTGCAATACATCTTCAGGCGCGGCGACGGTTACCGCAGTTCACGATCGGCGCGTTCCCACAGCTTGCAGTGGGCATTGCTGACGAGTCTGGATGAGGCGCAGTTGGCAGAGCTGGGCAATGGTGGCCTGGGTGAAGAAGCCTTCGGCCAGTGGTTGTTGCGCAGTGCCGCAAGTGACCGGGAACAGGCCGCCACATGGTGCGGCATGCAGCCTGTGCACAGCGCCTTCCGCCCACCCCGGCGTTTCGGCGATGGGCGCCTGGGTTACCCCCTCAGCGGGCGCGGAAGCGGCGAACGGCAAGCAATCCGGCGGGGCATTCAGCAGATTTTTCCCACCCTGAGCGACGATGAGATACAGGCCTACCTGCTGAACGTCAACGATGGAGATGCAGGGTTGTGGGAGCACTACACGCAACTGCAAGAGCACCTGGCACAGCTGCGCACTTGCTTGCGCCAGTGGCGCCAGGCCGCCAGCAACCCGCTGCAGGGCGTGAGGCGACGTCGGTTGGAGACCGCCCTGCGCCGCTGCTGGAGGCGCAAGGTGGTCAATGTATCGGGCGATTACGTACTGGACCTGGATGGCGAGCACTTCGGCAGCTTGCCACAGCTTCCGCAGGGCATCCGTTTCGATCATGTCAAACGTTTGTACCTTCGGGACAGCGGCCTTACTGCAATCGACGAAGACTTCCTGCTGCGCTTTGGCAACCTGGTGGAACTGGACCTGTCGCGCAATCGGCTGACCGCGATTCCGGCAGGGCTGGAAAGCCTGGAGCAGCTCAGGACGTTGACGCTGTCGCGTAACCATATCGTGCTGGACAGTGGCGGTGAGGGCCGCCTGGTGCAGGTGCGCAACCTGCAGCTTCTGGACTTGAGCCACAACCCGCTGGGGCGTGCGCCGGTGTTGACCACACTGCGCTACCTGCGCGAAGTGCGGCTGAGGTCCACCGGCCTTGAGCACATGCCCGAGGCGGTGTCCTGGCGAGCCAGGGTCGATCTGCGTGACAACCGTATCCGTCAGTTGCGCCAGGACCTGGCACGGCTGCGCCTGCAACTGGAAGATCAGGCACTGCACGATAACCCGCTCGACGAGGCCGACGAAGCCCTGCTTGAGCAGGCCAGGGCAACGCAACCCGGTGCTGGCCGCATGCGTCAGCACCGGCCTGTTGACGACGCCTTGTTCGAGCGCTTGGCCGGTACGGCCGAGGCACAACAACGGATGCGCTGGCGCGCCATCTACGACGCGTTAGGCGCAGAGCGTGGCGCCGCCGACCTGTTTCGGTTTCTGGCGGACTTCGCGGGGGCGGAAGATTTCGACCTGGCGCCGGCGCGTTACCGCGCGCGTATCTGGCGCATTCTGGAGTTCTGCGAGCAACATGAGGCTGTGCGTGTGCGCCTGTTCGCTGAAGCCGGTGGCCCGAGGACGTGTGAAGACCGGCTGCTGTTGACGTTGGAGCAGCTTGAGCTGGGTGTAATGGTGGAGCGCGCGGTAGGCGGTGAGCCGGCGGGGCTGGAGGGGCGTTTATGGCGTCTGGGGCGTTCGCTTTGGCGCCTGGACGAAGTCGACCGGCTTGCCGTGCGCCACATCGAGCGCCTGCGTGCGCAGCGTACGGTCGGCGTGGATGAGGTCGAGACCCGGCTGTACTACCGGCTCAAGTTGAGTGCCACCCTTGACCTGCCCATCGAGCACGATGAGATGCACTACCCAGGGTTTGCCCATGTCACCAGCAGCGACCTGCTGCGTGCTCGCGACCAGATTCTGGCAAACGAGACACCTGAGCAAGTGATTGGCTCCCTGGCGCAGCGGCCGTTCTGGGAGGTCCATGCCCGCGAGCGCCACCCGGCGCGCTTCGAGCACGTACTGCAACCGCTCAATGATCGGATGGAAAGCCTCGAGGAGCAGGTAAGCCAGGGGCAGATCGACGACTGGACCTTCGCCCTGCGTTGCAAGGCCCTCAAGTACGAATACGAGCAGGCCGAGCGACGCTTGCTGCTAACCCTGGCGCAGGAGCTGCACAGCAGGCTTTGAGCCTGCGCAGCAGCGCCGCATCACGCGGCGTTGCCCTGGGCAAGCCCGACTCGGGTTTGTTGCAGGTAGTTTTCCAGGGCCAGGCGTTCTGCTGCATGGGTGAACAGGCCCAATTTGGTGCGGCGCCACAGGATGTCGTCGGCGGTCGTCGCCCACTCAGCCTCGCAAAGGTAGTCGACTTCGCGAGCGAATAGCCCACCGCCAATGGCCTGGCCGAGGTCATCCGGGCCATTCACGCCATCGAGCAGTTGCCAGACACGGTTGCCATAGGTATTCGCCCAGCGTTTGGCGATATCCACCGGCAGCCAGCCATGGCGGGCCAACAGTTGCTCCAGCAGCGCTTGTGCGGTGGTCATGTGTTCGCCACCCGGCAGGGGCGCGGTGGCCGTCCAGCTGCCGCGCATCTGGCTGAAGAAGGGCTTCAGCTCGGCCATCGCCGATTCCGCCAGCTTGCGGTAGGTGGTCAGTTTGCCGCCGAATACTGACAGCAGCGGGGCCTGACCGACCTCTGCCGACAGCGCCAGCGTGTAGTCGCGGGTGACGGCCGACGGGTTGTCCGACTCGTCGTTGCACAGCGGACGTACCCCGGAATAGGTATTCAGGATGTCGGCCTGGCTTAGCTGATGGTTGAAATGAGCATTGACCACGTTGAGCAGGTACTGGGTTTCCTGGTCGGTAATGGCGACATTCGCCGGGTCGCCGCTGTACTCCCGGTCGGTGGTGCCGATCAGGGTGAAGCGCTCCAGGTAAGGTATGCAGAAGACAATGCGCTGGTCTTCGTTCTGCAGGATATAGGCGTGTTCGCCTTCATACAGGCGCGGCACGATCAGGTGGCTGCCCTGGATCAGGCGAATGCCATAGGGCGCATCGAGCTTGAGGTCGTCCTTGATGAAACTGGCCACCCAAGGGCCGGCAGCATTGACCAGGGCGCGTGCCCGAATGCGCTGTTGCTTGCCGTCGGCATGCAGCAGGTCTACCTGCCACAGGCCATCTACACGCTCGGCGCGCAGGCAGCGGGTGCGGGTCAGAATGTGAGCGCCGTGTTCGCGGGCGGCCATGGCATTGAGCACCACCAGGCGGGCATCGTCGACTGCACAGTCGGCGTACTCGAAACCGCGGGTGATCTGCGGTTTGAGCGGGTAGCCCGGGCCAAAGCGCAGGCTGCGCGAGGCGCCCAGGCGCTTGCGCTTGCCCAGGTGGTCATACAGGAACAGGCCAGCGCGAATCATCCAGGCCGGGCGCAGGTGCGGGCGGTGTGGCAGCACGAAACGCATGGGCTTGACGATGTGTGGCGCCTTGGCCAGCAGCACTTCACGTTCAGCCAGCGCTTCGCGTACCAGGCGAAACTCGTAGTGCTCTAGGTAGCGCAGGCCGCCGTGGATCAGTTTGCTGCTGGCCGATGAGGTGTGCTGGGCCAGGTCGTCCCTTTCGCACAGGAACACCTTGAGGCCCCGGCCAGCGGCATCGGCGGCAATGCCGACACCATTGATGCCACCGCCGATTACGGCAATGTCGTAGCAGTCGGCGAGTGCTGGCTGGGACGAAACGGGCTGGGACACGGGCAAGGCCTCCTGAAACTGTTCATATCGAATATGAACATTAATGTTCGTTTCCGAAAATACTAGCGCAACAGGAGGGCGCTTGCCAGTCAGTTTTCATAGAAAAAACTGATCACATGGCAAGTAAATGAACATTAACGAAAATGCGCTTGAACCCTTCGCGCACCGAGTCGCCCGCAGATCGCGCAGCGCTCGATCTGAGGGCGTTACAGCCCGATGGCCGGTGGGGCGTTTACACCACTTCGATGCGGATCTTGTACTGGTTGAGCAGTTGAGTCAGGGCGGGGGCGGGGGCCTGGTCGGTCACCAGGCAATCCACCAGGCTGATCGAACCCAGGCGCACCATGGCGTTGCGCCCGAACTTGCTGGAGTCGGCGGCTAGGATAACCTGGCGGGCATTGGTGATGATGGCCTGGGACACCCGCACTTCCTGGTAGTCGAAGTCGAGCAGGCTGCCGTCCTCGTCAATGCCACTGATCCCTACCAGGGCGAAATCGACCTTGAACTGGTTGATGAAATCGACGCTGGCCTGGCCGACCACGCCGCCATCGCGGCGCACCGTGCCGCCTGCCACCAGCACCTCGAAATCATCCTTGGCCGCGAGAATGGCGGCCACATGCAGGTTGTTGGTGATGACTTTCAGGTGGTTGTGATTGAGCAGGGCCCGGGCGATGGATTCGGTGGTGGTGCCTATGTTGATGAACACCGAGGCATGGTCGGGTATTTGCCTGGCCACGGCCTCGGCGATGCGTTGCTTTTCGTCGCGCATCTGGTCGGCACGCATGGCGTAGGCGGTATTTTCGACGCTCGAATCGTAAGCGGCACCCCCGTGGTAGCGGCGCAGCAGGTTGAGTTCGGCTAACTGGTTGATGTCACGGCGGATGGTTTGTGGCGTCACGACGAACAGCTGCGCCATTTCCTCGATACTGACATAACCGCGCTCTCGCACCAGTTCGAGGATTTGTTGTTGGCGTGGGGGCAGATTCATGGGCGGTCCTTTGGGGCTGCCGGACAAATTCTGCAATGATGCCGTAGGACGGAGACTACGGCCAGTGGGCTATGACGCATTGGCCCGGGCTGCGAACCGCGATCCGCGATCCCATGGCGGGACCGCGGCATCGCTGAGGGTCCCTCAGGCGTCGTGATCTTCCCAATCGCGGGTGCGATCTACGGCCTTCTTCCAGCCGGCGTACAGCTTTTCTTTCTGCGCTTCATCCAACTGCGGGCTGAACTCGCGTTCGATGATGGCCTTGTCGCGCAACTCGTCCAGGCCGCACCAGAAGCCACAGGCCAGGCCCGCCAGGTATGCTGCGCCGAGGGCTGTGGTTTCACGCATCTTCGGGCGTTCCACGCAGGTGCCGAGGATGTCTGCCTGGAACTGCATGAGGAAGTTGTTGGCCACTGCGCCACCGTCCACGCGCAGTTCGGACAGGCGCTGGCCGCAGTCCTGTTGCATGGCGTCGAGCACGTCGCGGGTCTGGTAGGCGATCGACTCGAGGGCCGCACGAATGATGTGGTCCACCTTCACGCCGCGGGTCAGGCCAAACAGCGCACCACGGGCGTAGGGATCCCAGTACGGTGCACCCAGGCCGGTAAACGCCGGCACCAGGTACACGCCATTGCTGTCCTTGACCTTGCTGGCGAAGTACTCGGTATCCAGTGCGTCGTTGACGATCTTCAGCTCGTCACGCAGCCACTGCACGGTGGAGCCGCCATTGAACACGGCGCCTTCCAATGCATAGGCCACTTCGCCCCGTGGCCCGCAGGCAATGGTGGTGAGCAGACCATGGGAAGACTTCACGGCCTGGCTGCCGGTGTTCATCAGCAGGAAGCAGCCGGTGCCGTAGGTGTTCTTGGCCTGGCCCGGTGCCACGCACATCTGGCCGAACAGGGCCGACTGCTGGTCACCGGCGATACCGGCGATGGCGATGCCGCTCTTGGTGTGGCCGTACACTTCCGACGACGGCCGCACCTCAGGCAGCATCTGCCGCGGGATGCCCAGGATCTCCAGCAGTTTGTCGTCCCACTGCAGGCTGTGGATGTTGAACATCAGCGTGCGCGAGGCATTGGTGTAGTCGGTGACATGGACCTTGCCACCGGAAAATTTCCAGATCAGCCAGGTATCGATGGTGCCGAACAGCAATTCGCCACGTTCGGCCCGTTCACGGGCGCCTTCAACGTTGTCGAGGATCCATTTCAGCTTGGTGCCGGAAAAGTACGGGTCGGTGACCAGGCCCGTGGCTTCGCGAATGTAGTCTTCATGGCCATCGCGCTTGAGCTGGGCGCAGATCTCGGTGCTGCGGCGGCACTGCCAGACGATGGCGTTGTATACAGGGCGCCCGGTTTCCTTGTCCCATACCACAGTGGTCTCGCGCTGGTTGGTGATGCCCAGCGCGGCAACCTGCGCATGGCTGATGCCCGCCTGGGCCAAGGCTTCGACCATGGTCGCGCTTTGGGTGGCGAAGATCTCCATCGGGTCGTGTTCGACCCAGCCCGCCTGCGGGTAGTGCTGGGCGAACTCGCGCTGGGAGGTACCCACCACGTTGGCGTCACGATCGAAAATGATCGCTCGCGAACTGGTGGTGCCCTGGTCCAGGGCGATGATGTAGTTCTTATCCTGGGTGTCTGTCATGGTCGTAGGCCTTGCAAGAATAGGGGGTCAGGGCTGTGTGTGATGCCGCGATCAACTGGCTTGAGTATCGCCCTGGCGGTTGTCATTTGTCTCAGGGTGCTCGGCAGTTGCAACAGGCAGGTTGCGGGCGATCAGGCCGCGATAGGCCGCGGCGCCCACGCAGGCGCCAACGATCGGCGCGAAGATCGGCACCAGGAAGTAAGGAACGCTGCGCCCACCGGTGAAGGCAATTTCGCCCCAGCCCGCCAGGAATGTCATGAGCTTTGGACCGAAATCACGGGCCGGGTTCATCGCGAACCCGGTCAGCGGGCCCATGGCGCTGCCGATCACGGCGATCAGCAGGCCGATCAGCAGCGGCGCCACGGCGCCGCGCGGCAGGCCATTGTTGTCGTCGGTCAGGGCCATGATCACAGCCATCAGGATAGCGGTGATCACCACTTCGACCAGGAAGGCCTGGCCGGTGGAGAGTGAGGGGTGGGGGTAGGTGGAGAACACCGACGCCAGTTCCAGGCTGGCTTCGCTTCCGCGTAGCATGGCGTGCGCCTGTTCGAAATCGAAGAACAGGTTGCTGTACAGGGTGTAGACCAGTGCTGCACCACAGAATGCGCCGCACACCTGGGCCAGCATGTAGAAGGGCAGCTTGCGCTTGTCGAAACCGGCGAACAGGGTGAGGGCGATGCTCACGGCCGGGTTCAGGTGCGCGCCGGAAATGCCGGCGCTGAGGTAGATGGCCATGCTTACCCCGACACCCCAGATGATACTGATTTCCCACAGGCCGAAGCTGGCGCCCGCGACTTTGAGCGCGGCAACGCAGCCGGTGCCGAAGAATATCAGCAAGCCCGTGCCGAGAAATTCGGCCAGGCATTGGCTGGACAGTGTGGGTTGGCGTAGAGCAGTCGTCATGTATGACCTCGTTGTTTTTGTTGTGAGGCGCTTGGCGCTCGACAGCAAAGCTCGGCGTCCATCCCCATTGATACCGAGCAGGGAAGTGCACCTTTAACGTGCACCATGTATTCAGAAACGAAAAAATATAGACAAGAAACGCTGATGTCAAAGGTCGAAAGTGAACGACCAGTCACGAAATGGCCGCTAAAATCGGTTTCGGATGCCCGTGCCAGAGCTGCGCGATTGCGGTGCGCTGGCTGCCATGTGGGAATTGTCCTAAAGTAGCCGCCGAGCCGTCCCAGACCGGAGCCCCTGCATGACCCCCGCCCTAGACCTATTGAAGAAGCATCGTGCCGAGCATCGCGTGCACAGTTACGAACACGACCCCAAGTCGGCGTCGTATGGGCTGGAGGCGGCAGAGAAGCTTGGGCTGGACCCGCAGCAGGTATTCAAGACGTTGCTGGCGAGCAGCGAGAAAGGCGAGTTGCTGGTGGCGGTGGTGCCAGTGGGAGGCACCCTGGACCTCAAGGCCCTGGCCCATGCTGCCGGGGTGAAGAAGTGCGAGATGGCCGACCCGGCGGCGGCGCAGCGCGCTACGGGCTACCTGGTGGGTGGAATCAGCCCGCTGGGACAAAAGAAACGCCTGCGCACCTTCATCGATGATTCGGCGCAGAACTTTGCAACCATCCATGTCAGTGCCGGACGGCGAGGGCTTGAGGTGGAGTTGGCGGCCGCAGTGCTGGCCGAGCATACCCAGGGCAAATTTGCCGGTATTGGCAGGGGCTGAGAAGCTGGGGCTGCCGTGCAGCCCCAGCACCCTGTATCAGGTCGCCGAGCTGTAGCGACGAACCCCGTTCTCAAGGGGCGACAACTGCGCCGCAACGCTACCGGGTGCCGGGAACAGCACCAGGTGGTCGGCCTTTACCGCAATGCCGACATCGTCACCTACCTGCTGATCGTCATGGCTGGGGAATATCGCTTCCAGCTGGCTGCCGGTCGGCAACTGCAGGCGGTACAGGGTCGAGGCGCCGAGGAAGCTCTTGCCGACTATTCTGGCCTGCAGGGGGCTGCCTGGTGCATGCACGATATCGTCCGGGCGTAGCAACACATCCACCGAGCTGCCCACGGCCATGATGTAGGCGCGGTTACCCCGCAACTCGCCCAGTTCGGTGCTGACCGCCTCGTGGCTGACCATCTGGCCACGAATGAAATAGCCCTGGCCGATGAAGCTGGCAACGAACGGTGTCTGTGGCTCGTGGTACAGATTGTAGGGTGTGTCCCACTGTTCCAGGCGGCCCTCCTTGAACACCCCGACCTGGTCGCTGACGGCAAACGCTTCCTCCTGGTCATGGGTGACCAGAACTGCACTGGTGCCGCGGCTTTTGAGAATGTCACGCACCTCATGGCTCAGCCGCCGGCGCAGCTCCACGTCGAGGTTGGAGAACGGCTCGTCGAGCAGCAGCAACTGTGGCTCGGGGGCCAGTGCACGGGCCAGCGCGACCCGCTGCTGCTGGCCGCCAGACAGCTCATGCGGGTAACGCCCGCCCAGGCCAGCCAGCTTGACCAGCTCAAGCATTTCTTCGATGACTGCCGCCTGCCGGGGGTGCTTGGCAATGCCGAAGGCTATGTTCTGCGCCACGGTCAGGTGCGGGAACAGCGCGTAGTCCTGGAACACCATGCCGATGCGGCGCTTTTCCGGGGCCAGGGTGAAACCGGCTCGGGAAATTACCTCGCCCGCCAGCTGGACCTCGCCGTCGTGCACCGGCTCGAAGCCGGCGATGGCGCGCAGGGTGGTGGTTTTGCCGCAACCCGATGAACCCAGCAGGCAACCAATGTCGCCTGCGTTCAGGTGCAGGTTGAGGTTCTGGACGATGCGCTGGTCGCCGTAGCCGCAGGCGAGGTTGCGCAGGTTGAGCAGTAAGGGTTGACTCATGCGTGGTGGTAAGCCGGTTCGACAAGGAATTCGAGAAGGGCCTTCTGTGCATGCAGGCGATTTTCAGCCTGGTCCCAGGCGACGGACCGCGGGTCGTCGAGCAGGTCATGGCTGATTTCCTCGCCACGGTGGGCAGGCAGGCAGTGCATGAACAGGGCGTCGGGTGCCGCCAGGTCGAGCAGTTCGCGGGTGACCTGGTAAGGCGCAAAGTGCGCCAGGCGCCGTGCAGTTTCCTCCTCCTGGCCCATGGAAGTCCAGACGTCCGTGGTCACCAGGTGGGCACCGCTTACGGCTTGCTTGGGGTCGCGCACGATTTGCACGTGGTCACCGCCAATGGCCATGAAGCGTGGGTCAGGCTCGTAACCTTCCGGGCAAGCGATACGCAACTGGAAGTCAAACTGCCTGGCGGCCTCGATGTAGGAGTTGCACATGTTGAAGCCGTCGCCGATCCAGGCCACGGTCTTGCCTTGAATGGTGCCGCGGTGTTCGAGGAAGGTTTGCATGTCGGCCAGCAACTGGCACGGGTGCGACTCGTCGGACAGCGCGTTGATCACCGGCACGCGCGAGTTGGCGGCGAATTCGGTGAGGGTGCTGTGGGCATGGGTGCGGATCATGACCACGTCGAGCATGCTCGACAACACGATGGCGCTGTCGCCAATCGGCTCGCCACGGCCCAGCTGGGTATCGCGCGGCGACAGGAAAATGGCCTGACCGCCGAGTTGGATCATGCCGGCTTCGAACGACACACGGGTACGGGTCGAGGACTTCTCGAAAATCATGCCCAGCACGCGGTTTTTCAGCGGCTCGAACAGCACGCCTCGCTTGCGCAGGTCCTTCAGCTCGATGCCGCGGCGGATCACCCCGAGCAATTCGTCGGCGGTGAAGTCCAGCAGGGAGAGAAAGTGCCTAGCGCTCATGATTGACTACCTTATCTGCAACAGTATGCAGGTCGACCGTATGGTTTTTTTGACAACGGGAGTGACCTGCGGCGTAAGCCGCACGGGGGCGGACGAAAAAGGGAAAGGCGCAATACTATAAGTAAATGTCGCCTAAAGCCAAGAGGGGAAACAGCAGCCCGCCTGCAAAGACGTTGCAAGGCGTGTCTCTACCCATTGGGCTGTGCTGTTTTTTATTTGCTACAGCAGGTTGTACACGGCTTGCTGGCAATTTGGCAAATGGCTGTCGCAAATCGTGCCACTGATGTCGGTGGATTCACGCGGCGAAGCGCGCTGGCCGGGGTAGGGTGCGGGGCGCATAGTTTCAGCTCGTTCACTACCCAACAACAAGGCAGAGGCGGCCATGACCAAGACCCTGCATCACCGTGCGTGTCACCTGTGCGAAGCGATCTGCGGGCTCAACATCGAAATCAGCCATGACGACGCGGGGCGGGCGCAGATCAGCTCGATCAAGGGCGACCCCCACGACCCGTTCAGCCGCGGCCATGTCTGCCCCAAGGCGGTAGCGTTGCAGGATATTCAGAATGACCCGGATCGTTTGCGCCAGCCCCATAAACGGGTAGGGGAGCACTGGCAGGCGATTGAGTGGGATGAAGCGTTTACCCTGGCCGCCGACAGGCTGTGGGCGATCCAGCAGGCCCATGGGCGCAATGCCGTGGCCGTGTACCAGGGCAATCCCAGCGTGCACAACTACGGGTTGATGACCCACAGCAATTATTTCCTCGGCCTGCTGAAAACACGCAACCGTTTCTCTGCCACATCGGTGGACCAGTTGCCGCAGCACCTGGTCAGCCACCTGATGTACGGGCATGGCTTGCTATTGCCGATCCCGGATATCGACCATACCGATTTCATGTTGATTCTTGGCGGCAACCCGCTGGCCTCCAACGGCAGCATCATGACGGTGCCCGACGTGGAGAAGCGGCTCAAGGCCCTGCGCGCGCGCGGTGGGCGCCTGGTGGTGGTGGACCCGCGGCGCAGCGAAACGGCGGCCATGGCCGACCGCCATCTGTTCGTTCGCCCCGGGGGCGATGCGGCGCTGTTGTGCGGCCTGCTCAGCACGCTGTTCGACGAGGGCCTGACGCGGCGCTCGCACGTGCCGGTCAATGGTCTGCAGCAGGTTCGCGCGGCACTGGCGCCTCTCAGCGCCGAGGCCATGAGCGCGCTGTGTGGCATCGAGGCGGCCGAGATCCGGCAGCTGGCACGGGATTTCGCCGCCGCCGACAAGGCGGTGTGCTACGGGCGCATGGGCGTGTCGACGCAAACCTTCGGCACCCTGTGCCATTGGCTGGTGCAACTGATCAACCTGGTGACCGGCAACCTCGACCGCGCCGGTGGGGCGTTGTGTACGGAGCCGGCCGTGGACCTGGTCGCAACCACCTCGGGTGGGCATTTCAATGCCTGGCAAAGCCGGGTATCGGGGTTGCCCGAATACGGCGGTGAGCTGCCGGTGGCGGCCCTCGCCGAAGAAATGCTGACGCCCGGCGAGGGGCAGGTGCATGCCCTGGTGACGGTGGCCGGCAACCCTGTGCTGTCCACGCCCAACGGCCGCCAGCTGGACGCTGCGCTGGAGGGGTTGCAGTTCATGCTCAGCATCGACCTCTACATCAACGAGACCACACGCCATGCCGACTTGATCCTGCCCTCGACCTCGGCGTTGGAAAATGATCACTACGACAGCACATTCAACCTGTTGGCCGTGCGCAACATCACGCGCTTCAACCGGGCGATCCTGGCCAAGCCGCAGGGCGCCTTGCATGACTGGGAAATTTTTGTCGGGCTGGCGCAGGCCTATGCCAGGCGTGCCGGGCTGGAGATCAAGCCAACCGTGGCGCCCGCACAGATGATCGACCTGGCCCTGCGCAAAGGCCGCTACGGCGAGGCAACCGCCTGGCAGCTTTCCCTGGCCAAGCTCGATGAGCACCCGCATGGCCTGGACCTTGGCCCGTTGCGCGCCAACCTCGAGGCTCGCCTGGCCACTGCCAGCAAGGCGATCGAAGCGGCGCCCCAGGTGCTGCTGGACGATTTGCAGCGGCTGGCCCGGCAAGCACCGCCAGCGTCGAACGAACTGTTGTTGATCGGGCGCCGCCACGTGCGCAGCAACAACTCATGGATGCACAACTTTCATCGGCTGGTCAAAGGCAAGCCCCGGCACCAGTTGTTGATGCACCCCCACGATCTGCAGCAGCGGCAACTGCAGGATGGCCAGCGGGTGCGGATTCGCTCGCGCACCGGTGCCCTGGAAGTCGAGGTACTGGCTTGCGAGGACATGATGCCCGGTGTGGTCAGCTTGCCCCATGGGTTCGGTCATGGCCGGCAGGGCGTACACCTGCAGGTCGCCCAGGCGCAGCCTGGCGTGAGTGCCAATGACCTTACCGACGAGCGCTTGCGTGACCCGGTGTCGGGCAATGCGGCGCTCAATGGCGTACCCGTGCAGGTCGAGGCCGCTTGAGCGATGGCAAGGCCGAGCATGCTGCTCGGCTTTCCGTTACAATGCCTCACCGTGCCGACGATCGCGTCGGAAAGTTCAGCTGAGGTGCTAGATGGATATCATCGATACGATCAAAGAGCAGATTGCCAACAACACCATTCTGCTTTACATGAAAGGTTCGCCGAATGCCCCGCAGTGCGGGTTCTCGGCCAAGGCATCGCAGGCTGTGATGGGGTGTGGCGAGAAGTTCGCCTACGTCGACATCCTGCAGAATCCGGAAATCCGCGCCAACCTGCCAAAGTACGCCAACTGGCCGACTTTCCCGCAGCTGTGGGTGGCCGGTGAGCTGGTCGGCGGTAGCGACATCATGCTGGAAATGTTCGAAAAGGGTGAGCTGCAGGCCCTGATCAAGGACGCCGCCGCCAAGGCCAAAGCTGCCGAAGCCTGATTTCGGCAAGCATGAAAAAACCCGCTGATCGCGGGTTTTTTTATGCAGCGGGTGATTACTCTTCGCCCATCTGCGATTGCAGGTAGTTTTCGATACCGATCTTGTCGATCAGCCCCAGCTGGGTTTCCAGCCAGTCGATATGTTCTTCCTCGGACTCGAGGATATCTTCCAGCATGTCACGCGAGCCGAAGTCACCCGCGGTTTCGCAGTGGGCGATGGCGGCCTTGAGATCGGCCAGGCCCTTGTGTTCGAGCTTAAGGTCGCACTCGAGCATTTCCTTGGTGTGCTCGCCGATCAACAGCTTGCCCAGGTCCTGAACGTTAGGGATGCCTTCGAGGAAGAGAATACGCTTGATCAACTTGTCAGCGTGCTTCATCTCGTCGATCGATTCCTTGTACTCGTGCTTGCCGAGTTTGTTCAGGCCCCAATCTTCGTACATGCGTGCGTGCAGGAAATACTGGTTGATCGCGACCAGCTCGTTTCCGAGGATCTTGTTGAGATGCTGGATGACGCTTACGTCGCCTTTCATTTGGGTTCCTGCCCTGTAGAAGTGTGCCAATAGCAGGAAGTTTGAGCCCGATGCGCAAGTGTGTCAAACCTAAGTGATTGAATAATAAATGAAAATTAATAGGAATAAGAATGTTTGTGAACCGCGTTGGTGCCCTAACTTATTGATATGTAGGCATAAAAAAACCGGACACTAGGTCCGGTTCTTGGAAATTCTGGTTTCAGGCGGTGGTGAATTCTACCGGGTAGGGCAGGGCGGCCTGGCTGACCTGCAGCTCGGTCAGGGTCTCGCGGACTACTTGCTTGGCCAGGCAGGCACATTTGCCACACTGGCTGGCGACATTGGTCGCGGCTCGCACATCCTTGTAACTGCAGCATCCTTCATAGATCGCGTCGCGGATCTGTCCGTCAGTAACGCCGACACAAAGACACACATACATAAGGGCTGACCATCGCTGGTTGAGTCGATGGGTTGGAGCTTAATGTTAATGAGAATGCTTGTCAAAGCACTTTCTGCAAGGCCCGTGCTTGAGCGACCGGCGGTTGCCTGCTCGTTGGATTCGGCCTGTCATCAGAAGCCGTGTATGATGGTCGCCTTTGTTGGATGTCGGGCAGGCCCGTCTGGCCCGGCAAACGGTTCTACACCCTCATCAGGAGATTACAATGAGCGTACTCGTTGGTAAGAAAGCCCCCGATTTCACCGTACCGGCCGTGCTGGGCAATGGCGAGATCGTCGACAGCTTCAACCTGGCTTCGGCCATCAAGGGCAAGTACGGCCTGGTGTTCTTCTACCCGCTGGACTTCACCTTCGTCTGCCCGTCCGAGCTGATCGCCCTGGACCACCGCATCCCTGATTTCCAGGCGCGCAACGTAGAAGTGATCGGCGTGTCCATCGACTCGCACTTCACTCACAACGCCTGGCGCAACACCCCGGTCAACAACGGCGGCATCGGCCAGGTGAAGTACACCCTGGCTGCCGACATGACCCACGAAATCTGCAAAGCCTACGACGTTGAGTCCGAAGGTGGCGTGGCCTTCCGTGGTGCCTTCCTGATCGACACCAACGGTGTTGTTCGTTCGCAGATCGTCAACGACCTGCCACTGGGCCGTAACATGGACGAACTGCTGCGCTTGGTCGACGCCCTGCAATTCCACGAAGAGCACGGCGAAGTCTGCCCGGCCAACTGGAAAAAAGGCGACAAAGGCATGAATGCTTCGCCAGAAGGCGTAGCCGCCTACCTGAGCGAGAACGCCGGCAAGCTGTAATTGCGGCGCGCATGAAAAACCGGCCCTGGTGGCCGGTTTTTTTGTGCCTGGGTGGTGGCTGCGGGCTTGTGTTGCGAAAGGGCCGCCAGGCGGCCCACAGGTCAATCGTTGAAGTCGCGCCAGCCGCCCAGGTCCTTCCAGCGGTTGACGATGCCGCAGAACAGCTCCGCCGTTTTCTCGGTGTCGTACCGCGCCGAGTGCGCTTCACGCCCATCGAAGTCGATGTCGGCGCTTTGGCAAGCCCGCGCCAGTACGGTCTGGCCATAGGCCAGGCCGGCCAGGGTGGCCGTGTCGAAGCTGGAAAACGGGTGGAACGGGTTACGCTTCACGTCATTGCGCGCCACGGCCGCGTTGAGGAAGCCGAGGTCGAAGCTGCTGTTATGGCCGACCAGAATCGCCCGCTTGCAGCCATTGGCCTTCAGGGCCTTGCGCACACCGCGGAAAATATCGGTCAGCGCGGTTTCCTCGCTGACTGCCATGCGCAGCGGGTGGTCGAGCTTGATGCCGGTGAACTCCAGCGCGGCCGCCTCGATGTTCGCGCCTTCGAACGGCTCCACCCGGTGGAAGTACGTGTGCTCGGGGAACAGGAAGCCTTTCTCGTCCATGCCGATGGTCACTGCAGCAATTTCCAGCAAGGCATCGGTGGCGCTGTTGAAGCCGCCCGTTTCCACGTCCACTACAACCGGCAGGTAACCGCGGAAGCGCTCGGCCATTGGATGGCGCGACCCGCTGTTGCCTTGGCTTTCCAGGTCGTCTTCGTAGAGGTCTTCGCTCACGCGTTTTCCTCCAGCAGGCGCCAGCGCAATTTCTCGCCAGCGCGCAGCGGCACCACGGTTTGCTCGCCGAATGGCAGGCTCTGCGGGGCGGTCCACTCTTCGCGGACCAGGGTGATGGTGTCGGTATTCGCCGGCAGGCCATAGAAAGCTGGGCCGTGCAGGCTGGCGAAACCTTCCAGCTTGTCCAGCGCGTTGCGTTGCTCGAACGCTTCGGCGTACAGCTCGATAGCCGCGTAGGCGGTGTAGCAGCCGGCGCAGCCGCAGGCCGCTTCTTTGGCGTGACGGGCGTGCGGGGCCGAGTCGGTACCGAGGAAGAACTTCGGGTTGCCGCTGGTGGCTGCATCCAGCAGGGCCACCTGGTGGGTGTTGCGCTTGAGGATCGGCAGGCAGTAGAAGTGCGGGCGAATGCCACCGACCAGCATGTGGTTGCGGTTGTACAGCAGGTGTTGCGCGGTGATGGTCGCGCCAACATTGGCCGGTGCCTCGGTGACGAACTGCGCGGCATCGCTGGTGGTAATGTGTTCGAACACCACTTTCAAGGCCGGGAAGCGCTCGACCAGGCGGCGCATGTGCTCGTCGATGAAGCGCTTCTCGCGGTCGAACACGTCGATTTCGCTGCGGGTCACTTCGCCGTGCACCAGCAGCGGCATGCCGACCTCCGCCAATGCCTCGATGGCCGGGAAGATATTGTCGATGCTGGTCACGCCCGAATCGGAATTGGTGGTGGCGCCCGCCGGGTACAGCTTGGCGGCATACACGATACCGCTGGCCTTGGCGGCACGCACATCTTCGGGGCTGGTACGGTCGGTGAGGTACAGGACCATCAGCGGCTCGAAGCGGCTGCCTACCGGGCGGGCAGCGAGGATGCGTTCACGGTAGGCACCGGCCTCGGCGGCGTTGCGCACCGGCGGAACCAGGTTGGGCATGATGATGGCGCGGGCGAAAGTACGCGCCACATCGCCAACGGTGTGGGGCAGGACGGCACCATCACGCAGATGGATGTGCCAGTCGTCGGGGCGCAGGAGGGTCAGGCGATCGGACATTGGGGATTCCAGGCGGGTCGAACTCAAGCCCCAATGCTACCGGAAAACCCTGGGCCGAGCACGGCTATCAAGTTTTCCGGTTGGCGTCCGATAGCCTGCAGGTAAGCCGTTGAAATTGTGGAGCCGCCCGTGCGCCAGCGTTACCTGACCCTGTTGACCCTGTTCGCCAGCCTGCCGGCTGCCGCGCTGACTTTCCAGACGCGCATGGAGAACATTGCCTGGAAGGTCGAGGGTGACCCGTTCGAGTGCCGGCTGATCCAGCCGATCGATGGCTTTGGCAGTGGTGAGTTCGTGCGCCGGGCGGGCGAGCAGGCAGTGTTCCAGCTGCGCTCGGCCAGCAACATACTGGGGGCCGGCACTGCCAGCCTGCTGGCGGCGGCGGCGCCGTGGCAACCCGGTCGTGGTGATATCAACCTGGGTAGCGTGCGCATGGCCCGTACTGGCGTGTTGTTCAGTTCGTCGCAAGGCCAGGCCAGCCGCCTGATCAATGGCTTGCTGGACGGGCGCAGCACGGTGGTGCGCAGCTATGCGGGCGAAGCTGGCCGGCCCATGGAGGTGCGGGTACTGCCGGTGAGCTTTGCCAAGGCCTACAGCGATTACCAAGTGTGTGCCGCCAAGCTGCTGCCCATGAACTACGATCAGGTGCGCCAGACCCAGGTCGGTTTCCCGGGCGGGGGCATCGAACTGGATGACGCGGCCAAGGCCAGGCTGGATGTGATTCTCGAATACATGAAGGCCGACCCTTCGGTGAACCATGTCGAGCTCAACGGTCACTCCGACAACAGCGGTAATCGCCTGACCAACCGCGACCTGTCACGCCGCCGGGCGCTGGCGGTGGCGGACTACTTCAAGGCTCGTGGCATCAAGGATGAGCAGATCACCGTACGCTTCCACGGCGAGCGCTACCCGGTGGCCAAGAACAACACTGCAGCCAACCGGGCGCGGAATCGGCGGGTGAACATCGAGCTGGACCGGGTGGTGGTGCCTGAAAAACCGGTGGAGAAACCGACCGAACAAGTCCCTGCTGCTGCTGCTGCTGCTGCTGCTGCCCCGGCCAGGCAACCTTGAGGTTGGACAGCCGCGTGCACCGCAGGCCCTTGACTTGCCTGCCTCACTACCGTCCGTCGCCCCTGTGAAAGTTCTTGTCGCTTTGTCGTCAGAAGCTGTCGCGCCACTGTAAATTTATCGTTAACGCCGTTAGAATCGGTCCTTTTCCGTACAACCCCGTGGAGTGATGGCATGGCGGACGTAAAAAAGGTCGTACTGGCGTATTCCGGCGGCCTTGATACTTCGGTGATTCTCAAGTGGCTGCAGGATACCTACAACTGCGAAGTGGTGACTTTCACCGCTGACCTGGGTCAGGGCGAAGAGGTCGAACCGGCCCGCGCCAAGGCTCAGGCAATGGGTGTTAAAGAGATCTACATCGACGACCTGCGCGAAGAGTTCGTGCGTGATTTCGTGTTCCCGATGTTCCGCGCCAACACCGTCTACGAAGGTGAGTACCTGCTGGGTACTTCCATCGCCCGCCCGCTGATCGCCAAGCGCCTCATCGAAATCGCCAACGAAACCGGCGCAGACGCCATTTCCCATGGCGCTACCGGCAAGGGCAACGACCAGGTGCGTTTCGAGCTGGGTGCCTACGCGCTCAAGCCTGGCGTCAAGGTCATCGCCCCGTGGCGTGAGTGGGACCTGCTGTCCCGCGAGAAGCTGATGGACTACGCCGAAAAGCACGGTATCCCGATCGAGCGCCACGGCAAGAAGAAGTCGCCGTACTCGATGGACGCCAACCTGCTGCACATCTCCTACGAAGGCGGTGTTCTGGAAGACACCTGGACCGAGCACGAAGAGGACATGTGGCGCTGGAGTGTCTCGCCTGAGAACGCCCCGGACCAGGCTACCTACATCGAACTCACCTACCGCAACGGCGACATCGTTGCCATTGACGGTGTCGAGAAAACCCCCGCAACCGTTCTGGCCGACCTGAACCGCATCGGCGGTGCCAACGGCATCGGCCGACTCGACATCGTCGAAAACCGTTATGTCGGTATGAAGTCGCGTGGCTGCTACGAGACGCCTGGCGGCACCATCATGCTCAAGGCCCACCGTGCCATCGAGTCGATCACCCTGGACCGTGAAGTTGCTCACCTCAAAGACGAGTTGATGCCCAAGTACGCCAGCCTGATCTACACCGGTTACTGGTGGAGCCCGGAGCGCGTGATGCTGCAGCAGATGATCGACGCTTCGCAGGTCAACGTGAACGGTGTGGTGCGGCTGAAGCTGTACAAAGGCAATGTCACCGTGGTTGGCCGTAAATCGGATGATTCGCTGTTCGATGCCAACATCGCCACCTTCGAAGAAGATGGCGGCGCCTACAACCAGGCCGACGCTGCTGGCTTCATCAAGCTCAACGCCTTGCGTATGCGCATTGCCGCCAACAAGGGCCGTTCGCTGCTCTGATTGCTGGCCTGTGCCATGAAAGAACCCGGCTGCGGCCTAATGCCTGTCGGTTAAGCGTTACTGGGGCTGCTTTGCAGCCCTTCGCGGGCACGCCCGCTCCCACACGTTTGGCGCTGAACGCAAGAGATGCGCTATCCCCTGTAGGAGCGGGCGTGCCCGCGAAGGGTCGCAAAGCGGCCCCAAATTACTTAACTGACTGGCATTA